>NZ_JAMYKV010000005.1:0-235676 GCF_040317535.1 Mesorhizobium sp. M1409
ATGGTTTCCGCCTTCGCCGCCCGTCAACGCTTGGTGCTGGGGCAGGTCAAGGTGGCGGACAAAGCCAATGAGATCCTCGCCATTCCCAAGCTGCTGGACATGCTGGCCATCGAGGGGGCCATCGTGACCATCGATGCCATGGGCTGCCAGCGTACCATCGCCCAGAAGGTCCTGGACAAGAAGGCCGACTACATCTTCGCCCTCAAAGGCAATCAGGGCACGCTGCGCGATGACGTCGAACTCTTTGCCGCCGAGCAAAAAGCCCGCAACTTCAAGGACGCCACCGTGAGCCGCGCCAGCACGGTCGATGGTAACCACGGTCGTATCGAGACCCGAGACATCACGGTTATCCACGATGTCGACTGGCTTCAAAAGAGCCATCAATGGCCTGGCCTCAAGAGTGTCGTCATGGTCCAGAGCACCCGTGAGGCCGGCGGCAAGATCGAACGCGAGACGCGTTTCTACATTACCTCGCTGGTTCTCGTCGCCAATCTGATCGGCCCTCTCATCCGCGACCATTGGGCCGTCGAAAACAGCCTCCACTGGGTGCTCGACATGGTCTTCCGCGATGACGAGTGCCGCCTGCGAACAGACCATGCTCCAGCAAACTTCACCACCATAAAACACATGGCTCTCAATCTCATACGACGAGCGCCTGGAAAGGATTCGTTGCGATTGAAACGAAAAGTGGCGGCGTGGGACGACGAATTCCTCGTAAGCGTCATCTCACGATAATTAACTCACCCGATTCCCCTGCGATCTCGCTCGACGTCCTTAGGGCGGGTTGCCGACCTATCGGCTCGGGCCGCCACGACCCTGTCGGGTCAGACTGGGATCGTTCTCCAGCAGGATCGGCTTGCCGTGCGGGGTGGCGTGCGCTGCGCGTTCCCAGGCCTCAGCCATTGCGTCGACATCCGCCTTGGCGGCCAGCCCTTTCGAGACAAGCAGGCTTTCGAGTGCCGCCAGCCAATGTTCGTAATAGTCATGGCCATCAGCCGCGGCACCTGGCTTCTTCACCTGCGCCGACAGCGCCTGCGCCCATTCACTCCACGAAAACAGGCCCTTGTCGTGCAACGCTACCGTCATGGCGAAGGCTTCGGCCTGCCATGGCTCGGCAAAGACCGGAGCATCGACGCCCGGTGGCAGATCGGCGACGAGGCCCTCACGCCGGCTCAAGATAGCTCTCCCAGGCGTCGATCGAAACGCTCAGCGTCGGGTCGGCCCCCTCGCCCCAGATTTCCGCCCCTTCGAAAACCACGGTGTAGACCCATTGCGGGTTTTCACCGTGCCCATGCGCGTTGCTGTCGGGAAACGCGAACCCGTCGCGCACCGCCTCGATTGTACACTGCCTGCCGCGTGCGTAGCGCGGCAGCCGCGTGTGGCCGGTCGGGTTGAAGTTCTTGGTCCGCACGAGGTCGCCGGCCTTGAACCGCGCCGGCCGCGCCACCGGCCGGTCGCAGGGACCGCCCTTGGCCAGCACATCAGGCACGCTTTCAGCCTTCAATACCCGCTTCGGCACCGCTGCCGGATCGACCGCCGTGCCTGCCTCGAGATCGCGCTCCGTGACGAAGCCATGGCGCTTGAGCAGGATCTCCAGCGCCTTGATCCAGATCTCGTAGTAGCTGGAGGCATAATAATCGGCGGGATGCAGCGATTCCCGCGCATGCCGGCTTTCGTCGATGTTCCACGCTCCCATCGCGCCGGCAGTCAGCGTCACGCCGAGCGCTCGCCTTTCCCAGGCGGCATGAAAATACGGTTCGTCCTTTTCCGGCGCGACCGGGCCGAACCCCATCTGTCCGCCGAGATCGTGCGGCCCGTTCATGCCGGCTGCCTCGCCAGGCCGGTGCCGATCATCGCATCGCGGCTCACCAGTTCCGCTAGCCGCTCCTCGCTCCAGCCCTCGGTGCCCTCCGGCCGCATCGGCACGACGAGATAGCGCAGTTCCGCGGTCGAATCCCAGACGCGGATCTTCTTGTCCGCCGGCAGCGTCAGCCCGAATTCCTCCAGCACCCCGCGCGGATCGATGACGGCGCGCGACCGATAGGGCGGGGCCTTGTACCAGACCGGCGGCAGGCCGAGCACCGACCACGGATAGCAGGAGCACAGCGTGCAGACGACGAGGTTGTGCGTCTCCTCGGTGTTGAACACCGCCTGCATATGCTCGCCCTGCCGGCCGGTATAGCCGAGCGATCCGATCGCCGCGGTCGCATCGCGTTTCAGCCAGTCGGCAAACTCCGCGTCGGCCCAGGCCTTGGCCACCACCCTGGCGCCGTTGCGCGGGCCGATTTTCGTCTCGTAAGTATCGACGATGACATCGATCGCCGCCGGATCGATCAGCCCCTTGCGGGTGAGGATGGTCTCCAGCGCGCGCACGCGGGCTGCAAACGGATCGAGTTCGTTGTCGTGGTCATGATCGTGTGACATGGCGCCAAATTACGGTTCCGGTGTTGCCACCGCAAGCGCAACGCCTTGGGCCAGCGGCATATGGAGCTGGCCCTGCCTCTATTCGGCGGCCGCCCGCTGCGGTTCGGGCAGCATTTCTTCCCTCGCCCTGAACAGCGAGGGCTGGTCGATATCTTCGACACGACTCGGCTCGCCCTTGCGCTTCGACCATAGCCCGACCAGCCAGCCCGAGAAATTCTCCATGTAGACATAGATCACCGGGGTCACGAACAGGGTCAGCGCCTGCGACGCAAGCAGACCGCCGACAACGGCAACGCCCAGCGGCTGGCGCAATTCGGCGCTGGCGCCCGTGCCGAGCGCGATCGGGAACGTACCCATCAATGCCGCCAGCGTCGTCATCATGATCGGCCGGAAACGCATCAGGCAGGCCTTGTGGATCGACTCGGTCGCCGACATGCCTTCTCGTCGCAGTTCGAGCGCGACGTCGACCATCATGATGCCGTTCTTCTTGACGATGCCGATCAGCATCAGGATACCGATCACCGCGATGACAGACAGATCCATGCCGGCAAAGCGCAGGGCAACAACCGCCCCGAGCACAGCCGACGGCAGGCCGGTGAGGATCGTGAGCGGGTGGATGAAGCTCTCATAGAGGATGCCGAGCACGATATAGATGGTCAGGATCGCGCCGCCGACCAGAAGACCCTGGTTGGCCAGCGAATCCTGGAAGGTCTTGGCCGTGCCGGCAAAGGTGGTCGAGATAGCCGTCGGCATGCCGATCTGCTCTTTGAGCGCGTCGATGCGCGCTACGCTGTCACCCAGCGCAACGCCCCGCGGCAAATTGTAGGAGATCGTCACCGCCGGAAGCTGGCCGAGCTGGTTGACCGTCAGGGCGCCTGCCGTGCGCTCGACCCGGGCGAAGGCGCCGAGCGGAACCAGACTGCCGCTTGCCGTCCTCATCTGGATGGCGAGCATCCGCTCGGGCGACCATTCGATCTTGGGATCAAGCTCGGTTATGACTTCGTAGCTGTCGGCCGAACCGAAGATCGTCGAAACCTGGTCGGTGCCGAACCCGCCATAGAGGGCAGAGCGCAGCGTGTCGGTATCGATGCCGAGCTGCGCGGCCTTGTCGCGATCCACCACCAGCGTCGCCTGCAGCGCATTGTTCTGCAGGTCGCTGGTGACATCGGTGAAGTTCGTATGGTCGGCCGCCATCGCGTCATTGAGTTTCTGCGCCCAAATATCGGTCTGGCCGGCATCGAGCCCCTGAACCACGAGCTGGTAGGCGCTGGCCGACGACCGTGAGCCCAGCCTCAGGTTCTGCACCGGCTGCATGTAGGTCTCGATACCCGCCACGCCGGCCAGTTGCTTGCGCAGATCCGAAAGCACCTTGTCGATATCGGGACGCTGGTCCTTGCCCTTGAGCTGGACGAAGAGCTGCCCCTGGTTGAGCGCATTGTTGCCGCTACCCGCCGACCACGCCACATGGTCGACATAGGGCGAATGCGAGAAGACGCTGGCGACCTGCCCTTGCAGCTTGGACATGGCGTCGAACGAGATGTCCTGGCGCGCAATGGTGGTCACCGATATCTGGCCGATATCCTCCTGTGGGAAGAACCCCTTCGGCGAGACCTCGATCAGCCACACCGACGCTGCCGCGGTTCCCATGAAGACGAGGAACACCAGGAAGGTGTGCCGCAGGCAGAAACTCAAGATCCGGTCGTAGCCGCGTGTGACGAGGTCCTGCTTATGGCCAGGGCCATGCTTGTCGCGGTCGGCCTTCGTGACCGACAGCAGCCGCGAGCACAGCATCGGCGTCAGCGTCAGCGACACGAACATCGACGCCAGGATGGCGACCGTCACCACGACTGCGAACTCGTTGAAGATGCGCCCGATGACGCCGCCCATCAGCAGCACCGGGATGAACACCGCCACCAGCGAGATCGAGATCGAAATGATGGTGAAGCCGATCTCGCGCGCGCCCTTCAGCGACGCATCGAAGGCCGACAGCCCATCCTCCTCCATGTGGCGGAAGATGTTTTCCAGCATCACGATGGCGTCGTCGACGACGAGGCCGACGGCGAGCGTCAGGCCCATCAGCGATATGTTGTCGATGGAAAAGCCGAACAGGAACATCGCGCCGAGCGTGGCGATCAGCGAGATCGGCACCGCCACGGCCGGAATGATCGTCGCCGTCACCCGGCGCAGGAACACGAAGATCACCATCACCACCAGCGCGATGGTCAACAGCAGCGTGAACTGCACATCGTCGACGGCCTGGCGGATCGAGGTCGAGCGATCGTTGAGCAGCTTGATCGAGGCAGCGGCCGGCATCTGGTCCTGGAAGGACGGCAGCATCGCCTTGACCTTGTCGACGACGTCGACCGTGTTGGCGTCGGGCTGGCGCTGCACCGCCATGATGATCGCGCGGGTACCATCGTACCAACTTGCGGTCGTGGTCGTCTGCACCGAATCGACGACGCGGGTGACCTCGCCCAGCCGCACCGGGTGACCGTTTTTGGTGGCGATGATGATGTTGGAGAAGCCGGCCGCGTCATTGAGCTGCGTGTTGGCGGTGATCGTGAGCTGCTGCTTGTCGTTCTGCAGCACGCCGAGCGGCGTGTTGCTGTTGGCGGACGCGATCGCCGCCTGCAACTGATCGATCGAGATGCCGCGCGCGGCAAGCGCGGTCGGGTCGATCTGGATGCGCACCGCGTATTTCTGCTGGCCGAAGATCGAGACCTGCGCCACCCCGTCGATGGTCGACAGCGACGGCGAGATGACGTTTTCCGCGAAAGCATCGAGATCGGTCAGCGGAACCGTGTCGCTGACCAGCGACATCAAAAGAATGGGCGCGTCGGCCGGATTGACCTTGCGATAGCTCGGCGGCGCCGTCATCTGCGGCGGCAGCGATCTTTGCGTGCGCGCGATCGCCGCCTGTACATCCGCGGCGGCGGCGTCGATGTCCCGGTTGAGCACGAACTGGATGGCGATCGAGGTCTGGCCAAGCGAGTTGGTGGTCGAAATGGAATCGATGCCGGCAATGGTGGCGAACTGCTTGATCAGTGGCGTCGCCACCGAGGTCGCCATGGTCTCCGGCGAGGCGCCGGGCAGCGAGGCCGAGACATTGACCACCGGGAATTCGGCGCTGGGCAGTGCGGCCACCGGCAGGAATTTGTAAGCGAACAGTCCGCCCAGCACCAGCGCGAATGACATCAGAAGGGTGGCGACAGGCCGGCGTATGCAAAATTCGGAGATCATCGAGCCGCCTCGCCGGCATTGGCTGCCTCGGCCACCTTGGGCGCGGCAGCACCCGCCGCGGCCTTGCCTTCATGCACGGCGGCGCCGTCCTTCAGCTTTGTCTGGCCTTCGGTGACAACTTTCTCACCGCTTTTCAGCCCTTGGCTGATGGCGCTGTTCTCGCCGTCGGTCAGCGCCACCTGCACCGGGCGCATCTCGACGGTGTTGTCCGGCTTGACCACATAGACGAACGGCCCCTTCTGGCTGGGCTGGACCGCGACCGTGGGAACGGAGGTCATCCGCGGCATGATGCCGGCGTCGAGCACGACATTCACATACTGGCCCGGCCAGAGCGAAAGATCGGCATTCGGAATGCTTGCCCGCGTGGCGATCGTGCCCGACGCGGTGTCGACGCTGGAGTCGACGAAATCGAGCGTGCCCTTGCCGATCGGCGTCGGGTCGCCGTCCTTGGTCAGCGTCACTGCCCCTTGCCGCGGGTTGGCGAGCGCCTTGTGCAGCAGCGCCAGGTTGCTCTCAGGAAGATTGAAGTTGACCTGCAGCGGGTCCATCTGGGTGATGGTCACCAGCGGAGTGGCCGTGCTGCTGTTGCCATTGCTGGTGGTGACGAGGTCGCCGACGGCGACATTGACCGCACCCAGCCTGCCGGCAATCGGCGCCGTGATCGTGGCAAAGCCAAGCTGGACGTTGTCGGCGTCGATCGTCGCCTTGTCGGCATCGACGGTCGCCGCGGCAGCCTTCTCCGCGGCGACGGCCTGGTCGTAGGTCTGCTGCGTGCCGGCCTGCTTGGCGACCAGGTCCTTGGCGCGCTGCAGATCCGAACGCGAGCTGGCGAGCATCGCCTGGTCCTTGGCGAGCGCCGCCTGGTCCTTGGCCAGTTGCGCCCTCAGCGCCCGGTCATCGAGCGAAAAAAGAACGTCGCCAACCCTGACCATCTGCCCGTCCTTGACGTCGATCGAGACGATCTGGCTGGAGACCCGCGCATTGATGCTGACGACGGCCGGAGAGGAGACAAAACCGATCGCATAGCGCCGGATCGGGAAATCGGCGGTCGAGGCGACGGCCGAGAGGATGGATGCGGAGCGCGACGCGCCAGCGGCTTTCTTGTCCAAACCCGCAGCCGGTTTGTCCGACGGCGCGGCCACCTGCCTTGCGCCGACGAGCTGTCGAACCCTGCCCAGCGCATCAGGCGAAAGATAGAGCCAGGCCGCTGCCAGGCAGGCGAGGGCAAGCAACGAAAGAACGGCTTTTCCACGCATGGTCAAAAGGCCCTCTTCACCCGACGCGCCGTGGTCCGATGGTTCTTATTCTAACGCAAATCACGGCCGTTGCCGCGATTACGCCGAATACATAGGACACGCCTTTGTCGGAAAAGGGCCAAAACACGGCATTACGAAGATTTAATGTGCACTGCACAATGGATGTGCAACACGGCTTGGCTCCCAATCTGGACGGCCCACCGAGAGTCCGGATCCCGTTTCGCGACGATCAGATGGTGCGCCCCACGACCTACCTCAGCATCGGCCAAAGCGTCGCCGCCAAGAGCACGCCCATGGCGATGTTGAACCATTTCAGCCGCAGCGGGTCCGACAGGAAACCGCGCAGTGCGGTGCCGAACCCCGCCCACACCGAGACGCTTGGCAGATTGACGACGGTGAAGGCCACGGCGATCAACACCACCGACAGGAATGGACGCTCAGGATTGGCGTAGACGGCCATGGCGGTGATCGCCATCACCCATGCCTTCGGATTGACCCACTGGAATGCCGCCGCATCGATGAAGCGCATCGGCTGTGCCTTCACCTCGCCCTTGCCGCTGAGTGAGCGCGACATGGCGATCTTCCAGGCGAGATAGAGCAGATAGGCACCGCCGGCGATCTTCAATCCGGTGTGCAGCGCCGGGAAAGCCGTAAGCACCGCGCCCAGGCCAAGACCCGCGGCAACCAGCAGCACCAGGAAACCGATGCTGATGCCCAGCATGTGTGGAACCGATCTGACGAGGCCGAAATTCACACCCGATGCCAGAAGCATGAGGTTGTTCGGCCCCGGCGTGATCGAGGTCACGAAAGCGTAGACAAGCAGGGCAAGGAATGCGTCAAGCGACATGGTATCCTCCCAGATATGTCAGCATTATTGTCGCTTCGTGAGGTCCGCGCAAAGGCCAGCGGCCGGCTCGTGGCCGGACCAGGCGCGCCCCGCCAAGACTGTCGGTGCGGCGGACTTACATCGCCTGTGGGCCGCGATTCAACGCCGCCACGCCGGTGCGGCAGATTTCGACCAGGCCGAGCGGCTTCATGATGGCGATGAACTGGTCGATCTTGGAGCCCTTGCCGGTGATCTCGAAGATGAAATGCTCGGTGTTGGCGTCGATGACGCTGGCGCGAAAGGCGTCGGCCAGCCGCAGTGCCTCGACGCGGGCCTCGCCGGTGCCGGCCACCTTGACCAGCGCCAGTTCCCGCTCCAGCGGCCGCTCCTGGCCGGATTCGTGCGAACGCACGGTCAGGTCGACGACGCGGTGCACCGGCACGATGCGCTCCAGCTGATGCTTGATCTGCTCCAGCACATGCGGCGTGCCGCGCGTCACGATGGTGATGCGCGACAGGTGCTTCTCATGTTCGGTCTCGGAGACGGTCAGGCTTTCGATGTTGTAGCCCCGCCCGGAAAAGAGGCCGATGACCCGGGCAAGCACGCCCGGCTCGTTGTCGACCAGCACGGAAAGCGTGTGATTTTCCGGCTTTTCGGTTTCCTTGGCGATGAAATAAGCGGAACCGGTCGGCTGTAGCTGTGCGTTCATGACATGAATCTCGATTTCAAGCTCTTGGATCTAATTCTCTATTTGCGCACGGCTTCTCGCGACAGCCCTGCCCCCGTTCTGACGGCTACACCAGTTCCCTGCCCCTGGCGTCGATGGCGTTGGCCACCGCCTCGTCGGTCGCCTCGTCGGGCAGCAGCATCTCGTTGTGCGCCTTGCCCGACGGGATCATCGGGAAGCAGTTGGCGAGCGTCGCGACCCGGCAATCGAACAGCACCGGTTTCCTGACCGAGATCATCTCCTTGATGGCGTCGTCCAACTCGTCCGGCTTCTCGCAGCGAATGCCATGGCCGCCATAGGCCTCCGCCAGCTTGACGAAGTCCGGCATCGCCTCGGTATAGGAATGCGACAGCCGATTGCCGTGCAGCAGCTGCTGCCACTGCCGCACCATGCCCATATACTGGTTGTTCAGGATGAAGATCTTGATCGGTGCGTCGTGCTGCACCGCAGCGCTCATCTCCTGCATCGTCATCTGCACCGAGGCATCGCCGGCGATGTCGATGACCAGCGCGTCGGGATGCGCGATCTGGACGCCGAGTGCGGCCGGCAGGCCGTAACCCATCGTGCCCAGCCCGCCCGACGTCATCCAGCGGTTCGGCTTCTCGAAGTGATAGTGCTGCGCCGCCCACATCTGGTGCTGGCCGACCTCGGTCGTGATGTAGGTGTCCATGCCCTTGGTCAGTTCGTAGAGCCGCTCGATGGCGTATTGCGGCATGATCACGTCGTTGTTCATCTTGTAGGCGAGCGAGTCGCGCGCGCGCCATTTGGCGATCTGCTCCCACCAGGGATAGAGCGCCTTCTTGTCGGCCTTGGCGCTCGCCCGCCACAGCCGCACCATATCCTCCAGCACCCGGCCGACATCGCCGATGATCGGCACCTCGGTGTGGACGTTCTTGTTGATCGACGACGGATCGATGTCGATGTGGATCTTCTTCGAGTTCGGCGAAAACGCGGTCAGCCGCCCGGTGATACGGTCGTCGAAACGCGCGCCGATGCAGATCATCACGTCGCAATCATGCATGGCCATATTGGCTTCATAGGTGCCGTGCATGCCCAGCATGCCCATCCAGTTCTTGCCCGATGCCGGATAGGCGCCGAGGCCCATCAGCGTCGAGGTGATCGGGAAACCGGTGAGATCGACCAGCTCGCGCAGCAGGTGGCTTGCTTCCGGGCCGGAATTGATGACGCCGCCGCCGCTATAGATTATCGGCTTCTTGGCGCCGGCCATCAGCTCGACCGCCGCCTTGATCTTTTCCAGGTCGCCCTGGACCTTGGGCTGGTAGCTGGTGCGCGGCGCGATCTGCGGCGGGACGTAGAATCCCTTGGCGAACTGCACATCCTTCGGGATGTCGACGACGACCGGACCGGGACGGCCGGTGGTCGCGACATGGAAGGCCTCGTGGATGGTCGCGGCAAGCTCGTTGACGTCCTTCACCAGCCAGTTGTGCTTGGTGCAGGGACGCGTGATGCCGACCGTATCGCATTCCTGAAAAGCGTCGGAGCCGATCAGCGAGGTCGGCACCTGCCCGGTCAGGCAGACCAGCGGGATCGAATCCATCAGCGCGTCCTGCAGCGGCGTCACCGCATTGGTGGCGCCGGGGCCGGAGGTCACCAGCATGACACCGGCCTTGCCGGTCGAGCGCGCATAGCCTTCCGCCGCATGGCCGGCGCCCTGTTCGTGGCGCACCAGGATGTGCTCGACCTCGTCCTGCTGGAAGATCTCGTCATAGATCGGAAGGACGGCGCCGCCCGGATAGCCGAAGACATGCTTGACGCCATTGTCCTTCAGCGCCTGCACCACCATTTCGGCGCCCGTCATTTCGCGCCGCTCGTTCTGTCCGTTGCTCATCGGTCTGGTCCCGTACTGTCCGCCATCTGGCGATTGCTGGTCGTTTAGTCGTGTTTCAGGCAATAAAAAAGGCTCCCGAGGGAGCCTGTGTCTGCGCATGGGGGGGGTTCGCCCGGCGGTTACACCGCCTTGCCCATGCGCTTTCCTACGAGAATGAGTGCCGTTTTCATGGTGGCGGACACTAAGGGCGGGAAAGGCACCCTGTCAACGGGAAAAAGTCGCGCCGGCAATGAAGGCGTTCCATGGCTCGGTGCCACGACGGAGCGTGGGTACTGTCTTTGCTGCCGCCGTTTCTGAGGCATGAGCTGTGTTCAGCCGCCGCCGCAACGTATTTTGGAAATCGCGGCTTCGGATAAGCCGTTGAAACCGCTGAAAACTATGGCGGGGCGTGACGAGGGCCGCTATCTTTGCCGATACTTGATCGTCCGGCCGGCACGTCCGGCGGAGCCACCATGACGATCTGGATTTCACGGGAGGAAACCTGATGCTCGACAAGGCCCCTAGCAAGAAACTGTCCGACTTGCTCGACCAATTCGGCGCCGCCCTGGCCGCCAATGACATCGAGAAAGCGGTCGATTGCTTTCAGGAGGATTGCTATTGGCGCGACCTCGTCACCTTCACCTGGAACATCAAGACCATGGAAGGCCGCGACCAGGTTCGCGACATGCTGAAAAGCCAGCTGTCGAAAACCAGGCCGTCACACTTTGCCATCGCCAAGGGCGAGGATGCGACCAAGAGCGGCGGGTTGATCGAGGGCTGGATCAGCTTCGAGACGGAGGTGGCACGCGGTTTCGGTCATGTCAGGCTGAAGGACGGCAAGATCTGGACGCTGCTGACCACCATGGTCGAATTGAAAGGCCACGAGGAGCCGGCGGGTTTCGCGCGGCCGATGGGCGCCAAACACGGCTCGGGCAAGAACCGTCCGACATGGAAGGAAGAGCGCGAGAAGGAAGCGGCCGAACTCGGCTTCAAGACGCAGCCCTACACGGTCATCATCGGCGGCGGCCAGGGCGGCATCGCGCTTGGCGCGCGGCTACGGCAACTGGGCGTGCCGACCATCATCATCGAGAAGAACGAGCGGGCCGGCGACAGCTGGCGCAAGCGCTACAAGTCGCTCTGCCTGCATGACCCGGTCTGGTACGACCATCTGCCCTATATCGACTTCCCCAAGAACTGGCCGGTCTTCTCGCCCAAGGACAAGATCGGCGACTGGCTGGAAATGTACACCAAGGTGATGGAGCTGAACTATTGGTCCTCAACCGAGGCCAAAAGCGCTTCCTATGACGAGAAGAAAAAGGAGTGGACCATCGTCGTCCACCGCGACGGCAAGGACATCACGCTGAAGCCGAAGCAGTTGGTGCTGGCGACGGGACAATCCGGCAAGGCCAACATGCCGAAATTCAAGGGCATGGAAGACTTCAAGGGCGATCAGCATCACTCCTCGCAGCACCCCGGACCCGACGCCTATGTCGGCAAGAAGGCCGTTGTCATCGGATCCAACAATTCCGCCCATGACATCGCCGCGGCACTTTGGGAAGCCGGCGCCGACGTCACCATGGTGCAGCGCTCGAGTACCCACATCTCCAGATCCGACACGTTGATGGAAATCGGACTGGGTTCGCTCTATTCGGAGCAGGCGGTGCAGAACGGCATCACCACGGCAAAGGCCGACCTGATCTTTGCTTCGCTGCCCTACAAGATCCTGCACGAGTTCCAGATCCCGGCCTATGCCGAGATGAAGAAACGCGACGCGGCGTTCTACAAGGGATTGGAAGACGCCGGTTTCATGCTCGACTGGGGCGACGACGAGTCCGGCCTGTTCATGAAGTACCTGAGGCGCGGCTCTGGCTATTATATCGATGTCGGCGCCTCACAGCTGATCATCGATGGTTCGATCAAGCTGAAGAGCGGCGTCGGCGTCGAAGAGATCAAGCAGCATTCGGTTCTGCTCAGCGACGGGTCGGAACTGCCCGCGGACCTCATCGTCTACGCCACCGGCTACGGCTCGATGAACGGCTGGGCCGCCGATCTGATCTCCAAGGGCGTCGCCGACAAGGTTGGCAAATGCTGGGGCCTCGGCTCGAACACCACCAAGGATCCCGGCCCATGGGAAGGCGAGTTGCGCAACATGTGGAAGCCGACGCAACAGGAAGCGCTGTGGTTCCATGGCGGCAATCTGCATCAGTCACGCCACTATTCGCAGTTCCTGTCGCTGCAGTTGAAGGCGCGGCACGAAGGCATCGCGACACCGGTCTACGGCCTGCAGCAGGTCCACCACAAGGGATAGTCGATCGCCATTCCAGCCGAGCAGCATGAAGGAGGCACGGCTTGCACACCCTGCCTCCTTCCCCGATTGGATGACCTTACGAGATTGGCCCGATCCGCTTCCAGTAGATGAGCGTGCCGGTCAGCCCGCCATGCGGCTTCAGGGCATAGTCCGGTATCTCGCCGGTCAGCGTGAAGCCGAGCTTTTCATAGAGGCCTGAAGCGCCATCTTCAGCGGCCGTGTCCAGAACCAGCAGCGTGCGCCCCTTCTCGACCGCAAGGCCTTCGGCGGCCCGCATCAGGCGCGTTCCCACACCGCTGCCCCGGCGATCGACCCGGGTCATCAGCTTGGCGATCTCGGCCCGGTGCGGCTGGTTGGGCGGGAAGTCGAGCAGCAAGGTCACGGTGCCGACCAGGACCTTGCCGTCCCAGGCGCCAAGCACCGCTCTTTCCCCTCTTTCCGCCGCGGCCAGCGATTTCTCCCAGAATGCCCTTGCCGTCTGCGGCGCCAGCGGATGCATGAAGCTGACAGATCCGCCGGCCGCCACCGTTGCGACCAGCAATTCGGCCAGCATCTCCTGCGTCTGAGCAGACGGGGTCAGGGTTCCGATCTCGATCAAGTTCATGTGCAGGATGTCCTGTGATTTGCGATAGACGCGGGCATTGCCATCAGTCCAGATGGCGCACGCGGCGTCGCTTTCGCACCGCCTTGATGGCGCTGATGCGTTCGGTGTCTTCCGCCCCGAGATGCCGCCCGCGCTCCAGAATCTCGAGCGTGTACTCCTCATAGGTCAGGCCCAGCCGCTCGGCCTTGTCCATGCGCAGCAGCATGACGTCGCGGCTCGGCGCCTTCCACGCCTTGGCATGGGCGGCCTGCCAGGCAAGGAAGACGTAGGGATCGCCCTTGCCCCATGGCGGCCCCTTATACTCATCAAGAGGCGGCCCCCCATTGTGGGAGCGCTTTGGTCTCTTCGCCATGACGTCAGCCCCTGACCAGCGCGACGAGATAGTCGGCGCCGAGCTCCAGGGCGTGGAAGGTGCAGTCCGACGGCGCGCCGAGCGCCAGGCAATCGCCGGGTTCGAGCCTGTGCACCACCTCGCCTTCGATGAATTCGAGTCGCCCGGAAATCAGCCATATCTGCTGCTTGATGAAGGCGTAGGAGGCGGCCGGAAAGCTGACCTTGGCGCTCGCCGGCAGCTGCACCCTGATCAGCTCGAGCGGCATGTCGGACGCCGGCGAAAGGTGCCGTCTCACATAGCCGGTATCGGGATCGCGCCACACCGGCTGATCGGCCTCGCGCAGCAGCCCGCCGCCATGCAACTCCGCGCGCGCGATCAAGGTCGACAGGGTCAGGCCGAAGGCCGCCGCGATGCGAACGAGAAGGGCCGCCGTCGGACTGGTCTTGCCGCGCTCGATCGTGCTCAGCATCGCCTTCGAGACGCCGGAACGCTCCGCGAGTTCGGCCAAGGACCAGTCCCGCATGATCCTTTCGGCGTGTATCCTTCGACCGATCGTCGAGGAAATATCGTTCGCTATATCATCCATATGTCTATTATAGCGAAATATCGACACCGGAAAAGAGCCGCCTCGCTACAATTTTCACGGACCCCTTAATCCTCTCTACACCATCCGACCTCATCGGGCCTTAACCCCATTCCTGTAGGATCGTTGCTCCAGGGGAAATGGGGATTGGCCTGTCCATGTATGTCGAACGCGAAGCCTCCGTTGGAGAACCGACATCGCAGGAGCGCCGCGACGCCGAGCAGAACGACAGGCGCATCCTGGGCAATGTCGTGCAATGCGACGGCGCACGCGCGACCATCGGTGCCTATGCGAATGATGTCGACGGCGCGGTGACCGGCCTGTGGACGGTCGGCAAGATGATTTCCATCAATCTCGGATCCACGCGAACCGTCGGCCTGGTCTACGGGATCGGCAAGTCGGATCGTGCCTGGAGCAATGAGGGCCAGAACGCGATCGAGGTCAGCATCGAGCTGATCGGCGAAGTGCGTGACGGAGCAGAGCCGGCCGCCAAACCGGTCTTCGACCGCGGCATCACCGCCTATCCGCATATCGGCGCCGTCGCGCACCGCATCCGCACCCGTGACCTGCAGGCGGTCTATGACCTCGCCGGGCGTCATTCGATCGCCATCGGAACGCTCGCGCAGGACGAAACGATCGCCGCCAATATCGCCATCGACGATACGCTGGCGCGTCACTTCGCCATTGTCGGCACCACCGGTGTAGGCAAATCCACCGCCGTCTCGCTGCTGCTGCGCAAGTCGATCGCGGCAAGACCCGACCTGCGCATCCTGATCCTCGACCCGCACAACGAGTTCGCGGCGTCGCTGCCCGAATACTGCGTCAGGGTCGATTCCAAAACCTTGGATCTTCCGTTCTGGATGTTCACGCTGGAGGAATTCGCCGAGGTGCTGTTCCGGGGCCGCGAGACCGAGCCGGAAGAAATCGATGCCTTGCGCGACCTCATTCCGGCCGCCAAGAACCTTTACCGCAATCCCAATTCCGGCGCTTATATCAGGCGCGGCGGCGATGCGCTGACCGCCGATACGCCGGTTCCTTACCGCATCGCCGACCTCCTCAAGCAGATCGACGAGCGCATGGGCATGCTCGAAAGCAAGACCGATCGCCCGACGCTCAGATCGCTGAAGACGCGCATCGAATCGGCGGCGGCCGACCCGCGCTACCGCTTCATGTTCAACTCGCGCCTGATCGAGGACACCATCCACGAAACGATCGGCAACATCTTCCGCGTGCCGCATCATGGCCGCCCGGTGACCTGCTTCGAGATGGCCGGCATGCCGTCCGAAGTGGTCAATTCCGTCTGTTCGGTGCTGGCGCGCCTGGCCTTCGACCTCGCTCTGTGGAGTGAAGGCAAGCTGCAGCTTCTGTTTTTGTGCGAAGAAGCGCACCGCTATATGCCCGCCGATCCGCGCCTCGGCTTCGCGCCTACCAGGCACGCGCTGTCGCGCATTGCCAAGGAAGGCCGCAAGTATGGCTGCTATCTCGGCGTGGTCACCCAGCGCCCAGGCGAGCTCGACCCGACCATCCTGTCGCAATGCTCGACCTTCTTCGCCATGCGGCTTGCCAACGAGCAGGACCAGGCGATCATCCGCTCGGCGATTGCCGACTCTTCCGCCTCGACGCTTGCCTTCCTGTCCTCCATGGGCCAGCGCGAAGCCATCGCCTTCGGCGAAGGCGTGGCGGCGACAATGCGGCTCAAGTTCGAAAAACTGCCGAGCCACCTGCTTCCCGGCACGGCCAAGCGCGAAGAGGCCGCCTCTTCGAAGTCAGCCGACGATGTCGATCTGGTGGCGATCGTCGAACGACTGCGCAACGTGCCGAAATCAACGCAGCAGTCGATGGCCTTCGCCGAAGTCGTCGATTCAGGCCGCCAGGCCGGCGACCCCGACTACCGCAAGCCCCCCGCCGCGCGCGCGCCATCGGACGACGACTTCGACATGCGCTACGGCCTCAAGCCCGCAACCTTCGGCCTGCGCCCGCAAAACGACTGAGTTTGCGGCCTGGTTGTTCTGCCCGCTGATTGAGAAACCGCGCCAAGCTTGCGCTCTGCCCGGACCGCTTGGGTAAATCCCGTCAGGGAATTCGTCAGGCTGAGTCGGCTGGTGCTGTTTTCGAGAACCGGAGCGGAGCGGACGTTTGAGTCCGAGAGCACTGGAGGCGCAGAAAATGGCGGCAGACGGCCAGCCTCACGAATTCAGCGACGGGATTTTAGGCGCAGACGCGGTTGCGGCCTTGCCTCTTCGCCTCGTAGAGCTGGCGGTCGGCGCGGCGATAGAACTCCTCCGCCGTCTCCTTGCGATCCCAGACGGCAAGCCCGACGCTGGTGGTGATCTTGAGGCGGACATTGCCTGACAGCACCGACATGTTGGCGATCGCCTTGCGGATGCGCTCGGCAAACTTGCCCAGAAGGTCGGCGTCCATGTTGGGCGTGACCACCGCGAACTCCTCGCCGCCTAATCGCGCCACCACATCGTGGTAGCGTGTCATATCCTTGAGGCAGTTCGCGACGGCCTTGAGCACCTCGTCGCCGACGTCGTGGCCATGGGTATCGTTGACCTGTTTGAAATGGTCGAGATCGAGGATCATCAGCCCGACCGGCTTTTCGATGCGCCTGAACTCCTCGAGATACTCCTTCAGCGCATCATCGAAATAGCGCCGGTTCTGCATGCCGGTCAGGCCGTCGGTCAGCGCCGCATGCTCGAGTGTTTCCGAGCGCGCGCTGAGCGAGACCGTCATGGCGCGCAGCTTGCCTTCTTCCGTCGCCTGTTTTCGGATCAGCGGATAGATGAAGAAAATGCCGAAGAACAGCGCGGTAGCCAATAGCACGCCGGTCGCGAACAAAAGCTTGTTGAGATAGATGACCTTGTCCAGACCCGAAGCCGTATGCAGCTCGTTGGCGAAGGATTGCAGAAGTCCATAAGCATGCAGCGTCACCAGGCCGGCGGCCAGGATCACGAATATAAAGACGAAAAATGCTGATTCCGCCTTGTGGAAACGCATCTGCTCCCCGTTGGAAAAGTGCCCACTGACCTTATGGCATGGGCGGGCTTACGGAGGGTTAATTTGGACAACCGCAACGAGAACCTTTCTTTGCAAGTAAACTTTTCAGGTTGCAATGGAAATAAGCAGTCAGATCGTGGTTTCCACATCATCACCGGGGCGCACCCTTTGCCATTCCGGCCCCAGCTGATGCCTGAACCAGGTCGTCTGCCGCTTGGCATATTGCCTGGTCGCGATCTTGGCGCGTTCGATCGCCTCGGGAAAGCCAATCTCTCCGGCGACCGCGGCCTGCAGTTCGCGAACGCCGATCGCCTTCATCGCCGGCAATTCGGGATCGAGGCCAAGCGCCGATAGAAGCTTGACCTCGTCCAGCGCGCCCTTGTCCAGCATCTGGTCGAAGCGTTTTTCGATGCGGCCGACCAGCGCCGCCCGGTCCGGCTCGATCACCAAGAAACGCGCGGTCTCCCTGTCGATGAGCGGCCGGCCGCGTTCTGCCTGCCATTCCCGAATCGAACGGCCCGACGCGTCGAGCACCTCCAATGCGCGCACGATGCGCTGGCTGTCGGTCGGCTTGAGCATCATGGCGGCCGCCGAATCCTCGCGCAGCAGCAGGCTGTGCAGCTTGACGGCGCCCTGCTCCTTCAGTTCGTAGCGCCAGCGGTCCCGGACCCGCTGCGGAATATCGGGCATTTCCGAAATGCCCTCGGCCAACGCGCGGAAGTAGAGCCCGGTACCGCCGACAAAAATTGCTGGCCGTTCGGAAAGCGCACCCTCGTCGATCAGCTTCATCACGTCGCGCAGCCATGCGCCGGTGGAATAGGCTACGGCCGGGTGGACATGGCCGTAGAGGAAATGTGGTGCGCGGGCGAGGTCGGTCGCCTCCGGCCGGGCGGTCAGCACATCGAGCACCGAATAGCCCTGCATGGAATCAGCGTTGACGATCACGCCGCCCTTGCGCTCGGCCAGATCGAGCGCCAGCGCCGACTTGCCGCTGGCGGTCGGCCCGGCTATCAGGATCGCGTTCTTCACGCGGCCCTCGCCCGCCTGTCCGCCGGAATGTTCCATGCCGCTCATCGCCACGCTTGTATCCCATCCCGCCGACCGCGCTTTGTCGCTGTCGCTTGCGAATATGGCGTCACGGTCGGCCGGCGCAAGCGCTGTTGTCTGGCTGGCCGAAGGGATTGCCTGCGATCTTGTCTTGCCTGAGGCAGCCGACGCCGCCGATACGAGTGCCGTCTTGCGCACGGTACTCGCCACCGAGGCGGTCGACGTGATCGTCCAGCAGGCGGAAACCCGGCGCAAGAAAATCCTGATCGCCGATATGGATTCGACCATGATCGACCAGGAATGCATCGACGAACTGGCCGACGAGATCGGCCTCAAGGATCGGGTTGCCATAATTACCGCGCGATCGATGAATGGCGAGATCGCCTTCGAACCGGCCTTGCGCGAGCGGGTGGCGTTGCTGAAGGGACTCGATGCGGCCGTGGTCGATCGCATCGTCGCCAATCGCCTGACCCTGGCCTCGGGCGCTCGCGCGCTGGTTCAGACCATGCGCGCCAACGGCGCCTGGACGGCACTCGTGTCTGGCGGATTCGAGGTCTTCACGACGCGCATCGCGGCCATGCTCGGCTTCCAGGAGAATCGCGCCAATCGCCTGCTCGAACAGGATGGCCGCTTCACCGGACTGGTCGGCGAGCCGATCCTCGGCCGTGCCGCCAAGGCCGACGCGCTGCTCGAAATTTCAGCGCGCCTCGGCCTGACGCCTGCCGACGCCATCGCCGTAGGTGACGGCGCCAACGATCTCGACATGATTCGCCTGGCCGGCACCGGTGTCGCGCTGCATGCCAAGCCGACGGTGGCGGCACAGGCAAAGGTCCGCATCGACCATGGCGACCTGACCGCGCTGCTCTATGCGCAAGGCTACAGGCAGGAAGAGTTTGTGCAATGAAACCAATACGTACCGAGCGCCTGATCCTGCGCAACTGGGAGGATCGTGACCGCGCGCTGTTTCACCGGATCAATTCCGAAGAACAGGTGATGGAATTCTTTCCGTTCCGCCGCGATCGGGCCGCCGCGGATGCCAAGATGAACGAGTTCCGGACCTCGATCGCCAGGGATGGCTACGGTTTCACCGCCGCCGAGATTGTCGCCACCGGAGAATGCATCGGCTTCATCGGCCTCTTCGACACAGATCATTTGCCATTCCTTCCGGCCGGCACCTTCGAGATCGGTTGGCGACTGGCCCCTGAATTCTGGGGCAAGGGCTATGTCACCGAAGCGGCCGAGGCATGGCTTGCCTACGGTTTCGAAAGGCTTGGCCTCGGCGAGATTATCTCCTTATCGCCGTCGCCGACAACAGGCGCTCCATCGCCGTGATGGAACGCCTCGGCATGAGTGCCGACCCGGCCAGCGACTTCGACCATCCCGACGTCCCGGACAGTCACCCGGCGCTCAAGCGGCATGTCCTCTACAGGCTCTCCCGCGCCAACTGGGAACAAAGAAAAAAGGGCGGCCCCTAGCCGCCCTGTCCACTCAAGATGAGAATTCTGCCGGATCTTCCGGGCTTCAGTCCATCCGGATCGTCACGAACCTGAGCTCGCCGGTCTTCGACGCCAGCATCAGCAGCGCATTCTTGCGTCCCTGTTCCTTCAAGGCGCCGATCCGGTCCATGACGTCCTTGGGCGTGGCGACCGATTCCTGCGCGATCTCGGTGATCACCTCGCCTGGCTGGATGCCGCGCTCGGCGGCAGCAGAATCCTTGGTGACGTCGGTGATGACGACGCCGGAAACATCGGCCGCAATGCTGAATTTCTTGCGCGTCTCCTCATTCAGTTCGCCGACCGTCATGCCGAGCACCGAAGCCGTGGAAACGGCCGGGGCCTTGTCACCCTTGTCCTGGTCGGTATTGCCACCCTCCTCGCCGCTGGTGAGCTTCTCGCCATCCTCGAGCCGGCCGAGCGTCACTTTCACGGTCTGCTCGACGCCCTTACGCACGATCAGCACATCGACCGCCTTGCCGACCGGGCTTTCGGCGACGACGCGCGGCAGGTCGCGCATTTCATGGATGTCCTTGCCGTCGAACTTGATGATGACATCGCCGGCCTGGATGGTGCCATTGTCGACCGGTCCGCCCTTGATGACGCCGGCGACCAGCGCGCCCTTGGCGGTCGCCATGCCGAGGCTCTCGGCGATGTCGTCGGTGACCGGCTGGATGCGCACGCCGAGCCAGCCACGCCGCGTCTCGCCGAACTGGCGCAACTGGTCGACGACGCCCGAGGCGAGCTGCGAGGGAATGGAGAAGCCGATGCCGATCGAGCCTCCAGAGGGCGAAATGATGGCGGTGTTGATGCCTATGACCTCACCGGCGCTGTTGAACAGCGGGCCGCCGGAATTGCCGCGATTGATCGCGGCATCGGTCTGGATGAAGTCGTCATAGGGGCCGGAATTGATATCGCGGTTGCGGGCCGAGACGATACCGACCGTCACCGTGCCGCCGAGGCCGAACGGATTGCCGATCGCCATCACCCAGTCGCCGACACGCATCTTGGTGGAATCGCCGAACTTCACCGCCGTCAGCTTGTGTCCTTTCGGATCGACCTTCAGCACCGCGACATCGGTCTTGGTGTCGGTGCCGACCAGCGTTGCCTTCAAGGTGGCGCCGTCGGAAAAATTGACCTCGATGTCGTCGGCGTCGGCGATCACGTGGTTGTTGGTGACGACGATGCCTTGCTCGGCGTCGACGACGAATCCGGAACCCAGCGACTGCACTTTCTGCGCGCCGTTGTCCTTGTCGCCGCCACGGTTCTTGAAGAAATCGTCGAAGAAATCCTGGAAGGGCGACCCCTCGGGTAGTTGCGGCATCGGCACGGCGCCCGGACCTTCGGTGCCCTTCACCGTCTGCGAGGTCGATATGTTGACCACCGCGCCGAGCAGGCCTTGCGCCAGGTCGGCGACGGAAGCCGGCCCATCCGCGGCAAATGTCGGCGTCACGGACGACGGGACAGCGACGGCGCTGACAAGAAGTGCCGCCGCGCCGGCGATGAACGTCCGCCGTGCCGCGCGCAAGATTGTATTGGATGTCATCGAGAAGCCTCCCGGTATTCCTGAAAAGAAAAGCGCTTCGACGAAAACGCCGCGTCGCGCCATGTTGGCAAAAAATACGGCACGTTTGCGGCTATGACCATCGGCAGAGGATAAATCATCCGTTATCCCCGGGATCGATGCTCGTATCCCGGATCGATGCTCGTATCCCAAAAACCGAAGCTCACCGGCCTCATATGCCTCGCACCAGCCAGACGATCCCGACGCCGATGGCGATCGCCGCCAGCCCGGCAATCCGCAACGCGTTCTCGGGCAGCGACAACACTTCGGTGGCAAGCTTCCTGGCAAGGCCGGGAAAGCCGCCATAGACCAGACCTTCTATGACAAGGACGAGACCCATGGCGGCGAGAAAATCCTGCACCGGCCGCTACTGGCCGGTGCTGGGCTGTGCCGCCGGCGCGGCAGGTGCCGTCGCCGGAGCGGTTGGAGCAGGCGCGGGCGAAGTCGGCTTTGCCGGCCCTTCCTTACCGTCGGGATCGCGGAAGAAGCGGAAGAACTCCGAGCTCGGCGACAGCACCATCGTCGTCCCGGTGTTGTCCAGCGCCGCTCCATACGCATTCATCGACCGGTAGAAATCGAAGAAGGCCGGATCGCGCTGATACGCTCCCGCGAAGGTGGCACTGCGCTGGGCTTCGCCCTCGCCGCGCAGGATTTCCGACTCTTTCTGTGCTTCGGCAACGATCTCGACCACTTCGCGATCGGCGCGGGCCGTGATGCGCTGTGCCGCTTCATTGCCGCGTGCCCTCAGTCGCGCGGCCTCCGCCAGGCGTTCCGCCTTCATGCGATCGTAGGTCTGTTGCGAAACCTCGGCGGTGAGATCGGTGCGGCGAATGCGGACATCCTCGATCTGCAGGCCGAGCGAGGTGGCGTCGGGCCTGAGCTGATCACGGACTTCACGCATCATCACGGCGCGCTGTTCGGAGAGCGCGGCCTCGAAATCGCGCAGACCGTAGACGCGGCGCAAGGCAGCGTCGAGACGCGTCCTGAGCCGAGCTTCGGCCAGTTCGATCTGACCGGACACGGCGGAGCGGAAGACGCGCGGATCCGAGATGCGATAGGCGATGAAGGCGTCGACCTCATAGAACTTGCCGCCCGACACCTGGACGCGGATGTTGTCGAGATCGAAGCGCAGCACCCGGTTCTCGATCAACTGCACCGTATCGGCGTCGAAGAACGAGAACGGCGCCTTGAAGTAGATGCCGGGCTCGCTCTTGACGTCGACGATCTCGCCGAACCTGAGCACCAGCGCCTGCTGGCGCGCATTGACCACGAAGACCGACGAATAGAGCAGGAACAGGATGACCACTGCTGCGACGACGATGATGGGAAGACGGTTGGCCATCACTGGTTACCTCCCGTGACGCCACCAGGGGCGGCCGGTGCCGGGGTCTTCGGCTGCAATGCCGGCAGCGGCAGATAAGGAAGGACCCCTTGCCCGTTGCCCTGCTCGACGATGACCTTGTTGGAATCCTTCAGAACCCTCTCCATGGTTTCCAGATAGAGGCGCTTGCGTGTCACGTCGGGCGCCTTGGCGTATTCGTCATAGACCGAGATGAAGCGCTGTGCCTCACCTTCGGCTTCCTGCACGACCCGGTTCTTGTAGGCGGCCGCGTCTTCGCGGACCTGTGCGGCCTCGCCGCGCGCCTGGCCGAGCTTCTGGTTGGAGTACTGGTTGGCCTGCTCGACGAACTTGTCTTCGTCTTGCTCGGCGCGCTGCACCTCGTCGAACGCATCGGCCACTTCGCGTGGCGGTGCCGCATCCTCGATCGAGACGGCGTTGACGTTGAGGCCGGCCTTGTAGCCGTCCAGCGTCGTCTGGATGATTTCACGCACCGAGGCGGCAATGCCCTGGCGATCGTCGCGGAAGATGTCCTGCGCCGGCCGGCGGCCGACGGCTTCACGCATGGCGCTTTCGGCAACCTGCCGCAGCATGCCGTCGGGATCGGACACGTCGAACAGATACGCGCTCGGGTCGGAGACCTGATAGGCCACCGAGAACTGGACGTTGACGATGTTCTGGTCGCCGGTGAGCATCAGTCCGGACGTGTTGCCACTCGTCGCGCCGCCGCCGCCGATGTCGACGAGCTGCTCGGAAATCTTGGCCGTTTCGACCGTTTCGAGCGGCCACCAATGGAAATGCAGGCCGGGCTGCGACAGCTCGGTCTTTGGCTTGCCGAAGCGCAGTTCGACCGCGACCTCGTCGGGCTGCACGGTATAAACCGCCTTGAACGCCCACAGCACCACAAGTGCCGCCGCGATCAGCGCGAAAATGGCTGGGCTTGCGCCACCGCCACCCGGCAGGGCGCGCCGCAGCCGGTCCTGGCCGCGGCGGATGATGTCTTCAAGATCGGGAGGCGAGCCCTGTGGGCCGCTCGGTCCCTTGGGTCCCTGCCCCCAGGGTCCCTGATTGTTGCCGCCGCCGCCCCACGGGCCGCCGCCACCGCCGCTTTTATCGTTCCAGGGCATAAATGTCCTTTCGCTTGGAATTCCCTCAAACGCCGGCATTACGGCGCAAAATCCAGTATGTTCTTCTATAGGGACGCCGCGAGGCGCTTTCAACGCGATGCGCTGCCAGTTCGTCCGATTTGGTCCGGTCGCGACCCTTTGTCTTCTTTCAATGCCCTTTTTGTCATTCAAAGTCTCGCGCGGCGCTCGTAAATCGTATAGCGCGTCGCGTGGCTGTCCTTTTCTCCGGCTGGAACGTCCTGGGAGCTGACGACAAGCCAGGAATCCGGATCGATGAGCGGGAAATGCGCATCGCCGTCGACCGCTGCCAGCACATGGGTGACGTGCAGCCGGTCGGCCAGCAGCAGCGCCTGGGCATAGATTTCGCCGCCGCCGATAACGCAGACTTCGTCCACACCGGCCATGCAGCGCACGCGCACCGTTGCCAGCTGGATCGCGGCTTCGAGCGAATGCGCGACCTCGACGCCCTCGGCGCGCCAGGCCTTGTCGCGGGTAACCACGATGTTCAGCCTGCCAGGCAGCGGCCGGCCGATGCCTTCATAGGTCTTGCGGCCCATGATTATGGGTTTGCCCATCGTATCGGCCTTGAATCGCTTGAGATCGGTGGACAGCCGCCACGGCAACCCGCCGTCTCGCCCGATCACGCCGTTCTCGGCAATGGCAACGTAGATTGCGACGTGCATCAGTTGGCATTCCCCCCATTTCTGTCAGACGGCACCAGCAGCAGGATGTCGATGTCGTGCTCCGGGTCGAAATCATTCGCCGTCATCTCGAATGTCGTCGGCCCGACCTTTTTGACACTGTCGCCGCAGAACGAGACCAGGGCTTTCGGATTGCCCTTGTCGACCGTCAGTTTGAACTTGCCGATCGAACCCGCCGCCCAGTTGCCGCCTGTGGTCAGGATATAGGCGATCCGATTTTCATAATATTTTGAATAGCCGTCGGGGTCGTCCTTGGCTGCCTTGCGCACCGCATTCTCAAATGTGTCGTCCATGCAGTAGCGCGTCTTGTAGGTCGCGTACTGCCCTTGGAACTTGCCGTCGTAGAAAAAGCTGACCGAAGAGGTGCCCCCGACGCTCGGCTTGTAGCGGTGGGAAACGTGGACGTCCTTGTTGGCTGGAAAGGTCGAGCGCCACCAATAGGTCGAACGCAATTGCCAGAACGGCGTGTAGATCTTCTTCGTCTCGGTGCCATCGCCGCCGGTATCCTCGATGATGATGCCGCGGTTGACCCAGTCATCGGTAACCGCTTGAGGCAGCTTGGCCAGCGCCGCCTTCGCCGCGTCGCCGAAAGGATAAAACGGCACGTTCTGCGCCTTCAGATCGGCGCCGATGTCGATGCCGAGCGCCAACACCTTCTGCTCGAGCCGCGGCTTTGCCGGTGCGCCATCGATCGTCACCTCGAAGCCGAGGAAATTGTCGCTCTGGTCGTTGGGAAGCGCCGGCCTCTCTTCAGGATCGCCTTCGATGTCGGGCATCGGGAAGGCGACGATGGCGTCGACATCCCGATCGGTGTTGTTGTGGAAGACGTAGTCGACCGTCACTTTTTCCGGCGAGATGAAGAGGTCCTCGCTTTGCATTGCCACGGCATCGCTGCGCGACAGGATCAGGCCGCCGGTGCCAAGTTCGGCAATCGAATCATTGGCGAATGCGGGCGCGGCTGAAAGCATCAGCGCTGCAGTCAGAACAAATCGCAACATCGAAGCTCCCTCTACTGGAATGCCTGCATGACCCTAGCTGTTTCAATCCAGCGTTTCAAAGCCTTCCGACCCTGTGGGCGTGTCAGCGCGGTCTGGACACGCACCAGCGCGGTCTGGACACGCACCAGCGCGGTCTGGACTAACAGGTTCCGATCGGGCAGGAGTTCGCCCCATGCGCAAGCTTCTCGTCATCGGCATCGGCGCCGGCAATCCCGACCATATGACGGTTCAGGCCATATCAGGCCTGAACCGGGCTGATGTACTGTTCATCCCCGACAAGGGCACGAAAAAAGACGAGCTTGCCGAGCTGCGCCGCCAGATCTGCGACCGCTTCGTCACCAACCCGAAGTCACGCCGCGTCGAATTCGACGTGCCGGTGCGCGACCTGCCAGTAGAAGATGGGCCTGCACCGTCCTATCGTTCGACCGTCGATGACTGGCATGAAGCCATCGCCGCGATCTACGAGAACCTGATCCGCGACGAGATTGCAGGGGATGGCTGCGGCGCCTTTCTGATCTGGGGCGATCCTTCGCTCTATGACAGCGCCTTGCGCATCCTCGAGCGCGTGCGCTTGAGAGGCAATGTCGCGTTCGAACTGGAAGTCATACCCGGCATCACCGCTGTCCAGTCGCTTGCCGCCAGTCACAAAATGGCGCTGAACCGGATCGGCGATTCCGTGCTGATCACCACCGGGCGGCGCCTGACGCAGGAAGGCTTGGCCGACAATGCCGACAGCACAGTCGTCCTGCTCGACGGCAAATGCGCCTTCAACACGCTGGACGACAAGGATGTCGTCATCCATTGGGGCGCCTATCTCGGCACGCCGGACGAGATTCTCATTTCGGGCCGTCTCGGTGATGTCGGCGCCGAGATCGAACGAGTCCGCGAGGAAGCCCGCCGGCAGAAGGGCTGGATCATGGACACCTACCTGCTGCGCAAGCCCAGTAGAGAGGATTAAGCCCTACTGCCTACTGCCTTGCCCTCACCCCGCATCAATCTCCGCCTGCAATGCCTCCATATGCGTCGCGGCCGCTGCAGCCGCCGCACGCTCAATGGCGCGGAAGCGGCTGACCACCGCAAGCCCCGCGGCCGTCAGTTGCGCGCCGCCGCCCTTGCGGCCACCGGTCTGCGCCGCCACCAGTGGCTTGCCGAACACCCGGTTCATGTCCTCGACGAGGTCCCAGGCGTGCTTATAGGACATTTCCATGCCGCGCGCGGCGGCCGAGATCGAGCCGAAGGCGGCGATCTGTTCCAGGAGCTCGATCTTGCCCGGTCCGATGCGCCCGTCGGGATCGAGATTTATCCGCAAGCTCAGCGACGGCATTTTTGCTCCTCCGCGATCACGCCTGATCCCATACTAGAATCTCCTTGGCGAAACCGCTATTCCAAAAAGACATAGCGATGATCATCCATCCACCTCACCTGGCAGCCCGGCGCTGGTGTTGGCCCGGTCGAAGCTCACCGTCTTGACCACCGCGAAAACCTTGCCGCCGAGATGAAGCTTCAGCGTGTGCCGCGACTGTTCGGTGATGCGGGCAAGCACGGTTGCGCCGTTGCAGTCGATGCCGATCTCGACCGCCGGGCCCTCACCGGGGCTCATCGCGGTAATGGTTCCCGGCAGGATGTTGAGCGCGCTGAGGCCTGCCGGATGTTCGGTGGCGATCATCACATCGCGGGCGCGTATACGGATGCGCACCGACGCCCCCGCCTTCATCGCCAGCCGCGGCACCCGGATCTCGCCTGCCGCCGAGCCGAGCACGGTCATGCCGAAAGTCTCGTCGTGACGCAGCACCCTGGTGTCCAGCACGGCACCGCCCTCGCCGCGTTCCTCCGCCGGCAGCAGGTCGAGCCTTTGCATCACCGCCTCGGTCGGACCGCTGGCGATGACATGGCCTTGCGCCAGCATCACCACGTCGCTGGCCAGCCGCGCCACCTCGGCGACGGAATGGCTGACATAGACGATCGGGATTTTCGTCTCGTCGCGCAGCCGCTCGACATAGGGCAGGATCTCGGCCTTGCGCGCCTCATCGAGCGAGGCCAGCGGCTCGTCCATGAGCAGCAATCCGGGGCTGGCTAGCAGTGCCCGGCCAATTGCCACACGCTGCTTCTCGCCGCCCGAGAGCTTTGCCGGTCGCCTATCCATGAGCGGGCCGATGCCGAGCAGGTCGACGACGGCATCCATATCGGCATAGCGCTCCGCTGGCGGCGTGAACCAGCGGCCGTAACGCAGATTGCCGGCAACACTCATATGCGGAAACAGCCGCGCATCCTGGAACACCATGCCGATGCGGCGCTTGTGCTTCGGCACGAAAATGCCAGCATCCGTATCGACCATCACGCGGCCGTCGACCTCGATGCGCCCCTTGTCGGGCCGGATCAGCCCGGCGATCATGTTGATCAGCGTCGTCTTGCCCGACCCCGACGGTCCGAACAGGGCTGTCAGCCGTCCGGCGCTTTCGAAGCGGGCGACGATGGCAAAACCGCCCAGCCGATGGCCGATATCGACGAGAACGCTCATTCGATGTCCATCCGCCGGCCGAGACGCCGCGCCAACACTTCCGAGGCGACAAGTGCTGCCATGGAAATGACGATGGAAATCAGCGTCAGCCGCAGCGCCCCTTCATCGCCACCCGGCACCTGCGTGAAGGTGTAGATTGCCGACGGCAATGTCTGCGTCTCGTTGGGAATGTTGGAGACGAAGGTGATGGTCGCGCCGAACTCGCCCATCGCCTTGGCGAAGGACAGTATGGCGCCGGCGATCAGCCCAGGCAGGATCAGCGGCAAAGTAATGGTTGCGAAGACCCAGGATGGATTGGCGCCGAGCGTTCCCGCCGCCGCCTCCATCTTGCGGTCCACCGCCTCGATCGAAAGCCGGATCGCCCGCACCATCAAGGGAAAGCCCATGACGCCGCAAGCCAGCGCCGCACCCGTCCAGCGGAAAGAGAAAACAATGCCGAAATGCTCGGCCAGGAACGCGCCGACCGGGCCACGCCGGCCGAAGGTCAGCAGCAGCAGATAACCAGTCACCACCGGCGGCAGGATCAGCGGCAGATGCACCAGTCCGTTGAGCAGCGTCTTGCCCCAGAACTGTCCCCGGGCAAGCAGCAACGCGATCAATATGCCCGGCGGCAGGCTGGCGAGCATCGCCACCGTTGCCACCTTGATCGACAGCCGGACCGCATTCCATTCGTCGGGAGTGAGGTCCAGCAGCCAGTTCATAATGCGAGATGAAGCCCCTTGGAACTCAGTTGCTCGGCGCGAGCACGGTAAAACCCTGATCCTTGAACAGTGCGCCGGCCTTTGCCGACCGCAGGCATTTCAGGAAAGCCGGCGTATCCTTGTCCTTCGAATCGGCGGTCTGGGCAACCGGATAGATGATCGGCGGATGCGAATCCTCCGGAAAGGTGCCG
Organism: Mesorhizobium sp. M1409; assembly: GCF_040317535.1. Classification (NCBI taxonomy): domain Bacteria; kingdom Pseudomonadati; phylum Pseudomonadota; class Alphaproteobacteria; order Hyphomicrobiales; family Phyllobacteriaceae; genus Mesorhizobium; species Mesorhizobium sp. M1409. The sequence continues at coordinate 28,810 of NZ_JAMYKV010000005.1, forward strand.
ACCACCTTGACGCCTTTTTCGGCATGCGCGTCGGTGGCGTAGACGATGCCAAGGGCTGCTTCGCCCGTCGAAACCAGCTTCAGCGCTGCGCGCACATTCTCGGCCTGCGCCACCTTGCCCTCGACCGAGGACCAGACGCCGAGCGATTCGAGTGCGGCCTTGCCGTATTTGCCGGCCGGCACCGCCTTGAAGTCGCCCATGGCCAGCCTGCCGTCGCCAATCAGCTTGGCGAGGTCAAAACCTTTCTCGATCTTGGTTTCAACCGCCGAGTCCTTCGGCGCCACCAGCACGATCTCGTTGCCGAGAAGCTTCACTTCGGTGTCCGGCTTGGTCAGCTTCTTGTCGGAGAGATATTTCATCCAGTCGAGGTCGGCCGAGATGAAGACGTCGGCTGGTGCCCCGCCCTCAATCTGCTTGGCCAGCGCCGAGCTTGCGGCATAGGAGACGGTCGCCGCCTCGCCGACATCGGCCTCGCAGGCCTTGTTCACCGCATCCAGCGCGTCCTTGAGGCTGGCCGCGGCAAACACCACCACCTTGTCTTCCGCGTGTGCTGCCGGCACTGCCATCAACGTCGCCGCCAAACCGCCAATGGCGATCGCCCTCAATCCAAAACCCTTGCGCGTCATGGAAAACTCTCCCTGGTTCGAAACCGATCGGCTCGAAGCCTGCCCACCGATATATCTGCATGAATATAACAAGGGAAGGCCCGGCAGCACCACTTCGCATGCCAGGATCGACATTGGCGGTGCCATCGTCACCGCGATCACCGACGAGTCCGTCGCCGATCTCGAGTTGGAGAAGGGCAAACAGGCCTATGCCGTGGACAAGGCCTCGAACGTGAGGGTCGGCATCGATTGATCGGCCACGTCTTAATAAGGTCTAGGCGGCAAGCCTATGAATCAAGGCATCTTCGACATAGATGCCATTGATGGTGTTATGTGAAAATCGCACCTCTCCTAGACCATCAACTCGCATGGCGATACCTAAGCCGGCGATGAGCCGGTCGTCCGCTGATGTGATCTTCACCTTGCTAAGATCTAAAATAGGTTCTTGAGGACGTGCCTTGCGCCAGTCGGCGGCAATGGTTGCTGCATCGAGATATTTCTTCTCAAGATCCTTTCGTGGACCTCGATAGGCGATGATCATGCGCCAATTGTCGACGTCACTGTTGTACAACCATAATGCGGCTGCAACTCCAAATCCCTTTTCATCAAGAGCCCGAATTAGGTTGATGCCGGCATCGATGTCGGTCCTTACCAACGATCCTGAAGCCATCTATCTTCCTTGCTCTTCGTCGACCGTCATACCGCGATCGGCGCCTTGATCGACGCATCGGCGACGTAGTTTTCCAGCCGGAAATCCTCGAATCGGAAGGCGAAGAGGTCCTTCACCTCCGGATTGATCCACATCGTGGGCAGCCCCCTAGGCGTGCGCCGCAGCTGTTCGCGCGCCTGCTCGAAATGGTTGGAATAGAGATGCGCGTCCCCAAGCGTGTGAACGAAGTCGCCGGGTTTCAGCCCGGTTACCTGCGCCACCATCAGGGTCAGCAAGGCGTAGGAAGCGATGTTGAACGGCACGCCGAGGAAGATATCGGCGGAGCGCTGATAAAGCTGGCAGGAAAGTCGGCCTTCCGAGACGTAGAACTGGAACAGGCAATGGCAGGGCGGCAACGCCATCGCCTCGACCTCGGCGGGGTTCCAAGCAGAAACGATCAGCCGCCGCGATTGAGGATTTTTGCGTATCTCATTGAGAATATTTGCAATCTGGTCGATCGAGCCACCATGACCATCCGGCCAGGAGCGCCATTGCTTGCCGTAGACCGGGCCGAGATCGCCATTCTCGTCGGCCCATTCGTCCCAGATCGAAACGCCGTGGTCGGTCAGGTATTTGATGTTGGTGTCGCCGGCCAGGAACCACAGAAGTTCATGGACGATCGACTTGAGATGCAGCTTCTTGGTGGTGGTGACGGGAAAGCCGCGTGCCAGGTCGAAACGCATCTGGTAGCCGAAGACTGAGCGTGTTCCGGTGCCGGTGCGGTCGCCGCGATCGGCGCCGCTGTCCAGCACGTGCTGCAGGAGGTCGAGATATTGGCGCATCGGTTCCGGCTCGATTCGAGATTTCACCAATAATAGCTCATGTGCGCGCTGACGCCACGCTTGTCTGAAGTCATCCCCATCTTCGCGGACGGGGCCGGGTGCGTGGAGACCTTTTCAGAATTCGCTCTGGCGAGTCGAATGGCCTGGTTTTCGAGAACCGGAGCGGAGCGTACTTAAAGTACATGAGCACCGGAAGCGCCGCAAACCGCGCTAGTCGGCTGCCAGAGTAGAATTATCAAAAGGTCTCAGAGGGAGCCGAGCTTGCCCAGGTCTTTCGCGACCAGGTAGTAAAAAGTCACCCGGCTCTTGGTGTTGTCAGCAGCCATTGCCTTGCAAGTCTTCTCGATTGCCGCATCGGCCTTCGCCGCGTCGCTGATGCCGAGTTTCTTGGCGACCCAGTTGTCCCTGACGCGCCCAAGCTCCTTCAGGTCGGTGCAGGATACCAGCGAGGAATCACGGTTTCTGAGCGCGATGCCCAGGTGCTTTACGATCTTTTCGACCGAATCCGCACTGGCACCAGCGTCGTATTTCTTCACGTCTGCAAGATAGTCGGCCATCAAAATTCCCCTCGTCGGCGCCACGGATCCGATCGATGAGGCTGTGGCGCTGCTGCAACTTGTGCCTTTAGGTCGGCTACTCCTCACCGTGGCAAAGCTTCGGTGGAGACCGCGCCCAAGTCAACCCTTTGGAGATGCGGTTTTGACGGGAACAAAGTGCCATTGCGGCCTTTCATTTCTTGCGATGGGTCACTATATTCGTCTTGTCGGCTTGACCGACTATGGCGATAAATGGGCGATGAAATAAGCCGTTCGGACCCGGGGGCGGTACCCGGCGCCTCCACCAAAAGCCGCTGTCGGCGACAGCGGTTTTTGCTGGGGGCGAAATAGGATCGACGAAGGTGTAAAGATCGTACTTTTGCCCGGCATGGTACCACCGTTATCGGGCTAAACCTGTAGTTGCAAATGACAACTATGCGGAAGCACGTCTCGCCGCGTAAGCGGTGCGATAGCTTCAATTCAAGCCCTAGGGGTTCGCACTTCTAGGCGGGGTTCGGAGGTACCTGGCAACAGAAACCTCCACTTCTCACTCCTCCTTCGATATGCGTCACGCGCAACGGCAGCTCCCAGTCCAGGCAAATCCTTGTGCGACCTGTCAGCCGCCGAGGCGCGGCACCTCGCGCGCCTCTCCATGGATAAATGCGGAAGCGATTCCGATCGATTCTTCATGCTGACCGGAGATCCAGGCTCCGGCAAGACCACCTTGATCGAGGCCTTGCGCCGGGCCGGCTTCCGTCGAAGCCGGGCGCGGCATCATCCGCGACCAGTCCGCCATTGGCGGACTCGCTTTGCCCTGGCATGATCGCACGCTATTCGCCGAATTGATGCTGTCATGGGAGATGCGCTCGTATCAAATTGCGCGAGAACAGACCGGGCGCCCTGTTTTCTTCGATCGCGGCGTGCCGGACACGCTTGGCTATCTCAGGCTGAGCGGCCTGCCGGTGCCCCAGCATGTCAGTTGCGCAGCGAAACGTTTCCGCTCCAGCCCGCCCGTCTTCGTCGCCCCGCCATGGCCGGAGATCTTCGCGCAGGATGAGGAGCGTAAGCAGACGCCTGATGAGGCCGTACGCACCTGTCATGCACTGGTCGGCGTCTATACGGAACGTGGCTACGAACGGTCCCGCTACCTTTGGCACCGGTCGAGGAGCGGTTGCGCTTCGTGCTCGCCGAGGCAGGATCGATATGAAAAAGGCCGGGGAGAACCCGGCCCTTTGTTTGGAATGGCGAGTGTTTATTCCGCCGGGGCCTGGACGGTTTCGCGCGAACGGCCGAGCGTGACCTTGGCCAGCGTGAACGAGATCACCGCGCACAGCGTGATGCCGGCCACCATCGGCAGCGGCGTGCCGTCGAAGAACACGCCGGCAACGCCCATGGCGAGTGCGCCGATGGCGAAATGCAGCGTGCCCATCAGCGCCGAAGCCGTACCGGCGATCTCGCCATGTTCTTCCATGGCCAGCACCGAAGTGGTCGGGATGACCAGACCGAGGAAGCCGTAGCCGACGAACAGCAGTGCCGCCATCACGTCGAGCCGGTCGATGCCGGTCGCCATCACCGCGAACAGCACCACCATCGTCGTTGCATAGCCGGTCACCGCGACGCGCACCACGCGCCGCAGGCCGAACCGCTCGGCCAGCAATCCCGTCATCTGCGACATGCCGATGAAGGCAACCGCATTGATCGAGAAGAATACGCTGTAGACCGAGGGCGACAGCCCGTAATGATCGATCAGGATGAATGACGAACTCGACAGATAGACGAAGAAGCTCGCGATGCCGAAGCCGGCGATCGCCGTCAGGCCGAGGAAGTTGCGATCACCCATCAGCAAGCGATAGCCCGACAGCGCGGTGCCGAAGGAGGATCCGGCGCGGTCTTCCACCGGCCGCGTCTCCTTGAGCGAGGTTGCCAAAAGGATGGTGGCCAGCAGTGCCGCGCCCGTCACCGTCCAGAACACGGCGCGCCAGCCGAAATTCTCGATGATCTGGCTGCCGGTCAGCGGCGCCAGGATCGGCGACACCGAAAACACCAGCATCAGCAAGGACATCAGCTTGGCGGCCTCATTGCCGGTATGCAGGTCGCGAACGATGGCGCGCGGAACGGCCATGCCGGCGCTGGCGCCAAGCCCTTGTAGGAAGCGGAAGGCGATCAGCCATTCGATGGTCGGCGCCATTGCCGACCCGATGCCGCCGACCATGAACAGCGCAAGGCCGCCATAAAGCGGCAGCTTGCGGCCGACCATGTCCGAGATCGGCCCGACGACGATCTGGCCGAAGCCCATCGACAGGAAGAAGATCAACAGGCTCATCTGCACGGAAGCGGTGCCGGCGTTGAGATCGGCGCCGATCGACGGCAATGCGGGCAGATACATGTCGATGGCGAACGGGCCGATGGCGGACAACAGGCCGAGCACGACCGCTATGCGGAGGAATTTGGGACTCATGATATAGGCTTCTTTCAAGTCTGGTTGCCGCCGCGGGCGACGTCTAACCTTAGGACGTTCCATCCCATGAGATTCCGACACCCAAGAGCGAATTTTATTCGTCTCAGCGGGCGAAATCTCTTTATGTTATGTCCACAAATTTAGACAGTCTTGTCTAATTCGTCAATCACCTCTATATAGATTTTTATGAAGCTGCACGTTTCTCCTGACACTTTCCCGCCACGCGGCCATGAGGCCAAGCGTTTGTCGATCGTCGATTCCGCGGCTGCCGTGTTTTGCCGCGAAGGGTTCGCCGGCGCCAACATCGATCTGATCGCCGCCGAGGCCGGCGTCTCGCGCCAGACCATCTACAATCATCATGGTGACAAGGAGAAATTGTTCGTCGCGATAGTTCGTGATCTGACCGAACGCTGCAATGCCGGCATCTTCGCCACCATCGCCACCTTCCCCGATCAGCCCAAGGATCTCGAAGCGGATCTGATCGGCTTTGCCGTGCGCTTGAACCAGAACTGCATCTGCAGCCGCGACGGAAAATTCCTGCGCAAGCTGATCCAGACCGAAGGCGAGCGCTATCCCGAACTGTTTGCAGAGTGGCGCGAACAGGGACCGGGCAGGACATGGCCGGCGATCGCCGCCCGCTTTGCCCGCCTTGCCTATGGCGGTTACCTCGCGATCGAGGACCCCGATGTGGCGGCACGCCAGTTCCTTGGCCTCGTCAATGCCGAACTGCAGACGACCTTCATGCTTGGCGGCTCGCCGAGCGAGGAGGAAGTTGTGCAATCCGCGACGAATGGCGTGCGCACCTTCCTGCGCGCCTTTGGCAAGCGCCGCTCCACGACACCGGTTGAAAAGCAGACCGCGCTCGCCAGCGTCTGAACGATCAAATCGTTGGCAATAGTCCTCGTCTCGGTGCGGTGGGGGTCTATATCAGGTTTACGCCGCCCTAAAGCTTGATTACAGCTATGCGGACGATTCAATGGAACCCTACCGTCACATGGCCGACGACCACATCCGCTATGACATTCTGGCCCAGGAGGCGTTGCGCGGCGTCATGCGCAAGGTCCTGGCCGAAGTCGCGCGCACCGGCCTCCCCGGCAACCACCACTTCTTCATCACCTTCCTGACCGGCGCGCCGGGCGTGCGCGTGTCGTCGCGTCTGCGCGAGCGCTATCCCGAGCAGATGACCATCGTCATCCAGTTTCAGTATTGGGACCTGAAGGTGACCGACACCGGCTTCGAGGTCGGCCTGTCCTTCTCCGACGTGCCGGAGAAACTCGAAATCCCGTTCTCGGCCGTGCGCGGCTTCTATGATCCCTCGGTCAATTTCGAGCTCGAATTCGACGTCAAGACGGACGGTGCGGCCGAGGAACCAGCCGCTCAAGCCTCGCCCGAGCCATTGACTATCGTCTCCGAGAAAAAGCCGAAGGCCGAGAAGAAGGCCGCCGCCGAGGCGGAGAAGAAGCCCGCGGCGGCGGACGCCGCCACCAAGGGCGCCGAAGTGGTCTCGCTCGACGCCTTCCGCAAGAAATAAGCCAAGCTCGCCATGGCCGAAATCATCAACCTCCGCCAGGCCCGCAAGCAGAAGGCGCGGGGCGAAAAGGTGCGCGTTGCCGACCAGAACCGGGCGTTGCACGGCCGTTCCAAAGGTGAGAAGCAACGCGACCACCTGATCGCCGACAAGGCCGAAAAATTCGTCGCTGGCCACCGCCGCGAGCCATCCGGCGGCGAAAACGAACAATGAGCGCTCTGCCGTGAGCGCGGTCGAAAAGCGCTCGGTGACCATTCGCGGCCACCGCACCAGCTATTCCCTTGAAAAACCTTTTTATGACGACCTCGTCGCGATCGCGGCGACCAGAAAGCTGACGCTCGCCGCCCTTGTCGCCGAGGTCGACGAGACGCGGCCCCGCGACACCAACCTGTCCTCGGCGCTGAGGCTCTATGTCCTGGGCTGGGCGAAACGCAGCGCGGACGTCTAACTGCGGCAGGGCGTTCCCAGGCAGGCGCACCCGCAATTATTTTCCCGGGCATCCCGAATCCTTTGGCTTCGCCGCAACGTCTCGGACATGAGCGGCCTGCTGGGCGCGGGCAATCAAGAGGAACAACTTCGATGAAACGCCACCTGATACGCTACAGGACGAAACCGGAACGGGCCGACGAGAATGAACGGCTGGTCAAGGCCGTGTTCCACGAGCTGCGGGAAAAATCGCCGGAAGGCGTTCGCTACATGACATGGCGTTCCGACGACGGGACCTTTGTCCATCTGGTCGAGACGGAAACCGAGGCCCATGCCGACATCATCACCGGGTTGGCGGCATTCGAGGCCTTTCAGAATGGCATCAGGGATCGCTTGATCGAACGTCCGCAGCGCGAGGAAATGACCGTGGTGGGCAGTTACCGTATGCTCGACCAGTAACGGCGAACAGAGGCGCATGAACATTCCTGGCGAGATCCGCGAACCTTTTGACCGCCTGTTCGGCGAACTGCGTCCAAAGCTGCACCGCTATTGCGCCCGCATGACGGGCTCGGTCATCGACGGTGAGGACGTGCTGCAGGACGCCCTGGCCAAGGCATTCGAGGCGCTGCCGAATGCCGGCCCGATCGCCAATCCTGAGGGCTGGCTGTTCCGCATCGCCCACAATGCGGCGCTCGACTTCCTGCGCCGGCGAGCCCGTGAAAAGACTTTTTCCGATGAGGACCCGGACATGATCGTCGACCCGGCAAACCCCACCGTCGACCGTCAGGCCGCGGCGGCCGGCCTCCATACCTTCATGCGCCTCCCTCTCGCGCAGCGAAGCAGCGTCATCATGATGGACGTTCTGGGCTATTCACTGCAGGAGATCAGCGCCACGCTCGACATCAGCATCCCCGCCATCAAGGCGGCCCTGCATCGCGGCCGCGGCCGGCTGCGTCGGTTCGCGGACGAACCTGACGACCGCCCTCTCCCCAAGCTGAGCGCGGCTGAGCGTCTGTTGCTCGACGCCTATATCGATCGATTCAACGCCCGAGACTTCGACGCCGTGCGCGACATGCTGGCCGATGAGGTGCGGCTGGAGCTGGTGGCAAGGACGCGGCTGAATGGTCGCCAGGAGGTCGGCACCTATTTCCACAATTATTCCCAGGTGCGGGATTGGCGCTTCGTGCCGGGCTTCGTCGAAGACAGGCCGGCAGTCCTCGTCCGTGACAGCGACGATCCAGCGGCGCGGCCATCCTATTTCATCCTGCTGGCCTGGCAGGACGGCAAACTCCTGACCGTCCGGGATTTCCGCCACGCCCGCTATGTGGCGGACGGCGCGCAACTGCTCGTTCTTTGAAACGATTTCGGGCGGAAAGGCCTTCCCTACTGCCTACTGCCTACTGCCTACTGCCTACTGCAGTGACTTCAGCAGATTGTCGATCGTGAACGGATTGGATTTCGGCTTGGCCGGCGGCGGATTGCCGTTGGCCTCCGGCAGTGGCGCACGCTCCACCTTGGGAGGCTGCTGCGCGGCTTTGCGTTCGGCCTCGAGCCTTGCCTTTTCCTGCGAGACCACATGCATCGCCTCTTCCACCTTCTGCCGCTCCTGCTCGGCCTGCGCCTTGGCCGCCTCGTCGGCGGCCTGCCGTTCAACAGCGGCCTTGGCGTCCGCATCCGCCTTGGCTTTGGCGTCGGCATCCGCCTTGGCCTTCGCCTCGGCGTCGGCCCGAGCTTTGGCGTCGGCCTCGGCTTTGGCCTGAGCCTCAGCTTCGGCCTTCAGCCGCGCTGCTTCCTCCTGCTTGCGCAATTCCTCGGCCGCCTTGTCACGCTCGTCCTGCAGCGCCGCGTAGTAGCGTACCTCGCGCCGCAGCCGCTGCTTTTCGAGCAGTTCGGCCTGCATTGCCTCGACCCGCTGCTGCTCCCTTTCCAGCGCGCGCTGAGTCAGGAACTGCGCCAGCGGCTCGCTGTCGAACTCTCGTTTCACCGCGCCGAAGGGCCCCTCGGCGGTGAAATTCACCGTCGGCTCGGAGCCGACCAGGGCGTCATCGCCCGGCCGATAGGCGATCGTCCCCTTGGCGGAAACCATGCTGGTATTGAGATCGGCCGTGATGTCGGCGGACAAGGTCGCCGCCGGATTTTCGAGGTTGACCGGCGGTGCCCTGAGCATACCGCCGGCAACCGTGAAGGCGATATCGGTATCCTTGGCGGCAAAACTGCCATCAGCGGCAATTTCAGGCGCAAAGCCGGCGGTCTTGGCCGCATCGATGTCGCGCCCGATCGCATCCGCCTTGGCGAGGAATGCACTGAACGCATCGGGATTGACGCCGGCGACCTGCAAGCCCCTCAACGCCGCCGTACCGGAGCCTGACAAGGCGGCCACCATTCCTTCGACCGATTTGCCGCTGCTTGACAGCGCCGCCGAGAAATCGCCATTGCCGCTGATGCCGGCATCCGGCAGCATGGTCGCCAAATCGGCGCCAGCCAGTTTCATCTGGCCGGTGAAAAGTCCGGTGCCGTCATTGTTCTTCAGCTCGAACAGGCCGGTCAGCGCCCCGCCCAGCAATTTCGCCTTGAGATCCGAAACGCGGATGCCTTCCTGGTCGAGCTTGAGCGAAAAGGCGGCATCATAGGCGGTCGCGAACCGGCCGGCGGCAAGCGCTGCCGTCGTCAGGTCGAGATCGGCGGTGAACGGCAGATTGGATTTCTGGCTGAACGGTGTGGCCGGCCACGCCCCACTCTTATCGGTTCCTTCCTTGTCGGCAAGAAAGGCGGAATCGCCGAACAGCGTCACCGCCATCGGATCGAGGTCGAGTTCGTCGAGCACCAGCGCGCCGGCCAGATGCGGCATACCGTCCTTAACGTCGACATTGACGTCGCCGGACACCGCCGCTTCGTTGATGGCGCCGCTGAGTTCGTCCAGCACCAGCAGACCGTTGCCATAGTCGCCCTGCGCCGAGAGCGACGTCGACATGCCGGCACCCATGCCTGGCAGGCCGATGCCTGATGTCATCAGCCATGGTTCGATGTCGGCGGCATCGAGGCTAAGCTTGCCCTTGGCGGCGAGGCCTTGCGGGGTATCGGCGATCGTTCCCTCAAAACCGGCCTTGAAGTCATCGCCGGCAAGGCTGAAACTCGTCGCCAGGCCGCCGCCAAGCGTGCCCTTGGCCTGGATGTCCGTGCTTGCCTCGCCCAGCATGCCAAGCGGCAGCGCCGGCAGTCCGTAGAGCGCCAGCAGCGCGGTGGCGTCAGGATTTTTAGCGTTGAAGGTCAGCGCCACCGGAGCTTCGAGAAGCTTGTCCACCGCCCCCTTCCCCGACAGCGACGCGGAAAAAGCCGAGCCGCCGGCCTTGCCTTGCCCGCTCACCGCCAGGCCCGAGGTGCCGTCGCCATTGTCCGCCGCACTCGCCACCAGGTCGACGCGCGCATCCTGGAACAGCTCCGGATAGGCGGCGGCACGGCTTGCCAGTCCTTTGAGCACGGCGCTGTCGGGATAATGCTGGGCGGCGACATCCATCAGTGGCTTCAGGTCGACGGCAACCACCGAGGCGTCGAGCTTGCCGGTCGGGCGTGCCGGGAAATCCTTGATCCTGCCGGTGGCGCTGATCGAGGCGCCGGCCAGCCCGCCCACCGACAGCCGGTCGATTTCGAGCAGCCCGTCGCGCAGCCTCAGTGCGGTATCGACCGTGTCGGCGGTCAGCCCGCCGGCGCTGACCGGACCGGCCTTGATCTGGAAATCGAGGTCGCGGTCGGCAAAGCGATTGGCACCCTTGTCGCTGACGAAGATCGAGGCAAAGGCCGCCAGCCCGTCGACATCGAGTTCGCCGCCTTCGAGTCGCATCAGCACCGACGGCTTGGCATCGTCAGGCTGGCTAGCATCGATGCGGCCGGAAAACTTCGCCTTGCCCAGGATCAGTTCGAGATCACTGAAGGCCTGCCGCTTTTCCGAGAGGTCGACCTTGGCCTTGAAGCCGGCGGCGGGCAAACGGCGGATCGCCTCGTCGACGTCCTTCGACAGCCACGCTGCAAAACCCGAAGGTTGCGCCACGGCGAGCAGCAACGAGCCGTTGAAGCCGAAATGGCCCTCCACGTTGAGCAAGAGCATGCCATCGGCTTCCAGCGTGGTGCGACCGGGCAAGGTCGCGGCAAGCGATTTCACCGACCAGCCGCCATCGACCGGCTCGGCGGACAGATGAACGTCGCGCACCGTGGTGTCGCCGGCCACCACCGCTGGCAGCTTGACCTCGACGGTACCGGGAATGGTCGGCTTCGGCATATCGAGCAATGCCTGCTCCAGCCCCGCAATGCGCTGATCCAATGTCAGCCCGGCACCAGCCTGCGCACCCACCGCCTCGTCGAGCTGCACCTGAGCGCCACTGGCTTCGATGGCAAACCTGGGCTCTAGCCCGAGATCGACCGAGGCCTTGCCGTCGGCGGTGTAGGGGTTGTCGAGCGGCCCGGTCTCGAATCGAAATTCGTCGACGCCCAACTTCTGGTGGTCGAGCGAAAACTTGCCGTTCAGCCGAAAGCCCGGATCGGGCTTGCCGGCGCTGACCTTCGTCTCGCCATCGGTGCCGCGCAGCTCGGCGCTGTTCTTGTCGGCGCCATTCTTGTCCGGATTTGAGATCTTGAACTGGCCGGAATAGACGGCAGCCCCATTGACGATACCGGCATTGCCGTCGGTCTCGATGACCAGCGGATAGGCGTCCGGATCGGCCTTCAGCCGAAGCCGCATCTGCCCTGTGCCTTCGGCCTTGCCGGTGGACGCCGCGACCGTGGTGCGAAGACCATCCAGCCGCAGCGTGCCGTCCATGCGCCACGGGCCAGCCAGCGACTTGGCCGAGATGGTCGAATTTATCTCGGACATCAGATGGCTGCGGCCGCCGGCGGCATGGCGCAGTTCGACCTGACCTTCGGTCACTGTCAGCTTTTCGATCGAGATCTGGTTGAGGTCGAAGGGCGAGGACGGCCGCATCGCCCAGTCGACCGTGCCGTCATTGGCAATATCGATGGTCGCTTTCGGCCGCACCAGCCGCATGTCGAAGATCAGCACTTCACCGCGCAGGAAGGGCGCCAGTTCCGCATCCATCGAAAACGTCTCGACGGTCATGGCCGGCTGGCCGTTGGGGCCACCGGCGACGGCGACATTCGCGAAGGTCACCGACGGGAACGGCAACAGCCTAGCCGTGGCGTCGCCCCGCACGGTCACCTTGCGGCCGAGAATGGCGCTCGCCTCGCGTTCGAAATCGGCGCGGTAGCTGGTCCAGTCGACAAAATACGGCACCACCAGCGCCGCACACAGCACCAGCACAAAAAGGCCACCGAAGATCACGAACAGGCGAGCGAGCATCAGCTCCGAACGGGTTGATTGAAATTCTGCCGCACTCTACCCGCATCCGCGTGTCGATAAAGAGGCAAATCATCCAGTGTTGCCTGATGTCCGGTGATCTGAAACAAATCCCGGCAAAGCGGAGATTCGAATGTCTGGGAAGAACTGGGACCGGGTGCCGATCGATGCGCAGAGCGTCGACGCTCCGCTGTCGCTTTCGGCGGTCTTTCTTGTCGTCACTGTCGTCAGCGAACAGAGCGCGCTCGCCAAGGTCGCCTCGGTGCTCGGCGAACTTGATGACCTGGTGAAGACCGTCGGGTTCCGCGACCTCTCCGGGCGACTGTCGTGCATAGCGGGCATCGGCCGCGATCTCTGGGACCGTTTCTCTCCCGATCGGCGCCCGCTCGAATTGAAACCGTTCGCGCCGATCAAGGGAGCCGTTCATTCGGCGCCATCGACAGCGGGCGATCTTCTCTTCCATATCCGGTCCGAACGCCCCGACATGTGCTTCGAGTTCGAACGCATTCTGCTCGACAGTCTCGGTGACGGCGTGACCGTCGTCGATGAAGTCTCGGGCTTTCGCTATTTCGATGCACGCGACCTGCTCGGCTTTGTCGACGGAACCGCCAACCCGACCGGCCTCGATCTGCCGGCCTCGGCACTCGTCGGCGATGAAGACGCCGAATTCGCCGGGGGCAGCTATGTCGTCGTGCAGAAATATCTGCACGATCTCCAGGCGTGGGCACGGACCCCGACACCCCTCCAGGAAGAGATCATCGGCCGCACCAAGATCGACAACATCGAAATCGACGATGACGCCGCGCCGCGCAAGTCGCACAAATCGCTCGCCACCATCGAGGATGCCGATGGCAACGAATACGACATCCTGCGCGACAACATGCCCTTCGGCCGGCCGGGGCAGCAAGAGTTCGGCACCTATTTTATCGGCTATTCCAGATATCTCTGGGTGATCGAGAAGATGCTTCAGCGCATGTACATCGGTGAGCCGCCGGGCGCTTACGACCGCCTGCTTGATTTCTCGACGCCGCACACCGGCACGACATTCTTCGCGCCAACTCGCCCCATGCTGCAGACACTTGTTCAGGGCGCGCAGGAGAAGCCTGCGGCCGCACGCTAACGCTCCGGGATTTACTTCCGCTTTGGGCGCATGCGAACATAGTCGACACCCGCTGCTGGCCCTACCGCGATGACCAGAGCGGCGTCGTGCGAGGCCAAATGGCTTCGCTGGCCATTGGGACTAGCTTCTTTGGAACGTGTCCGCGCTGGTCGACATCGAACGCCACCAATTCAGTTTTTCGATTTTCGCAGGTTGGCCCTCGCCGCTGGCCTTAATCGCCGCATCCGAGACGACAAACCACAAAGTCTCCATTTTTCCCTCCCGAAGGAGGCCGGTATAAGAGACGATTGCATCGCCGACTGGCGTTTTCCCGCCGCCGGCAAAGCTAATGCAGTCACCGCGGTGCACGCCCAAAATCGGAATTTCCTGGCCATGGAACCCGCTATCCGTCAGCGCGGTTCGAAACGATCCCGATATGCGATTGTCCGCATCATCGGTGATTTCGACAATGGACCCGTATTGATTCTTCCAGACGCCTTTCCAGTTCATGGGCGACCGCTCCGCTTTGACGATGTTCCGTTGGTTGCCGCAACGTGAAAGCTATGAATCGGTTCCGAAGGTGGCGGACCGTTTCGGACCTCGCAGTGCGGCCGATCTCGGTTCCATCGTTGCCCGGTCGTAATGAGCCGTATGTGAACCTTGCGTCGGAGGACTCGCCTAGTTTCCCGGCAATATCTTGCCCGGATTCATGATGTTCAAGGGATCGAGCGCCTGCTTGATGGTGCGCATGATGTCGACGCCGTGGCCGAGCTCGTGGCGCAGGAAGCCGATCTTGCCCTGGCCGATGCCGTGCTCGCCGGTGCAGGTGCCATCCATGGCGATCGCCCGCATGTTGAGCCGCGCGACGAATTTTTCCGACAGCGCGATCTCCTTCGGATCGTTCACGTCCATCAGCACCAGCACGTGAAAATTGCCGTCACCGGCATGGCCGACGATCGGTGCGATCAAGCCCATCTCGGCGATGTCGGCTTCGGTTTCCATGACGCATTCGGCAAAGCGCGAGATCGGCACGCAGACGTCGGTCGACAGGCCCTTGGCGCCCGGCCGCAGCGTCAGCGACGACCAGTAGGCGTCGTGCCTTGCCTTCCACAGTTTCGTCCGTTCCTCGGCGACACTGGTCCACAGGAACGGCCCGCCGCCATTCTCCTCGGCGATCATGCCGAAAGTCTCGGCCTGCTCGGCAACCCCGGCATCGCTGCCGTGAAACTCGACGAACAGGCACGGGCTCTCGGGATAGTCGAGCTTCGAATAATTCTTCATCGCCTGCATCTGCAGCGCATTGACCAGTTCGATGCGCGCCACCGGAATGCCCATCTGGATCGTCGCGATGACCGCGTTGCAGGCCGCCTCGACGCTCGGAAACGGGCAGACTCCGCCGGAGATCGCTTGCGGAATGCCTTGTAGCCTGAGCGTCAGCGAGGTGATGATGCCGAGCGTGCCTTCCGAGCCGATCAGCAGTCGCGTCAAATCATACCCGGCCGAACTCTTTTTCGCGCGCTTGCCGGTCGTCACCGTTTCGCCGTCGGCCATGACTGCCGTCAGCGACAGCACGTTCTCGCGCATCGTGCCGTAACGCACCGCGTTGGTGCCGGACGCCCGCGTCGCCGCCATGCCGCCGAGTGAGGCATTGGCGCCCGGATCGATCGGAAAGAACAGGCCGGTGTCGCGCAGATGCCGGTTCAGATCCTCGCGGGTGACGCCGGGTTCGACCGTGCAATCGAGATCCTGCGGATTGACCGCCAGGATGCGGTTCATACGCGACGTGTCGACCGATATGCCGCCGCCCGGTGCGTTGGTGTGACCTTCCAGCGACGAGCCGACGCCGAAGGCGATGACCGGCACGCGGTGCGCGGCGCAGGCGCGCACGATCTCCTGCACCTCGGCGGTCGTCTCGGGAAAGGCCACGCCGTCCGGCGCCTGCGTCGGAATATAGGTGGTGGTGTGCGCGTGCTGGGAGCGGATGGCCTCGCCGGTCTGAAAACGTTCGCCCAGCCGCTGCTTGAGGATGCCGAGCACCGCAGCGATGCCTTCCTCGTTGCGTTCGACCGGATTGAGGTCGCTCAGAGCCATGAATTCCTCCGCGAATGGACCAGCGTCCACCCTTGTTGTGCGATTATGGATGCGTAGTCTTACCCGCCATGCTCTGTCCAGCGCCAGCATAAGGAAGTTTCGATGCCCATTTCCGCCCCCTTCGTCTCCCGACCGATGGACATCGAGAAGGATTGGATCGATTACAACGGCCATCTCAACATGGCCTATTACAACGTGCTGTTCGACCGCTGCTCGGACGACGCCTTCGACATAATGGGCATGGGGGCGAACTATGCCAGGGACCGCCGCCTCACGATCTATACGGCCGAAGTCCATGTTTGCTACGTGCAGGAGTTGCATCTCGAGCACAAGGTCACGGTCTCCTTCCAACTCATAGACCATGATGACAAGCGGCTGCGGGTTTACCAGGAAATCCGCCATGTCGACGGCTGGCTCGCCGCCACCTCCGAATCGCTTTCGCTGCATGTCGACATGTCCGGACCGAAGGTAGCGCCCTTCCCCGCCGATGTGCTTGCCAAGGTCGAAACCATGCGCGCCGCCCACTCGGCACTGCCGATGCCAGAGCGCGCCGGCCGCTCGATCGGCATCAAACGCAAATAGGGGCGAAGCCGACACCCATCCCGTTCCGGGCTTCAAAGCACACCGACAATCTAAAATCGCGGAACCTTCAAATCGGCTGGCAGCGGTGCTTGAAGCGGCCCCGCGCCCGCGTTAACCTTACCGAGGTTTTAACGGGAACAAAGCCAATTGAGCCGTTGAACGACTCAGCGGAGCGGTTGAAAACGGTCCGCACAGGGTTGCGATGCGGGCGGCGCGGCGAAGCCGGTTCGAGGGAAGTGCATGAAAACCGACATCAAGGTCGAGGTGGACAGGCTGGCCGCCGATCCGCGCATCACCGACTATGATTTCTGGCGCTCGCTCAAGAACGTCGACAACGAGATATTCCACATTGCCAACAACAACGAACCGATCCCGTTCGACATGATCCGCTGGCGCACCATTCTGAAGCGCGCCCGCCTGAAGCGCGGCCACGCTTAAACCTTCGAGCCGACCAATCCCTGCCTGCTTAAACCGTACGCTTCACCGCTGCCAGTGGTGAGCGCGCCACCACCGGCGACGACTGGATGATCGCCGTATTGGTCATCGCGTAAGGGATGATGCGATCGATCACCCGTTCGAGTTCGGCCACCGAGCCGACATGCGCCAGCGCGATGAAACAATCTTCGCCGGTCACCCGGTCGCATTGTGCGATCTCAGGCAGATCGCGGATGATCTCGGCCACGACGGCCAGTTGCCCCGGTACCGGACGGATGCGCAGCCACGCCGACACCGGCAGGCCGAGTGCCGCGGGATTGATCCTGACCGAATAGGCATCGATGACCCCGCTCTCCTGCAACCGCTTGATGCGCTCGGCCACGCTCGGCGCCGACAAGCCGACCGAACGCGCAAGCTCCGCCGTGCTGATGCGCGCGTCCTTTTCCAGCAAGCGCAGGATTTTCATATCCGCGGCATCGAGGTCGGCGCTTTCAATCCGAAGGCGTTTCATGGAAAGATCCTTGCTTCCGTGAGGATACCGGCTGGAAAAGCCAATCATCACCCATATGAACAGGCAAAACCGCCTGCGATACTGATCCGATGGATGATCAAACGCAAGCTCCTGCGGCAGACCCCGCTGTTGCCGGCCTTCCCTTCCGCAGGCTGGCGACAACACTGCCGCCGCATGTCTGGTTCGGCGTCAGCGCCGTCTTCCATTATCTCGGGCCGGCATTTGCCGTGCTGCTTTTCCCGCATGTCGGCGTGCTCGGCATGGCCTGGCTGCGCATCGCTACCGCCGCCCCGATCTTCGCACCAATGACCCGTCCATGGCGAACGCTCGTCCGCGCCGATCGCTCGACCCGGCTGCGGTTGCTGGCCTTCGGCGCCTGCCTGGCGGTGATGAACTGTTCGTTCTACCTGGCGCTCGACCGCTTGCCGATCTCGCTGGTGGCGGCGATCGAATTCGTCGGCACCATCGGTGTCGCGGTGATCGGCCTCAAGACCCCGCGCAATCTCGCCGCCCTTGCCGTTGCCGTCGCCGGCACCTTGCTGCTCATCGACGTCAAATGGTCGAGTGATCCCCTTGGGCTGTTCTGGGCCTTCCTCAACGGTACTCTGTTTGTCGGCTACATCGTGCTCGGGCACCGCATCGCCGCTTCCGGCGCGGGCGGCGGCATCGCCAGTCTTGGTGCCGCCATGGCGATCGCTTTCATCATCGTGCTGCCGATCGGCTTCAGAGATGCACTGCCGGCCTTTTTCTCACGGCCGCTGCTGCTCGCCGCCGTCGGCGTCGGCATCTGCTCCTCCGTCATTCCCTACATCTGCGACCAACTCGCCATGTCGCGGCTGCCGCGCGCCAGCTTCGCGCTGATGCTGTCGCTACTGCCGGTCACCGCGACGCTGATCGGCGTCATTGTGCTGCGCCAGATTCCAAGCCCCACCGATTGCCTCGGCATTGCGCTGGTGGTCGCCGGCGTCGCCTTCCACAAACCAGCCCGCTGAAAGCTACGCCAGCTTCTCCTTCAGGAAGGCGATCGTGCGTCCCCAGGCGAGATCGGCCGCTTTCTTGTCGTAGCGGGCGGCCGAGGTGTCGTTGTTGAAGGCATGGTTGGCGCCTTCATAGACATAGACCGTGTATTCGACATGCGCGGCGTCGAGCGCCTTCTTGAAGGCATCGATGCCGGCATTGATGCGCTCGTCCAGTCCGCCATAGTGCAGCAGCAAGGCCGCCTTGATGTCAGACACATCGGCGGCGTTCGGCTGCATGCCGTAATAGGCGACGGCGGCATTGAGATCGGGCGCGTTGACGGCAAGCATGTTGACCGTGCCGCCGCCCCAGCAGAAGCCGACGGCACCGACCTTGCCGTTGCCGTCCTTGTCGCCCTTGAGGAAAGCGACAGTCGCTACACCATCGGCAATGGTCTGCGCCGAATCGAGCTTGGTGAACATGTCGCGCGCCTTGTCCTCATCGGCCGGAGTGCCGCCGAGCGGCGACAGAAAATCCGGCGCCAGCGCCACGAACCCTTCCAGCGCCACGCGTCGCGCCACGTCGCGGATATGCGGGTTGAGTCCCCTGTTTTCATGCACGACGATGACCGTGCCGAGCTTGCCCGCCTGATCCGCCGGCTTGACCAGATAGCCCTTCATCTCGCCAGCGCTGCCGGGATAGCTGATGTCCTCACCCTTCACCCGCGGATCGTTGTCGGCGACGATTGCCGCCTGGGCGGAATTCGCCCCCAGAAGCGGCGCGATCGCCGCCGCCGCCGCGCCCGATCCGGCAAGCCTGGTCAGTTGCTCCATGAAGCGGCGGCGATCGAGCGTCAGATGCGTGTATTCGTCATAGGCATCGATCATCGCCTGAGTGATGGCGGGCTTGGTGTTGGCTTCGGCTTTCGTCATGGATGCGCTCCTCGGCTTCGGAAAGTCTCGTTGCGGCGCAAGATAGGGCCGAGACCTGCATGGTCCAGTCACGGTTGGGTGACGGTGCTCACCCGAAAGCCTTGATGCGGCAGAACCCGCTGCAATCACATTTTGGTCATTTTCGACAATCTTGATGCTGCTGCCACAATGTTAGGGAAGCTGCCGGCGGCGGTCTCGTCCCTGCCCTGCATCTGCACTCATTCCGACCAAGAAGGAACAACACCCATGACCTTCTCCACCCCGATCCTCGCCACCGTTTTCGTGCTCGCCGCTGCCTCCCTGCTGGCACTGCGCTCGGCCGCTTCCACCAGGCGATCGATGATCAGGGTCCGCGGTAATCAGCGCCAGCCTGCATCCAAGAAAACCCAAGGTTGAGGTCAGACCATGAACGTCCAGGATATCGTCAACACCGTCTCGCAGAAAGCGGGCCTCGACCAGGCGACGACGGAGAAAGTCGTCGGCACCATTTTCTCGGTGCTCGAACACGAGGCGGAAGGCACCAGCGCCTCGGCGTTTTTCGCCAAGATCGCCGGCGCTGATGATCTCGCCCACCAATATGACGTCATGGCCGCCGCTCCGGCCGGGGGCGGCTTCCTGTCATCGCTGCAGGGCGCAATTGGCGGCGTTTTGGGTGAAAAAGCCGGCGCGCTGGTCAACGGCCTCGCCGCGCTCAAGGCATCCGGCCTCGATTTGGCGCAGATCCAGAAGGCCGGCGAAATGCTGGTCCAGCAGGCCGAAGCAGCCGCCGGCCCTGATCTCACCAACCAGGTGCTCGGCTCGGTGCCCAGCCTGAAGAGCCATCTCGGGCTTGGCTGATCGTTTCGCTACTGACGCCGCGTAGCGCTGCCCCTCATTGCCCTGCCGGGCATTTCTCCCCGTATAGCGACGGGGAGAAAGACGCTTTCATCGATGGTTTCGTCAATCGCCAGCGCTGCAGGAATTGCCCCTTCTCCCCGTCGCTATACGGGGAGAAGGTGGCGGCAGCCGGATGAGGGGCGGCGCGATGTTCCGAAAGATCGCCCGTGCAAAAGCTGACCTCTCAGAAACAATCCCCTACTTCGGCAGCGCGTAGGCCATCACATAATCCCCCGGCTTGGTGCCGACCGAACCGTGGCCGCCGGCGACGATGACCACGAACTGGCGACCGTCGGCGACCGTGTAAGTCATAGGCGTCGATTGCCCGCCGGCCGGCAGCCGCGCCTGCCACAGTTGCTTGCCCGATGTCAGGTCATAGGCGCGCAGATAGTCGTCGACCGCGGCCCCCAGGAAGGCGACGCCGCCGGCGGTGATCATCGGCCCGCCGATGCCGGGCACGCCGACCTTCAGCGGCAGCGGCAGCGGCGTCATGTCGTAGACGGTGCCGTTGCGGTGCTTGTAGGCGATGGTGCCGGTCCTGAGATCGGCGCCCGCGACATAGCCCCAGGGCGGCGCCTGGCAAGGAATGCCGAGCGGCGACAGGAATGGTCCCATCACCACCGCATAGGGCGCGCCCTCGTTGCGGTTCAGTCCCTGCTCGCTGCCGCGCCCCTCGTCCGGCGGCGGTACCTGATCGCGCGGAATGAGCTGCGACTTGAACGCCAGATAGGTCGGCATGCCGAACAGCACCTGCCGGACCGGATCGACGGCGACGCCACCCCAGTTGAAGGTGCCGAAATTGCCGGGATAGATCAGCGAGCCCTGGACGGAAGGCGGTGTGTAGCGGCCCTCATAGCGCAGGCCCTGGAATTCGATCCGGCAAGCCAACTGGTCGAACATGGTGAGACCCCACATGTCGGCGCCGGTGAGCGGCTTCGGCATGAAGGTAAGATCCGAGACCGGCTGCGTCGGCGATGTGTGGTCGCCCTCGATGGCGCCGCCGGGCGCCGGCACTTCGTTGACCGCGATGACCGGCTCGCCGGTTCGGCGGTCGAGCACATAGAGGTCGCCCTGCTTGGTCGGCCCGACCAGTGCCGGCACCACCGTGCCGTCGGCCTTGGTGATGTCGATCAGGCTCGGCTGCGCCGGCACGTCCATGTCCCAGAGATCGTGGTGCACGGTCTGCCGCACCCAGCGCAACTGCCCGGTGTTGAGATCGAGCGCGGTGATCGACGACGAGAACTTCTCGACATTGGCGCTGCGCCCGGCGCCGAGTTGATCCGGCGTCTGGTTGCCAAGCGGCACATAGAGCAGGCCGAGCTTCTCGTCGGCGCTCGGCGTCGACCACATGTTGGGCGAGTTGGCGGTGTAAGTCTGGCCGGCCGCCAGCGGCGTCGTCTGGTCCGGATTGCCGGAATCCCAGTTCCATAGCAGCTTGCCGGTGGCAGCGTCGTAGGCGCGGATGACGCCGGACGGCTCCTGGGTCGAATAATTGTCGTTGACCGCGCCGCCGACGATGATCTTGCCACCTGATATCAGCGGCGCCGAGGTCGAGTAATAATAGCCCGACTTCGGATAGGGCATGTTGGTCAGAAGGTTCAGCGTGCCGCCCTCGGCGAAGCTGGGGCAGACCTGGCCGTTGGCGGCGTCGAGCGCGATCAGCCGCGCGTCCGAGGTCGGCAGGTAGACGCGGGCAGCGCATGGCTGGCCGGCGGCGATGGCCGCATCGGCATAATAGGACACGCCGCGGCAAGTCTGGTGCTGGCGGTCCTTGTCGAGCTTGACCTTGGGATCGTAGCGCCATTTCTCCTTGCCGCTCGCGGCGTCGATGGCGATGGCGAAATTGTGCGGCGTGCAGATGTAGAGCGTGTCGCCGATCTTCAGCGGCGTCACCTGATAGGTGGTCTCGCCGATGTCGTCCGGACCCTTCACGTCACCAGTCTGGTAGGTCCACGCCGGTTGCAGCTTGGCGACATTGTCCGGTGTGATCTGGTCGAGCGGCGAATAGCGCTGGCCGAACTGCGTGCGGCCGTAATAGTGCCATTCGCCGGCCGGCACATTGTTACCGAGGTTGGCGTTGGGGATCACCTTGTCGGTGTCGAGTTCTCCAGCGATGTCCTTCGGATCTGCTGTCATCGAATAACCGGCGACGGCAAGCGATGCCAGCACGGCAAGGATGAGCGGCGCGCGCGCGTCAGGCCCGGCAAGACCACGCCTCGCCGACGGCGTCAGCAGCCATAGCGCCACCAGCACGATGATGCCGCCGCGGGGCCCAAGTTCCCACCAGTCGAAGCCGGTCTCCCAGACGGCCCAGGCCAGCGTGCCGAGCACGATCGCCGCGTAGAGCCACAGCGCGGTGGATCTGCGTCGGTAGAGCAGCCAGGCGGCGATCAGGAAGGCGAGGCCGGCGACGATATAGTACCAGCTGCCGCCCAGCGAAGCCAAGCGGATACCGCCGCCGCCGAGCGCCAGGCCTATGAGCAAGAGGACGAGGGAGGTGGTGGTGACAGCCAAGATGATACTCCTTCGACTGTTGCGCTTTGCGACGCCAAGGACAGCCCGACGCAATCGTTCCTGCCCAGGACACAACTTTCTCCTGACCGCCGCGCCTGTCAAGTTGGCCACACGCCATGGTGGCAATCCATCTTGCTTGTATCAGGGTTTCCAGCAGTCTCGGCGCCATGACGACCGACGAGGCGCGCTCGTTCGGTTTTCGTCACTCTCGGTTACTGCAAGGCCTGAACGGCGATATCAGGCACTTTGCCGGAACAAAACGTAGACACTTCTGGTCTTTCGCCCCCGAATCACTACATTCGGGGCGATGTCCGGCTTTTCCGAAGACATGCCCTTTTTCGATGAACCCAATGCGCGGCCCTCGGCCCCGTCGGGTATTGCCGCGCGCGCCATGGCTGCCCGTGGCGGCCACAACAATGCACCCGACTATCTGAAGGGGCTGAACCCCGAGCAGCGGCTGGCGGTGGAAACCACCGAAGGTCCGGTTCTTGTGCTGGCCGGCGCCGGCACCGGCAAGACCCGCGTGCTCACCACCCGCATCGCCCACATCCTCGCCACCGGCAAGGCCTTCCCGTCGCAGATCCTGGCCGTCACCTTCACCAACAAGGCCGCCCGCGAGATGAAGATCCGCATCGGCGTCCTGATCGGCGAAGGCAATGTCGAGGGCATGCCGTGGCTCGGCACCTTCCACTCGATCGGCGTCAAGCTGCTGCGCCGCCATGCCGAACTTGCCGGATTGAGATCCGACTTCACCATCCTCGACACCGACGACGTCGTGCGGCTGATCAAGCAGCTGATCCAGGCCGAGGGACTCGACGACAAGCGCTGGCCGGCCAAGCAGTTCGCCCAGATGATCGACGGCTGGAAGAACAAGGGGCAAGGTCCGGCCGACATCGCCGAGGGCGACGCGCGCGCGTTCGCCAACGGCAAGGGCCGTGAACTCTACAAGGCCTATCAGGAGCGGCTGAAGACCCTGAACGCCTGCGACTTCGGCGATCTTCTCTGCCACCCGATCCGCATCTTCCGCGCTAATCCGGATGTGCTGAAGGAATACCACAAGCGCTTCAAATACATCCTCGTCGACGAATATCAGGACACCAACACCGCCCAGTATATGTGGCTGCGGTTGCTGGCGCAGCGGCCTGATGCCGGGCGCGCGTCGACATCGACGGATGTGCGATCGGCCGAAGGCCGCAAGCCCGACCGGGCGTCGGCCGGCCAGGCCGCCCCCGCGGAGGCCAGCGAGCGAAGCTCGCGTACGGCCGTGAGCGACAACAAAGTAAACATCTGCTGCGTCGGCGACGACGATCAATCCATCTATGGCTGGCGCGGCGCCGAGGTCGACAACATCCTGCGCTTCGACAAGGATTTCCCCGGCGCCACCATCATCCGCCTGGAGCGCAACTACCGCTCGACCGCGCACATCCTTGGCGCCGCCTCCCACCTCATCGCCCACAATGAGGGCCGTTTCGGCAAGACGCTGTTCACCGACCGGAACGAGCCGGATGACGGCAAGGTGCATGTCCATGCCGCCTGGGATTCCGAGGAGGAAGCCCGCGCCGTCGGCGAGACCATCGAGACCTACCAGCGGCAAAAGCACAATCTCAACGACATGGCGATCCTGGTCCGCGCCTCCTTCCAGATGCGGGCCTTCGAGGACCGCTTCATCACGCTCGGCCTCAACTACCGCGTCATCGGCGGCCCGCGCTTCTATGAACGTCTGGAAATCCGCGACGCCATGGCCTTCTTCCGCGTCGTCGCGCAAGGCGCCGACGACCTTGCCTTCGAACGCATCGTCAATGTGCCCAAGCGCGGCCTTGGTGAAGCCACCATCCGCCAGATCCACGACACGGCGCGCGCGCTGCGCATCCCGATGCTGGAAGCCGCCGCCAAGCTCGCCGAAAGCGACGAACTGAAGCCGAAACCGCGCGCAGCCCTTCGCGAAGTGGCTGCCAATTTCGAGCGCTGGCAAAAGGCGCTGGACACAACGCCGCACACCGAACTCGCCGAGACCATTCTCGAAGAGAGCGGCTACACCGACATGTGGAAGAACGACCGCTCGGTCGAAGCGCCAGGCCGGCTGGAGAACCTTAAGGAGCTGATCCGCTCGATGGAGGAGTACGAATCGCTGCGCTCCTTCCTCGAGCACGTAGCACTCGTCATGGATGCCGAGCAGAATGCCGGGCTCGACGCCGTCAGCATCATGACGCTGCATTCGGCCAAGGGCCTCGAATTCGAGACCGTGTTCCTGCCCGGTTGGGAGGAAGGCTTGTTTCCGCACCAGCGCGCGCTCGACGAAGGCGGCCGTTCCGGATTGGAGGAAGAGCGCCGCCTGGCCTATGTCGGCCTGACGCGGGCCAAGAAGAACCTGCATATCTGGTTTGTCTCCAACCGCCAGATCCACGGCCTGTGGCAGTCGACGATCCCGTCGCGTTTCCTCGAAGAATTGCCGAACGCCCATGTCGAGGTCGCCGAAAGCGGCAACTCCTATGGCGGCTACGGCAATTCATACGGCGGCGGTTCTTTTGCCTCCGGTCGCGGCGGTCAGGGCGCGGGAAGACAGAACCCCTATGGCGCTTCGCGCTTCGACAATGTCGGCGCCGACACCGAAAAATCCGGCGCCTTCTCCAACACCTATGCGACGCCAGGCTGGCAGCGCGCGCAGGCCAACCGCACCGAGGCCACCGACCGCAACTGGGGCTCGCGCTCCGGCCATCAGGTCGAGCGCATCGGCTATGGCGAGACGGACAGCGGCTACGGCGCCGGCCGCACCTCGGTCAAGGGCCGCACCATCGACGGCGAGCTGGTCGCCAAATCCGTCGCCGACAAGCCGTCCGCCTTCAACGTCGGCGACCGCGTCTTCCACCAGAAATTCGGCAACGGCAACATTTCCGCCATCGAAGGCAACAAGCTGACCATCGACTTCGACAAGGCCGGCCAGAAACGCGTGCTGGACGGGTTCGTCGCGGCGGTGTGAGCGCATTTGCAATTTGCCTGACATCCGGGAACAAATAGGGTACAATTTCTTGCATGGCCTACGACTCACGTTATATTGCAAATTTGGTGCTCGATCGTGCGGACGCAGAAGGGCTGGGGATTACAAATCTTGAGATCAACAAAATAATATATTTTCTGCATTCCACATATCTAGCTAATTTTGGAGAGCCGTTAATTGAAGCAAAGATCGAGGCTTGGGACTACGGTCCAGTAATTAGGGAGATATATTCGGAATTTAAATCTTTTGGAGCTGCCGATATTAGAACAAGAGCCACGAGGCTCGATTTAAATTCTTTGAAGAGAGTGCCCGTATACGAAACTATAAGCGGGCCTGATGCAAATTTCCTGCATCCGATAATTGACAAATACATGCGCTTGGGGGCGACAAAACTTGTGAATATGTCCCATGAAAAAGGTGGGCCGTGGGACCTAGTGTATAATGCTTCGGGGAGGAGCAATCCTGGAATGGAGATATCCGACGATCTCATCCAGCAATATTTCTTACGTCAAACCCGGCACTAATGAGGAACGCTCGTGCAGATAAGCAAACTTAGCAGGCCTCCCTACGCTCACAACTGGGTCCGATATGTTTTTCCGGATCGCGCCCGAACGACGAAAGAACTCGTTAGATTTGTGACCGGCTTTCCAACGACTACGTATTCTGCGGCGTCGCCGATTATTCGAGACCGAATTGTCTATGGACTCGATCGGCGCACCGCGTTGATTGCGGCAATGTCGAAGGGACGCGCAAATAGCCGTGGTATTGTCGGCGAGTACGTTGAGGCGTTTTATGACTACGATGAAAAAAGGGGCTACTTCGGCAAGCCGTGTTTTGACGAAATAATTGAACCATTTCGAGTTGGTAAGGGGCTTGTCGTTCCCGTGAAGCCCCTCATAACCATCATTGAGAATGGGCTTCAGGTTCCTATCTTTACAGTGGGTTGGGCAAACTTCCCGTTGACCATCTGGCAAATGCGTTTGCTCGCCACGATTTTTGAGGATGCTGTGTTTTCGCTAACCGATTTTAGGAAATCGCCTGGCGAATTTCTCTGCTTCCCAAAAGTTGGAAAAGGCGATTCAGCGAAACGCCAGCCCCTCGTGTGGAACCGCGGTGACTTTGAGCTTCTCTCAAGAAATGAATTACGCGAGTGCCTCGATGAATTTCTGTTGGCGCTAGAAGACGCGAAAATTATTTTAGAAGCAGCACATCGGAAAGAACAGGCCGAGGCTCCGGTTGTTGAAGAGAAACCATTGGGTGAAACACCACTATTCGACTGGCGCTAAATGCGGCTGAGCTACCGATACCGCGCCTGGTTCCACTTATGCCCCAGCAGCGACAGGATGATGATCAGCCCGTTGAAGAACTGCACGTAGAAGCCGCTCAGGCCCGCCGCTACGACGCCGGTCTGGATGAACGACACGGTGACGGCGCCGATAGCGCCGCCGACGACGGTGCCGATGCCGCCCCAGGTCGGGGTGCCGCCGACGAACACCGATGCCAGCACCGGCAGCAGATAGCCGTCGCCGGCTGTCGGCCACCAGGTGAAGTTGATCATCACCGAGAAGGTGCCGGCGATCGCCGCTCCGATGCCGACGAAGACGAACACCTTCACCCGCACACGCTTGACGTCGATACCCATCTGCTGGGCGCTGTCGGGGTTATCGCCGACCACCCTCACCTGCGCACCGAAGCGATGGCGGTTGTAGAGCATCGCCGACAGCACGACAAAGGCGATAGCCCAGAAGACCTGCACCGGGATGCCCATGAGCTGACCGGAGAAGATCGTGTAGGCCCAGCTGTCGGCAAGGCTGGTCAGCGCCATCGACTTGCCCTCGTTGATGATCTGGATCAGGCCCCGCAGCAGGAAATTCATGCCGAGCGTCGCGATCAGCGACGATAGCCCGCCATAGACCACCAGCGACCCGACGAGGAAACCGAGCAGCATGCCGGTGATCAGCGCTGCGACTATGCCGAGGAACGGATCATAGCCGGCCTGCACGACCAGCGCGAAGACCCATGAGGCAAAACCCATCGTCGCCGGAAACGACAGGTCGATCTCGCCGCAGGTGACGACGAAGACCAGCGGCACCACCACGAACAGCGCCACCGGCAGCGTGGTCAGCACCGAGCGGTAGAGGTACCAGGTGGTGAAGACCGTCGGGTTGGCGATGATGAACACCGCCATCATGATGATGAACACGCCGAGCGTGCCGAGCGAGGCGCGGTTGTCGAGGATGAAGCCGCGCATCCAGTGATCGGATGGGTGTTTCCATTCCTTCTGAGGGCTACCTTGCCGGGAAATGCCGGCGGACGGCTCGTGCAGATCGGGCTCCATGGTCTTGCTCATCGCGTTGCCTGCTCCGTATCGCCGGTGTCATGCAGTCCGGCCAACCCGCCCGGGTGCGCGACGTCTTCCATGAAATTGATGAGGTCTTCGGCCGACTTGACCTGGCTGCGGTCGGTCGTCAGTGCGACCTTGCCGCGATCCAGCACGACGAAGCGATCGGCGATGTCGAAGACATGGTGGATGTTGTGCCCGATGAACAGGATCGAGCGGCCGCTCGCCCGCACCTGGCGCACGAAATGGAAGACCTTGGCGGTCTCGGTCAGCGACAGCGCGGTCGTCGGTTCGTCGAGGACGATCAGCTCCGCCTGCTTGTAGATGGCGCGCGCGATCGCCACGCCCTGGCGCTCGCCGCCGGACAGCTGGCCGACGATCGAATGCGGCGTGAACACTTTCGAGGTGAAACCGATCTCGCGCATCAGCCGGCTCGCCTCCTCGATCTCCTTGTTGACCCTCAGAAAGCCCATGAAGCCGGTGAGTTCGCGGCCCATGAAGATGTTGCGCACGATGGTCTGCTGCACGGCCAGCGCCCGATCCTGAAACACCGTCTCGATGCCGGCGTCGCGCGAGCGTGCCGCGCTCCATCCGGTAACCGGCTTGCCGCGCACCAGGATCTCGCCGCTGGTCGGCTTGACCACGCCGGACAGGATCTTGATCAGCGTCGACTTGCCGGCGCCATTGTCGCCGATCAAGCCGACCACCTCGCCGCGGTCGACGCTGAGATTGACCCCGCCCAGTGCATAGACGTGGCCATAGGACTTGCTGATATCGCGCAGTTCGATGAGACGTTCGGCCATGGCGGTCCTCGCTTGATTGTCTCGTGCCGGCTTCTCGCCGGCGGTTCCGCCGGCCGGGCCTGAACCCCGGCCGACGGCTTGGGAGGTCAGCGCAGCGCCTGCTTGGCAAGCTCGGCGACGATCTCGTAATTGTCGGGCGTGACGAAACCGGCGCCGGTGTCGACATTCATCGGCGCCAGGCCGAGCACCACCTGCTGGCAGAGGCTGAGGATCGGCAGATAGCCTTGCAGGAACGGCTGCTGGTCGGCCGTCAGCTGCACCCAGCCGCCCTTGAAACCCTCGACGATCTGAGGGCTGGTGTCGAAGCCGAAGTTGAAGATCTCGCCCGCCTTGCGTCCCGCCGCCTGCATGTAGGTGGGAACATTGCCGAGCATCTGCCCGCCGGGATAACCGACCGCCTTGACGTCGGGATTGTTGAGCAGTGCCGCGGTGATCACCGGAATCGCCAGATTGGGATCGGACGCCCATTCGCCACTTGGCGGCGACGACAGCTGGATGACTTCGACGCCGGCCTCCTTGAGCGCCGCCACCGTGCCGCGCTCGCGCGCGCCACGGGCCTCGTTCTCGAACGGGCCGATCATGATCGCCTTGTCGCCGGCCTTGAGCTTGCCGAGCTTGAACGCCTCGGCACCGAGCGCGCGGCCCTGCTGCTCCTGCTGGGCGCCGACATAGCCGCCGCCGAACGCTTCCACCACCTTCGGCACCGGCACGTTCTGGTACATCATCTTGATGCCATCCTTGTGCGCCTGCTCGGCCAGCGGCATGATCGCGCCGTCGCCGGGATGGCCCATCATGGCGATGCCGTTGGGCTTGACCGCGACCGCCTCTCGCAATTGCTGCACCATCTTTTCAACGTCCCATTGGGAGAAGATGTAGTCGACCTTCGGTCCGAGATCGGCCGCCGCCTGCTTGGCGCCATTGTAAACGATGGTACCGAAAGCGTCGCCCTCGGCGCCCCCGACGAAAAAACGGATATGGACGTCCTTGCACCATTGGGCGTCGAGCGCCTGCGCGGGCAAGGTGGAAATTGTGGCGCAGAGCGCCGTGGCGGCGGCCACGACGGTCGAGCGCAGAAGTGTCGTTCTCTTCGCGATGCTCATGCACTTATCCTCCCTTTTGTCCTCGCAATCCGAGGGCTTTCAACATTCGCTTCGGCAGTGCGCCGCGGACTTCCGGCTGGCTCCCCCCGCCGGTCTGCTCTCACACCGGGTTTGGCAGGTAGCTGGCGCCTCCCCGGCATTGCTTCAGATATTCCAGGGCCCGTGCCTGGCCTGTGATTTCCAGATCGCCGCGATAGACCGGATCGTGCCAGCCCTCGATGTCGATGGCGCCCTTGTAGCCGGCCAGCCGCAATTCGCTGATCACCCGCGTCCAGTCGCTGTCGCCGAAGCCCGGCGTGCGCATCTGCACGAAAGGCAGCCGACCGAACACGCCATGCTCGCGGATCACGTCCCAGCGTACCGTCGCGTCCTTGCCGTGGACGTGGAAGATGCGCGGCGCCCATTTGCGGATCTGCGGCATCGGATCGATCAAATAGACGAGCTGGTGGCAGGGCTCCCATTCGAGACCCAGATTGTCGTCGGGCACTTCGTTGAACATCAGCTCCCAGGCGTCCGGATTGTGGGCGATGTTCCAGTCTCCTAGAGCCCAGTTGCCGTCCATGGCGCAATTCTCGAAGGCGATGCGCACGCCCTTGTCGGCGGCGCGCCTGGCCAGCGGCCCCCAGACCTCCTTGAAGCGCGGCAGGCTGTCGGTCAGCGGCTTGCCACGCAGGCGCCCAGTGAAGCCGCTGACCATCGAGGTGCCGAACAGATGCGCATTGTCGATCACCGTTTCCCAGGCCTGGAGCACGCCGCGGTCGACATCGCCGCTCTCCAGCGGGTTGCCGAACACGCCGAGCGAAGACACCGCGACATCGGCATCGCCGATCGCCTCACGGATCTGGCCGGCGAGCCGCGGCAGGTCCTTGCCGCCCAGCGTCTGCCAGAAGAAGGGCTGGATGCTCTCGAAGCCGAGCGGCAGGATCGCCTTGATGTAGGCCGCCGGGTCGTCGAGATTGGCCCGCACCATGGTGCCGATCCGGATGTCGAGAAGCGGGTTTGGCGTCATTGTGCGTCCTCTGCGATCGTCACCCGGCGGCCGGTCTCGGCGCTTTCGATCGCGCCAAAAACCATGGCCAGGCTCTTGATGTTATCAGCGCCGTGCGTCTCCGGCTCGGTGCCGGTCTCGATGGCGCGGATGAAATCCCTGATAATGCCGAGATGGCCATCGATGCGATCGGCCGGATCGAGCGGTGGCACTTCGATCGGCTGGGTCTTGTCAATCAGGCCGTCGCGGCCCGGCACCACCACTTCTGCCTTCAGCCCGTCGTGGCCGTCCCAGACCAGGCTGCCGCGCTCGGCGACGATGCGCCAGCTGCCCTCCCAGCTGGTGCGGAAGCCGTCGGCGCACCAGGAACCGGCATAGGTGAAGACCTTGCCCCCACCGAGATCGAAGACGGCGCTGGCCGACGATCCCTGCCGGTACCACGAATTGGCCGGCTCCCATTCCTGGCAATAGACGCCGGCCGGCTCGCCGGCGACCATGTAGCGGGCGGCGTCGAATGTGTGGATCGCCATGTCGAGCAGCAGCACATGCGCCATCTCTTCGCGAAAGCCGCCGAAATGCGGCGCGACGAAGAAGTCGGCGTGGATGCTGGTCGGCGCGCCGATGGCGCCGGAGTCCAGAAATCTCCGGATGCGCCTGACATTGGCGACATAGCGACGGTTCTGGACGACGGCATGGACACGCCCGGCCTGGCGGGCCGCCTCGACGATGGCCCGCGCATTCTCCGGACTGTCGGCGAGCGGTTTTTCCGTCAAGAGATGGCAATGATGGGCAAAAGCGGAAAGCGCGACTTCGCGCCGGGCGGCGGGAACCACCACATCGAAGACCGCGTCAGGCCGGGTCTGGCCGAGCACGGCGTCGAGGTCGCTGCCGATGACGGCATTGGTGAGGTCGTATTCGCGCGCCCTCGCCCGCGCCCTGTCGGCGTCGAGGTCGACAAGGCCGACAATGGCAAGCCCGTTGATCTGCCGCACGGCATCGAGCCAGGCTTTGCTCATCGCTCCGCAGCCGACCAGGACGACATTGATCATCCAGCACTCCTCCCTCTCGGTCCCTCCAGACCGATCGTCACGGCATTCACGGCAAGGCCGTAAACGGTTTTCCGTAAACGTTTACGAGAACACACCCGAAGGCGTAGAATGTCAATTGGCCGCTCGCGAAAATCGTCTTGTCGCCTTGGCCTGGGCGGCTGCCGGTGCTAGCCAAGCAAGGGGGAGAACAGTCACTTGGCATCCAGCATTCACGACCTTGCCCGTCACCTGAACATTTCGATCGGCACGGTGTCGCGCGCCCTCAACGGCCGCGCCGATGTCAATGCCGACACGCGCCAACGCGTGCTCGAGGCAGCCAGGACGCTCAACTATTCGCCGAACCAGTCCGGCCGCAGTCTCAGGCAAGGCGCCACCCATTCGATCGCCTTCATGCTGCAGCCGCATCCAGGCGACCAGCAATATGGCGAGCCGTTCTTCATTCCGTTCCTGATCGGGCTGCAGGCCAGGCTCGCCGAAAGCGGACTCGACCTGATCGTGGTCATGGGTGCGCCCGGCGACTACCAGCAGGAGCGGCTGCGCCGTGTCGTCGAGACGCGCCGCGCCGATGCGGTGCTGCTGGCCTGGACCCGGCGCGAGGACGAGCGCATCGACTATCTCACCCAGACCGGTTTTCCGTTCGCCACGCTCGGGCGCAGCCGTTCCGGGGCCAAGTCCTACCCTTCCCTCGACCTCGATTTCGAAAAAGCCGGAGCCGATGCGGTCGACCGCCTCGTCGCGCGCGGCCACCGCCGCATCGCCGCCGTCCGCCCGTCGCTCGATCTCAACTTCGTCTACCTGTTCCTGGCCGGCTACCGCAAGGCCCTGCGGCGGCACGGCATCGAGGTCGACCCCGAGTTGATTGCGTCCGGCTTCATCAACGAGGCCGGCGGCTACGAGGTGACGCCGCGGGTGATGCGCTCGAAAGACCCGCCAACCGCCATCATCTTCAACAATGACGCGATGGCGCTTGGTGGCTGCAAGGCGCTGGCCGAGATGGGCATCAGGCCGGGTCACGACATGGCGGTGACCGTCATCGTCGACACACCGCTCTGCCGCTACTTCTCGCCGGCGCTGACCGCCTTCCGCCCGGCGCTGGAGCCGATGGGACAGCGGCTCGCCGAAATGCTGCTGGCGTCAATGCCGGCCTTCGCCGGCCCGGAAGGTCCGCGGGTCATGCGCGAGGTCTGGCCGCTGGAGCTGATCGCGCGCGACAGCGATTGATCGTGGGCGAGGCCGGCAAAGACGCTCAATCCACCTTCTCCTCGCCCTTCTCGCCGGCCTTGACGATGTCACCGGTGGTGAACAGGATTTCCTTCAGTTCCGCCCGCCAGTCCTCCTTCTGGCGCAGCAGGAATTCGAGATCCATGCCGAAATGCTTGAACTCCTCGCCTTGCGCGTTCTTCATGATGGCCCGCGCTTGCGCGTCTTTTTCCACCGACATGCGCTGTTCGTACCAGCTGATCGCTTCCGCCTCCTCGATCAGCGAGGTGATCATGCGGGCAAAGGTCCGCACCTCCTGCGTCAATTCTTCGGGCGGTTCGTGATACTGGTCGAATCCCATGTCGTCCTCCCACAATGGCTGGCAAATGCGACAAGGCACCGGCCGTAACCCTGAATGTCTTGGGACGCCGCTGGTTCCGCGGCGTGGCCGCAATTCGGCAGGAGCAAGAAATCAAACGCCCGTAGCGGCGCTGTCTCACGACACCGGCGCCGCTCCACCCTCCGCCGTTCGCGTGCCGAATGCCGGTGCACCCGACTTCATGTCGACATTGGAGGAGAAGGAGCCGTAGACGACCGGCGCACCGGGCCGCACGAGCTGCGCCAGCGTCAGCCCGGCCAGCGCTTCGGCATGCTGCAGCGTCAGCGCGCCGGCAACGGTAATCGGCGCCATGGCGCCCGCCAGGCAGAACGGCGTGATCACCGAGACTTGGCCCGCATGTGCAAAATCGATGATGCCTTGCGCCATCGGAATGTCGGCGCGGCGAGTTGGTGTTGATGACGGTGTAACAATGGGCGCCTGCCAGAAACTCCTCCTGCGACAAGCCGCGCGCCAGCTGCAGCATCTCGAAGCCGTCCTCGATTTGCGGTGTGCCGCGCGCGCGAACACGAACCTGGCATGCATCATGCGCTGTCACGCAAGCATCATGTTCGCGCCGTAGACCGCGCTTCGGGAGGTGCTAGCTGCATCATCGTTGTCGCACCTCTTCAGCTTTTCGTCCCGCGGCCGCTCCGGCACATCTGTCACAAAGAGGACTATCCATGAAACACCTGTACCGAACCGCGTCGCTCGGCATCGCGCTGGCCTTGTTCACCGCCTTGACGCCGGCGCTCGCCGACAGCACCGCGACGATCGGCGGCCTCGTCAACAAGGGACTGGTCGGCGTCGGCCGCATCCCGGCCGCTCTGCGTGACAAGTTCGGCGAGACGTTCGGCTCGGGCTCCGGCATGTCGATCGACACCGCCAGCTGGACGCATGACGCGAGCGGCTACAAGGGTTCGCTCTGGCTGCTTCCGGACCGAGGCTACAATGTCGTCGGCACCACCGACTACCGGCCGCGCCTCAACACGATCGGCATCGAGTTTACCCCGGTCACACCAGGTGCGGCACCCGCCGCCGGCCAGGAGCAGACGGGCATCACGGCGACGCTTATCGAGACCATGCTTCTCACCGACGACAAGGGCGCCGATGCCACCGGCCTCGATCCGCTCAACGGCGTGCGCGCGGCAAGCGGCGACATGCCGATCCTGCCCGAAGCCAACGGCAAGCTGGCGCTCGACAACGAGGCGATCGCGCGCCTGCCCGACGGCACCATGTTCATCTCCGACGAATACGGCCCCAACATCTACCGCTTCTCCGCCGACGGACATCTGTTGTCGGCGACCCAGCCGCCGGCGGCGCTGGTGCCGATGCGCCGCGGCGCGCCGAACTTCGCCTCGGACAATCCCGGCCCGGGTGCCGCCGAGCCCGATCCGAAGGATCCCGATAGCGGCCGCCAGAACAACCAGGGCCTCGAAGGCATGGCGATGACGCCCGACGGCAAGTTCCTGATCGCCGTGCTGCAGTCGGCACCCAGGCAGGATGGCGGCGATTCGCCCGCGACGCGCCAGAACACCAGGGCGCTGGTCTATGACGCATCCGACCGCGCCCATCTCAAGCTGGCGCATGAGTATGTCGTGCCGCTGCCGGTGTTCACGGATGCCAAGGGCAAGACCAAGATCGCCGCGCAAAGCGAGATCGTGGCGTTGTCGGATCAGACGTTCCTGATGCTGGCGCGCGACAGCGGCAACGGCCAGGGCGTGAAGGGCGACACCTCGCTGGTGCGCCAGATCTTCGTCGTCGACGTCTCGGCCGCGACGGACATCGCCGGCGGCGCGTTCGATGCCGCCGGCAAGCCGCTGGCGCCCAAGGGCGTGCTCGACCCATCGGTGACGCCGGCCAAGCTGACGCCGTTCATCGACATCAACGACAATGCCGAGCTCGGCCGCTTCGGCCTGCACAACGGCGCGCCGAACGACAGGAACAACCTGTCGGAGAAGTGGGAGGCGATGTCGCTCGCCAGCGTGCTCGATCCGAAGCTGCCCGACGACTATTTCCTGTTCGTCGCCAACGATAACGACTTCCTCGCCCAGGACGGCTTCCAGGTCGGCGCGCCCTACAAGGCCGACGACGGCGCCGATGTCGACACCATGTTCCTGGTCTACCAGGTCACGCTGCCGGGCCTGGCCAAGAAGTAACGACCACTGCCCAGGCGGGCGCGCCGAGCGCGTCCGCCTGAGCAGATCGTGAAGGCTTAGTTCAGCATCTCCGCATCCCTTGGCACGCCGGCATCGATCGGCTCGGCAGTCCTGTTCGACACGGCGGTGATCTTGCCGGCGGCCGACAGATTGGGGCGCACGAAGACCGGCGCGACGCCGTTGACCCGGCTGTAGAGGTCGATGATGTCCTGGTTCATGAAGCGCACACAGCCCGACGATGCGTTCTTGCCGATGGAATCCCACTCCGACGTGCCGTGCAGCCGGTACATCGTGTCCTTGCCGTCGCGGAAGAGATACAGCGCGCGGGCGCCAAGCGGGCTCTGCGGGCCGGGCGGCATGCCGTCCTTGTATTTCGCCAGTTCCGGCCGGCGCTGGATCATTTCCGGCGGCGGTGTCCAGACCGGCCATTTCTTCCTCGCCTGAACCACCGCGCTGCCGGTCCATCCGAAACCGGCCTTGCCGAGGCTGACGCCGTAGCGGATAGCCTTGCCGCCATCGCCCACCAGATAGAGGAAGTGCTCGGACGTATCGACGACGATCGTGCCGGGTTTCTCTCCGGTCGGGTCGGACACGATCTGGCGCACGAATTTCGGATCGAGCTTGGCCACCGGGATTGCCGGCAATTGATAGCCCTCGTCGGTGCGCGCCGCATACATGCTTGCGGCATCGCCGAAAGCCGGATCGCTTGGGGGTGCCGCCACCGGCGGCGGCGCCACGTCCGTCGTGGTGCACGCCGAAAGCGCAATCGAGGCCGCGCCCAAGGCGGATGCACCGAGAAACGCGCGCCGGCTCAGGCGCTCGGAAAACAGCGGAATATCGGACATGAACCCCCCGGTCTATCCAAGATCTAGTAGGAATGCGGCCCCACGCATCAAGGATCAATATCCCATTCCTGAAGTTTTGAGAACATGATTAGATCAAGGCAGACCTGTCCCGTGGAATCGGCGATCATCGTGGACCGGACTTGAGACAAACCTTCGCCGAGTTGCCAGCCATGGACGAAAAAATGCCCTCGCGCCGCCGCACCGGCGACCTGACCAGCGGGCCGATTCCGCGCACGCTTCTGCTGTTCGCACTGCCGGTGCTCGGCTCCAACGTGCTGCAGTCGCTCAACGGGTCGATCAACGCGGTCTGGGTTGGCCGTTTCCTCGGCGAATCGGCACTGACCGCCACCTCCAACGCCAACCTCGTCCTGTTCCTGATCCTCGGCACGGTGTTCGGCATCGGCATGGCGGCGACCATCCTGGTGGCCCAGTCGGTCGGAGCCCGCGACCTGCCGGAGGCGCGCCGCATCGTCGGCACAAGCGCCACCTTCTTCTTCCTCGTCTCGGTGGTGTTCGCGGTCTGCGGCTGGATCTGGGTCGACGCCATCCTGGGCGCGCTGGGCACGCCGGCCGACGCCCTGCCGCTGGCCCGCTCCTACCTGCGCATCATCTTCATCGCCGTGCCGATGATGAACCTTCTGTCCTTCGTCATGACCGTGCTGCGCGGTGCCGGCGATTCACGCACGCCCTTCTTCTTCATGGCGCTGGCCGTCGTCCTCGACATCGTCCTCAACCCGCTGCTCATCCGCGGCATCGGGCCGTTTCCCGAACTCGGCATCGCCGGCTCCGCTACGTCCACGCTGATCGGCCAGACCGTGAGCGTGATCGCCATCCTCATCGTGCTCTATATGCGCAAGCATCCGCTGCGGCTGGCCGGCGCCGATCTCGCTTTGCTGCGGCCCGACCCCTCCTTGCTGCGCATCGTCGTCTTCAAGGGCGTGCCGATGGGGTTGCAGATGATCGTCATCTCGGCAGCAGCACTGACGGTGATGGGCATGGTCAATTCCTACGGTTCGCAAGTCGCCGCCGCCTACGGCATCGCCGCGCAGCTATGGACCTACATCCAGATGCCGGCGCTCGCCATCGGCGCCGCGGTTTCCTCGATGGCGGCGCAGAATGTCGGCGCCGGGCGCTGGGATCGGATCGGCCGCATCGCGGCGTCCGGGGTCGGATTCAACATGGTCCTGACGGGCGCACTGGTTGCCATGCTTTCCGTTTTCGACCGCCCCGTGCTGAGCCTGTTCCTGAGCGGCGATAGTGCCGCGATCGACATCGCTATCCACGTCAACACCATCGCGTCGTGGTCGTTCATCCTGTTCGGTATCACCATCGTGCTGTTTGCCACGGTGCGCGCCACGGGCGCCGTGATGCCGCCGCTGGTCATCCTGGTGATCTCGGTGCTGGTCGTGCGCACCGGCTTTGCCTATTTCATGCGCGGCGTGCTCGGTGAGGAGGCGCTGTGGTGGAGTTTTCCAGCCGGCTCGATCACGTCGCTGGTTCTGGCGGCGGCCTACTACCGCTTCGGCGGCTGGCGGACCTTGCACATGATCGAGAACAGGCCGGCCGCCGGCGAACCACCGGATACCGGGCTTGGCGTGCCGCGCCAGCGCGCCAACATGGCGCCCGAAATGCCGAGCGGCTGAGCCCGAGCGGCGCCTCGTCTCAACGCCTGTGTTTCAGCCCGAAGGCCAGCGCCACCACCGCAAATATGATAATCATGCCCGCAAAGGCCAGGCTTGCGGCGATAGAATTGGCATAGGTCGAAACGATGCCGATGCCGATGACGGGCAAGGCATTGCCGACAAAGCAGCAGATGAAGAAGCTGGACACCACCTCCGCGCGGCGATCCCGCGGCGCGATCTCGTTCACCACCTGCAGGCCACCACGGTAGCCGAGCGCCGCCACCACGCCGCAGCAGGCTGTCGCCGCGATCATCAACGCCAGCGAAGCCATCATTTGCGCCGCCACCACCAACAAAACGCTTGGGATCATCAATGCCAGCGCGGCCAGCATGGCTTTGTTGCTCTTCATGTGCATCAGAACCACGATGCTGAGCGCGGTGACGATCGCCAGTTCGAAGAACAGCGCGCCGGCGACGGCGTGGTTGGCCTCATGCAGCTGCTGCGCAAGGATGCTCGGCGCCACGACGGCATAAAAGCCGACCAGCGCCATCGCGCCAAAGCCGGTGACCGCCGGCGCGACGAAACGCGCGCGGATATCCTCCGGCACGGAGAGTTGCGGCCGGATGGAAACATATTTGAGGCCACGTGGCTTCGCCACCGTTTCACGGGTGCGCCAGACCAGGATCGTCACCACCGCGAGTGCCGCCAGGTAGACGATGAAGACCAGCCGCAACCGCCAGGGCTCGTACTCGGCCAGAAGTCCTGAGATCAAGGCGCCAAAACCGAGGCCGAGGAAATTGGTGCTGGTGGCGATGACGCTGGCGCGCGA
Source organism: Mesorhizobium sp. M1409 (assembly GCF_040317535.1). Lineage (NCBI taxonomy): Bacteria > Pseudomonadati > Pseudomonadota > Alphaproteobacteria > Hyphomicrobiales > Phyllobacteriaceae > Mesorhizobium > Mesorhizobium sp. M1409. The sequence continues at coordinate 67,502 of NZ_JAMYKV010000005.1, forward strand.
CTTGTCCGCACCGGGAAGAAGCTCGGCAATCCATGCGGTTCCCGTCCCCGCGCCAACGCCGATGCCGAGCCCGCTCAGAATGCGGGCGACGTCGAGCGACACGACGTTTCCGGCAAACAGGAAGACAAGCGCGCTGACGATGGCGACAAGCATGGCCGCCAGGCTCGCGGGCCGGCGCCCGACAACGTCCGAGATACCGCCCAGCATCAACAGTGCCGCCAGATTGCCGACGACATACACCGCGTAGATCAGCGTCAGCGTGATTTGTGAAAAGCCGAATTGCTGCTTGTAGATGATGTAGAGCGGCGTCAGCACGGTGCTGCCGGCAAACAGCACCGCGATCATCGCGGCGACGGCCGTGATTGCAAGAGCATCGCCGCGAGTTTCGTTGGGCGTACGCGCCAAATCGCGAATGGCCATGGCCAACCTCATTACCGGTTTCGGGGATCGCGACTTAACGCACGTTCATCCGCGACGTTCCGGCCGGCAGGCAGGCCTCCTGACGGCACGGTGGGCGTTGCCGGAGCGACAAGCTCGTTGTTGAGCACTCAATTCGAGAGATGGCGTCTTTGGATTTCGTACCGTAACCTGTGCCGGCAGAAGGGAGGATTTATGGGCAAAAACCGGGTCGAGGCGTTCACCGATGGCGTCGTGGCCATCATCATCACCATCATGGTGCTTGAGCTGAAAGTGCCGCATGGCGAGGATGTCTCCGCCTTGGTGCCATTGTGGCCGGTCTTCTTTAGCTACGTGCTGTCCTTCATCAATGTCGGCATCTACTGGAACAACCTGCACAACATGTTCCACACCGTGCAGCGCGTCGACGGCCGCGTGCTGTGGGCGAACCTCAATCTGCTGTTCTGGCTGTCGCTGATGCCGGTGACGACAGCCTTCATGGGCGAGAACCACTTTGCGCCAGTGCCGGTCGCCGTCTATGGCGCCGACCTCGCACTATGCGCCATCGCCTATGCGATACTGGCCGCCGCGTTGCATCGCCTGCACGGCAATGACACCGCCTTTGCCAAGGCCCTGGGCAACGATCGCAAGGGAAAGATCTCGCTGGCTATCTACATCGCAGCCGTCGCGCTGACCTTCGTCAGCCAGTGGATCGGCGTCGCGCTGTACGTGCTGGTCGCAACGGTATGGCTCGTGCCGGATACGCGTTTTGCGCGAGTGCTCGAAAAATAGCCGCTATTGCGGTAGTGTCTCGGTTTGAAATTTGACCTTGCCGCTGTCGCATCCGGCCCCCGACTCCTATACGCTTAGCGGAAAGTATCTAGGAGACGCAGGGTCATGGGCGTGACGACTAGCAAGCCTGAGCATGTCGCTACCGCTTTTGCGAACGCTTGGAACCGGCATGATATGGATGAGTTTGCATCTCTGTTCGCTCCTGATGCCAATTTCGTCAACGTCGTAGGTATTTGGTGGAAGAACCGATCCGAAATCGAAGCGGCGCACCGAGCCACCCATGACACCATGTTTCGGGATAGCCGATTGGAAGGCGATGTCTCGTCGGTCGTGGAATTGGCTCCGGGGCTTGCTTCCGTTCATTACACTTGGACCCTAACGGGAGCATCTGCCCCGGACGGGTCCCCGGCAGGGCTCAGGAAAGGCATATTGCTTCTGATTGCCCAAGAAGGGCCGTCGGGATGGCGTATCAAGGTGGCTCAGAACACTGATATTGTTCCTGGCGCAATCGCCCCAGCCGGCTCGAAAAGCTAACTCATGCCAACCTAGCCAAAGGCAAGAAGCGCGCCGCCATGACGCCAGAGCGGCGCGCCTGGACTGAGAAACCACCCTACTTTCGCATCGCTTTCAGTTTTTCCGCCACCGACGCGGCAAGGTCGGCATAGCGCTCCTCCAGCCGTTCCGCCGCCTTGATAATCGAGAAATCATGGCCAAACTTTTCCAGCGCCATGCGCAGTTTCTCGACGAACTCTGCTTGTTTCTCCAAAGCGGAAAACAGCGTCTTCACCTGCGCTTCGCTGATGTCGGGGTTGGCCAGCATCTGCGGCACCTCGCGACCCATCTGATCGCCGATGGCGGTCTGTTCCTTCAGAATTGCGACCCAGTCCGTCAATCAGGAAATCTCCATTTTGCCCCGGCAAAAGTCTCCTTTTGCCGGGGGCAACATGCGCAGCCTCTACCGGACTGGTCAACCCGACAAGGCGAGCAGAGGCTTGCGCAAGCCCGTTCGGGCGCTAAGTTCGACGCCATCGAAAGAAGGACCCAGCCATGACCACCGACGCCGAGATCCAGACCGTCCTGCCCGCGCTTGGCCGGGGCAACGCCGCCGTCATCACCGGCGCCGCCAGCGGCATCGGTCTTGCGGCCGCCAAGCGGCTTGCATCGATGGGCATGAAGATCGTGTTGGCCGACATTGGCGGCGCGCGCCTTGACGACGCCTCGCGCGCCGTCGCCGCGATTGCCGGCGACGATGCCGTGCTTGCCGTTGCCGCCGACGTTTCGAAGGCGGATGAGGTGGACCGCCTCGCCGAAAGGGCGTTCGGCGCCTTCGGCGATGTGTCGCTGCTGATGAACAATGCCGGCGTCGGCGACAATCCCGGAAAGCCCTGGGAAAACCGCGATGCCTGGAAACGGCTGCTGGACATCAATTTCTGGGGCATCGTGCATGGCGTCGAAGCCTTCGCGCCGCGTATGCTGGCCTCGGCCAAGCCGGGCCTGATCGTCAACACCGGCTCCAAGCAAGGCATCACCACGCCGCCCGGCAACCTCGCCTACAATGTCTCCAAGGCCGCGGTGAAGACCTACACCGAAGGCCTGGCGCATGCACTACGCAACGAAGCCGGCGCCCATGTCGCAGCCCATCTGCTGATCCCCGGCTTCACCTTTACCGGCCTGACCGAAGGCGCGACGGAAAAACCGGCCGGCGCCTGGACCGGCGGACAGGTCGTTGATTTCATGCTGGAATCCCTGACCAGGGGCGATTTCTACATCTTGTGCCCGGACAATGAGGCGGCGCGGCCGTTGGATGAAAAGCGCATGGCCTGGGCGATCGGCGACATCATCGAAAACCGCCCTGCTTTGTCGCGCTGGCATCCGGACTACAAGGAGCCTTTCGCGGCGTTCATGAAAGGCTGATCTTCAGGCCGCGTGCTTTTTCGGCCCGCGCTTCTGCGCCACGGCCTTCTTGGCGGCCATGGCGGCGATATTCTCGTCATGCCGCTTCGCCGCACGCTCGCATTTTTCGCGGATCTCCTCGACTTCGGATTCGGTCAGGTGTTCGATGCCGATGAAGTGGTTTTGGCCCTTGCCGACCCGGATCAGTTCGTCGAGCTTGGCCTGGATCGCCGCGCCGTCGCGGTTCTGGGTGTTCTGGATGAGAAACACCATCAGGAAGGTGATGATGGTTGTGCCGGTATTGATCACCAGTTGCCAGGTATCCGAAAAGCCGAAGAACGGACCTGTCACTGCCCAGACGACGACGATCAGGCAGCAGACGGCAAATGTCAGCGGCAGGCCGGTTACATGGGCGACCCAGTTGGCTATCTTGGTGAAAAGCTTTTCCATCTATCCAAATTCCTCAATGCCGCGGCGCGATGAGAAACAACCGGCGACCGCTCCAGGTTCCCGGCGCAAACAAATACGTCAGCTACAATTGAATACACGCATGGGGAGAATAGAGCGAAAAACACGCTTTATGGGTTTAATGTCACAGTAACCGTGCAGGCAAGAGTGCCTGTTCCCTTCCGCTTCACAGCGGTTTACCTCCAGCCCCTTCCGCTGCGCCACCCCCGCATGGCGGAAGGGGTTTCAGCCCGGAAACGCAGCCCGCTTCAGGTCAGCTGACGTCGTTTTCCCAGCGATCGAGGAAGGCTCCGATCGGCATTGCCTGCATGTCGGGAACCGCTCTGGCGAGCTTTTCGACCGGCCAGTCCCACCAGGCGAGACGCTCGATGCGTGCCGCGACAGTGGCCGGGAACCGTGGCCTGAGGGGTCTGGCGGGCACGCCTGCGACGATCGTGTAGGACGGCACGTCCTGTGTCACCACCGCATTGGCGCCGATCACCGCGCCATTGCCGATCGTGATCCCGGGCATGATCACCGCGCCGTGGCCAATCCAGACATCGTGGCCGATGGTCACCGCTTTCGCCTGCCGCCGCGCGCGGAATTCGGCGTCGACGCCCAGCCAGCGAAAATACTCGTTCGGCCGATAGCTGACCTTGTGCTGGGTCAGCCGCTCGATGGGGTGCTCCAGCGCATTGATGCGGCTGTTGGCGGCGATCGAACAGAATTTGCCTATCGTCGTGTAGATCGCTTCGCAGTGGCGTTCGAAATAGGAGAAGTCGCCGACAGTGACCTCGCGCAGCACCGCCCGCTCACCGATCGAGGCATAGCGGCCGAGCTTGCACGCCTTCAGATCCGCGGTCGGATGGATGCGCGGCTCGGAGTCCTTCGGGACGAGATTTTCGGAACGGTCCATGCCGGCGGCTTTACGTCAGAGCGATTGGTCCCGCAAGCGGGACCAATCGTCCGTCATGCCGGTTCCGCGAAGGAGTTCGACCCGCCTATTTCGGCTTGCCGTTGCTCCACACCACGTTCTGGCCGTAGAGCGGCACGGTGGTGACCGACATTTTGGCCGAGCCGTTCTGCACCTGGCGCGAATGCGAGAGATAGATCAGCGTCTCGTTGGCCTTGTCGTAGATGCGGTTCACCACCTGCTTCTTCCAGATCAGGCTGATGCCTTGCTTGAACACTTCCTCGCCACTCTCGCTCGTGTCGATGTCGCCGATGCTGATCGGGCCGGTCTGGCGGCACGAGATCGAGGAATCGGAAGGGTCCTCGAACCAGTTGCCCTTGTGCAGGCGGTCGATGATGCCTCGGTCGAAATAGGAGACGTGGCAGGTCACGCCCTCCACCTTCGGATCCTTGATCGCCTCGACGATGATGTCGTTGCCGAGCCAGTCGACGCCGACCTTGCCGACTTCCTCGGCTACGGCGGCACCAGCGCCAAGGACAACGCACGCGGCCAACGCGCAGCCGATCAGTTTTCGCCCAATCAGTCGTCGCCCAGTCAGTCGTCGCAAACTAGCCTCCTGCGGTTCGAGTTGCCGGTCTCAGGTGGGGCGAAGAGCACGGCATTGCAAGCGGCGGCACCGGATGAAACCGCCGCATCCGCCATGGCCGGTTGCGTCAACGCGGCACCTTTGCGTGTACCCGGTCAAACCGCTAAGACTGTTCGCCGAACCAAAGGCTTGCCTGTGGCCTTGGCCGGCACGCCGAAGAAATTGCAAGACGGACCTTATTGATGATGCGTTCTATCCTGGTCGGCATTCTCGTCCTGATGGCGGCTGGCATCGGCTGGCTGACCTTCGACTGGTACCGCGGCCACTATGGCGGCGAACCTTTCGGCGCCGCCTTTACGCTGGTCGACCAGAAGGGCGCGCCGATCACCGAGGCTGCCTTCAGGGGCCAGCCCAGCGTCGTCTTCTTCGGCTTCACCCATTGCCCCGAGGTCTGCCCGACCACGCTGTTCGAGCTGGCCGGCTGGCTGAAGACGCTCGGCGACGACGGCAAGAACCTGCACGCCTATTTCGTCTCGGTCGATCCGGAGCGCGACACGCCCGATGTCATGAACGCCTATGTCAGCAATTTCTCCGACCGGATCACCGGCATCACAGGCGATCCGGATAAGGTCCATGCGATGGCCAAGTCGTTCGGCATCTACTGGAAGAAGGTCGACACCGGCGACGGCGACTACACGATGGATCACACCGCCTCGGTGCTGCTGCTCAACGCCAAGGGTGACTTTGCCGGCACCATCGCCTATGGCGAAAGTTCGGAAACGGCCGTCGCCAAACTGAAGCGGCTGGCGGCGAAAAGCTAGAGCTTGATCCCGAAAAGCGGGACCCGGTTTTCTCGGACAAACGGAAACCTCGTTTGTCCTGAGATCATGCTCAAAAAGAAACACATTTCATGACCCAGACGCGCCTCTATTTCACCACCGGAAAGACCGAATCCGTCAGCATTTTCGCAGCGCTCGAAGCGGCTTTCGAGGATGAAGGCCTGCCGATCGCCCTGCTGGAGGTCGACGAGGACAAGGACATCCACGAAGTGTCGCTCTACGCCGATGACGACGTCGATGCGGTCGAGACCCGCTTGAAGGACATCCTTGCAGGGCTTTCCCTGTCGAAGCCGATCGAGCGCGAGAGCCTGCCCGACATCGACTGGGTGGCGCGCTCGCTGGAGGGGCTGAAGCCGGTGCGCGCCGGCCGTTTCTTCGTCCACGGCGCGCATGACCGCAGAAAACGCCACAGCGGCGAACTCGCCATCGAGATCGAGGCCGGCCTCGCCTTCGGCACCGGCCATCACGGCACCACGGCCGGCTGCCTGGAAATGCTGGAAAAGGTGGTGCGGCGCGAACGCCCGCGTAACGCGCTCGACCTCGGCACGGGTAGTGCCGTGCTGGCCATTGCCGTCGCCAGGCTGGCGCATATTCCAGTGCTGGCAACCGATATCGATCCGGTGGCGGTGTGGGTGGCCGCCGCCAATGCGCGGCTCAACCACGTCAAGGCGTTGGTGGAAACAGTGACCGCGCCGGGCTTTCACCACCCGATCTTCGGCAAGCGCGCGCCTTTCGATCTGATCGTCGCCAACATACTGGCACGGCCGCTCATGCGGCTGGCGCCGCAAATGGCCGATCACATCGCCCTCGGCGGCTCGATCGTGCTGTCAGGCATCCTCGAGCGCCAGCGCGACGCCGTCGTCTCGGCCTATGTCGGCCAGAACTTCCGCCATGTCAGAACCTTGCACCGCGAAGGCTGGGTGACGATCCACCTCAAACGTTGAAGCCGAGAACGAGCTTGGACCAAGGCCCGGCGGTTGTCAGTCAATTGATGCCGTAGCAATTTGCCGTTGCCGGAAATCGATTCCGGTTTTCGCGACCGTACGCTACGGTTGTGCTGACTGCAGGAGGCAACCATGTTCCAGACCTTCGATTCCGCGGGCGACCCGGCCGTCGGCAAACCGCGCGTGGCGCTACTGCGCCAATGGCTGGCTGCCAACGGACTGGATGGCTTCATCGTGCCTCGCGCCGACGAGCATCAGGGTGAATATGTCGCGGACCGTTCGGCGCGGCTGAAATGGCTGACCGGCTTCAGCGGTTCGGCCGGCGTCGCCATCGTCCTGCGCGACCGCGCCTTCGTCTTTGTCGACGGGCGCTACACGCTGCAGGTGCGGGGCGAGGTCGATCTCGACGTCTTTTCGATCGAAAGCCTGGTCGACAACCCGCCCGCCGTCTGGCTCAAGGACAACATCGGCAAGGGCGCGCGGCTCGGCTTTGATCCATGGCTCCACACGATCAGCGAGGTCAAGGCGCTGCAGGCCTCTGCCGACAAGTCGGGCGCGGTGCTGGTGCCGCTCGACAGGAATCCGATCGACATCATCTGGAAGGATCAGCCCGACGCGCCGGTGGCGCCTGTCGAGCTTCACCCAATCGGCTTTGCCGGCGAACTCGCCAAGGACAAGCTGGCGCGGCTGGCAGCCGCCATTGGCAAGGACGGCGGCACCCATGCGGTGCTCACCGACCCCTCCTCCATCGCCTGGGCCTTCAACATCCGTGGCGGCGACGTGCCGCACACGCCGCTGGCGCTCGGCTTCGCCATCCTCGCCGCCGACGGGTCGCACCAGCTTTTCATGGACAGGCGCAAGTTCTCGCGCCAGGTCGCGGCTTATCTCACTCAACTCGCCGAACCGCATGAGCCCGGTGAATTCGAAGCGGCGATCGTGACCCTCGCCAAGGGCGGCTCGAAAATCGCGCTCGACCCAGTGCTGGCGGCCGACAGGCTGCGCATGCTGGTGGAGAGCAACGGCGGCACGGTGGTTGCGGCGCCCGACCCCGCCCGCATCCCGCGCGCCACCAAGAACCAGGCCGAGATCAACGGCTCGCGCGCCGCGCATCGCCGCGACGGCGCCGCCGTGGCGAAGCTTTTGTGCTGGCTGGAGCGGCAAAAACCTGGCTCGCTCGACGAAATATCGGTCGTCGCCAGGCTGGAGGAGTCGCGCCGGCGGACAGGCGAGGAAACGCAGATGCCGCTGCGCGACGTCTCCTTCGACACCATTTCCGGCGCCGGCCCGAACGGCGCCATCATGCATTACCGCGTGTCGCGCGCCACCAGCCGCAAGCTGCAGGCCGGCGAACTGTTCCTGCTTGATTCCGGCGCGCAGTATCAGGATGGCACCACCGACATCACGCGCACCGTGCCGATCGGCCAGCCGACCGAGGAGATGCGCGAGCGCTTCACACTGGTGCTGAAAGGCATGATCGGCATTTCGACGCTGCGCTTTCCCGCCGGCACGCGCGGTTCGGAAATCGATGCCGTCGCCCGCATGGCGCTATGGAAGCACGGCTGCGACTTCGCCCACGGCACCGGCCATGGCGTCGGCTCGTATCTGGCGGTGCATGAAGGGCCGCAGCGCATTGCCCGCACCGGCACCGAAAAGCTGCTCGAAGGCATGATGCTGTCCAACGAGCCCGGCTACTACAAGGAAGGCGCCTACGGCATCCGCATCGAGAACCTCATCCTGGTGACGCCGGCGGAGGAGATCGAGGGCGGCGACATCGCCATGCACGGCTTCGAGACATTGACGCTGGCGCCGATCGACACCCGCTTGGTGCGCACCGATCTCCTGACGCGTGACGAACTGCACTGGCTCGACACATACCATGCCCGCGTGCTGGCCGAGATTGGGCCGATGCTCGATGGCGAAACGCTGGCCTGGCTAGGAAAGGCCACCGCGCCATTGCCGCACGATCTCAAGCAATAGTCGCGGCGGCAACCTTGCTCGGTATTGGGGAGCCTTGCTCCACAAGCAGCTCCCGCAAAGCCTGGACATTGGGAGAGCCTGCTCCCTTGCGCCAAAACAATACCGTCAGGGCACTGTCCTCGTCCGAAGGCAGTTCATGCTCCTGCAGCCTGCCACTTTCAGGGAAGCCCTTGAGCACGCTTTTTGGCATCAGCGCTATGCCCATGCCGGCCGCCACGCAACCGAGCATCGCATGATATGAACCAAGCTCGACGATTTGCTCGGCCATGAAGCCTCGGCGCGCATACCATTCTTCCAGCCGCCTGCGATGTGGACAGCCATGCTCGAAGGCTATCATGGTTTTGGGCATGTCGCTGCGGTCCTCGATCGAACCGCGCGATGCCGCCGAGACAATGACCAACTCCTCGCGAAATGCAGCCTGCTTCTCGAAGGGAGCGTCTGCGATCGGCTCGGCCGCGAGCGCGGCGTCGAGTTCGCCGGCGAGCATGGCGGCCGCGAGAACCTGCGGGTTGCCGGTGCGCAGTTGGATCTCCACCTCGGGATAGCGAGCGTGGTACTCGGCGAGCAGGCCAGGAAGCCGAGCCGCGGCGGTGCTCTCCATAGCGCCAAGCCGCAGCTTACCGCGTGGGCGCGGATCGAGGACCGCCGTTCGCGCTTCCTCGGCAAGCGCCAGCAACCGGTCCGCGTAGACAATCAACCTTTGGCCGGCGGCCGAAACCTGCAGCCGCTTGCCTTCGCGGATAAAGAGCCGCACGCCCAGATCCTCTTCAAGCTGCCGGATGCGAGTGGTCACGTTGGACTGCACGCGAAACAGCTTTTCCGCCGCCTTGGTGATACCGCCCTCGCGCACCACCATGCGAAAGATGCGAAGGTCGGTCAAATCCATCCATCTCTCCCGGAGAATAAAATGATCTTAATAATTCATTTTATCTGATGATCAACGGCGCGTAAACCGCCTGTTATTGACGCCGATTCGGGCGGTCAAACACGGGAGATGGAAATGTCACCTGAACCTGCCGGCCGCTGGCCGATCGATCTTGGCGCATTGACTCCGATGCAGCGCAACGCCCTTTACACCGACGTTGTGCGTCGCGCCCATCAGGAGAGATCGGAGGCAATTCGGCTGAGCGCGGTGTGGATCGCTTCGATTTTCAAGAAGCGCCTGACAGGAATTATTGCCTCGATCATTACGCGTGTCGGCGCTGGGTCCGTGAGCATACATGGACTGACTGGGACAAAAAGTCAGCCGGCGAACTGCCTGGCAACGATCAACGCCGCCGCCCCGGCCAAGAACATCGCCATCAGCCCTCCGCGCAGTGACACGACTGATGTGACGACCAATGCCGCCCATTCCGCCGGTCCGGCGTTCAGCAGCTCGGGCGCCACCAGTGTCGTCAGCACCGCCGCCGGCACGGCATTGAGCCCTGCCTCGACGCGCGGATGGATGGTGTCGAAACGGGAGATGACCAGATGCCCGCCGACCCGGGTGAGATAGGTGGCGATCGCACCGGCGATGATGATCCAGAATGTCGTGCTCATGGCCGTGCCTTCACGCCGCTGTGGTGGGGTGGCAGGATAACAGCCAGCAGCACACCGGCAATCGCGCCGATCGAGACATGCCAGGGCGAGCCCACCGTCTTGTAGGCGATGATCGAGGCGGCACCGCTGGCAATGACCACCGGCAGCCACAGCGGCCGCTTGCGGAAGCCCAGCACAAGACCAAGAAAATAGATCGGCAGCAGGAAATCGATGCCCAGCGCATGCGTGTCGGGGATAAGCTTGCCGAACACCGCGCCGAGCGCGCTTTCGACGATCCAGAACAGATAGACCGGCAGGCCGAGCCCTAGATACCAGGCAAAGCCGACCGTCTGGCCGGATTGCGCCCGCGCCTCGGCCACCGCGAATTGGGGGTCGGTGAGGATGAAATAGCCGAGCGCCTGCTGGATGACAGGCCAGTGCGCGATGCGCCGGCCAATGCCGGCGGAATAGAGCACATGACGAAAATTGACGGCGAAGATCGACAGCACGACCAGCCACGGCGCCACATGCTGGCCGAACAGCTGGATGCCGACCATCTGGCTGGCGCCGCCATAGACCAGCGCGCTCATCAGGAAGGCTTCCAGGACTGAGAAGCCGTTGTCGACGGCGAGTGCGCCGAACAGCACCGCGAACGGCGCCGACGCCACAACGACAGGCATCGAGAGCCGCACGCCTTGCCAGAAATCGCTGCTCACGGAATTCGCGGTCAAAGTCTCAGCCGACATGTCACATTCCTAACGTCGCGCCGGTATTTAGGGGTGCGCGGTTGAAAAGTCAGACGAATTCGCTTGAGCCAACAAATCAGCGAAACTGATATGTCCTGGATCGAGCAAGGCCGCGATACGCGCCCTTCGGGATCCCCTGATTCAGTTGGCTCCCTGGAGGCGCACATGCCTGTACTTCATCGGCTGCGCAGGATGACGCCAGGGCCCGAAACGCAAAACCCGCCTCTGCGGCGGGTCGTTGGCGCAAATCAGCACCATGGTTATATGGATAGCATAACTGCCCTCATAACGCAACCAGGCCGTGCATCGGCCGGCGCCTCGACTTGAAATCCGAAACGGCTACGGGATGGCCGAATGCTCCGAAACCTTGCCCTCGATCGCCCTGCCCCAATCGAGCAGCGGCTTGGCGCGCAAGGTGAAATCGACGAGTTCGTCGACCAGATCAGCCGTATGGATTCCCGCCGGATCGATGACATGCTGGACGACAAAATGCCGGTTGCGGATGGCGGCGACCAGATCTGCATCGCTGATATGCTCGAAGCCGCGTGGCGTGCGCTTCATGCGGCCTTCCGTCTGCAGTTCAAGACGGTTCTTCTTCAACGCCATCACCAGGGCACGAAACCTGTCCGGCCAGGTCGCGATGGCATTGCGCATCGCCAGCAACAGTGCCGGCTCCGGCTGCCACCAGGCAATGTCGGCGAAGCAGCGCTCGAGCCCGATATGCACGTAGAACACCCCCTGCTCCATCTTGGTGCCGTCGGGCGACAGGATGGCCGACAGATGCCGGTTGTAGGGCCGCTTGTCCTTGGCGAAGCGCACGTCGCGATTGATCCGGAAAAGCGACTTCTTGCGGTCGCCGCGCAGGCCGAGGCCTGCCTTCGCGAAGCGCTCGGTCAGCGTGTCGACGAGATCGCCGAAGGGATCGCGCAAATCCTTTTCGAAGAGGTCGCGATTCTCCAGGAACCACTCGCGGCTCTGGTGGAAATCCAGCGCCTTAAGAAACGGAATGGCTTTGGCGCCGAAGCCGGTGAACGATCCAGTCATGCCTTGCCGATCCGCGCCAGCCAGGCGTCCTCGTCGATCACCTCAATGCCGTGTTCGCTGGCGAGCTTCAGCTTGGAGCCGGCACCCGGCCCGGCCACGACAAGATCGGTCTTCGCCGAAACCGAGCCCGCGACCTTGGCGCCGAGGCGCTCCGCCATCGCCTTGGCTTCGGAGCGTGTCATCTTCTCCAGCGAGCCTGTGAACACGATCGTCTTGCCGGCGACCTCGCTGTCGGCAGAGACGTTGACGATATAGGGCTTCGGCTTGACCTGCTTGAGCAGCGCGTCGAGCACGTCGTCATTGCGTTGATTGCCGAAGAAATCGCGCAGCGCATCGATCACCGTGTCGCCGATGCCGTTGACCGATGGGAAAACCGAGTGCGGATCGGCAGCGGCCGCCGTCTCCTTGCCGACGCGGATCAGCTCCTCGATGGTCGAGAAGGTCCGGGCGAGCACCGCGGCCGTCGTTTCGCCGATATGGCGGATGCCGAGCGCGAAGATGAAACGGTCGAGCTCCGGCTCGCGGCGCGAATCGATGGCCGCGAACAGCTTGTCGAGCCCTTCGTAATTGCGATCCTCGACGCTGCGCACATTCCTACGCGTCTTGCCCGATGCGGCCTCGCGCTGCCTGGCCTGCTCCTCGCGGCGCTCGGCCAGTGCCCTGGTGACGGCCGGACGGCGATCCCTGAGCGTGAAGATATCGGCGGCGGTCTTGATCAATCCCGCATTGAAGAAGGTGTCTATGTTCTCCGCCCCCAGGCCTTCGATGTCCAAGGCGCCGCGTGACACGAAGTGGCGCAATCCTTCCACCGCCTGGGCAGGGCAGATCAGTTCGCCGGTACAGCGGCGGCGGGAATCTTCCTTGCCGGTCTTCTCGTTGATCTCGCGCGTCGCCGGCGAGCCGCAGATCGGACAGGTGTGCGGGAACTCGTATGGCACGGCATCGGGCGGCCGCTTGTCGATGACGACGCTGACGATCTGCGGAATGACATCGCCTGCCCGCTGGATCACGACCGTGTCGCCGATGCGCACGTCGATGCCGTCGCGGATCGGCTGGCCGGTGCTGTCCAGGCCCTTGATGTAGTCCTCATTGTGCAGCGTCACGTTCTCGACCACGACACCGCCGACCGTGACCGGAGCCAGCCGCGCAACCGGCGCCAGCGTGCCCGTGCGGCCGACCTGGATATCGATCTTGAGCACCGTCGTCATCGCCTGTTCGGCCGGAAACTTGTGCGCGACGGCCCAGCGCGGCTCGCCGGTGACGAACCCCCATCTGCGCTGCAGCTCCAGCTGGTCGACCTTGTAGACGACGCCGTCGATGTCGTAGCCCAGCGCCGAGCGCTGCTCCTCGATCCGGTGATAATGCGCGATCAGGTCATCGGCCGATTTCGCCCGTACCATCAGAGGACTGACCTTGAATCCCCACTCCGCGAACTTCTGCACCGAATCATACTGGGTCGGGGCCGGATCCGCTGTCGTGTAGCCCCAGGCATAGGCGAAGAATTTGAGGTTGCGGCTGGCGGTAACGGACGGATCCTTCTGGCGCAGCGACCCGGCCGCCGTGTTGCGGGGATTGACGTAGTCCTGGCCGCCGACCGCCGCCGAGCGTTGCTTCAGCGCTTCGAATTCCGCATAGGTCATGTAGACCTCGCCGCGGATCTCGATGATTTCGGGCCAGCCCGAGCCTCTCAGCTTCGAAGGAATGTCGGCGATGGTCCTCAAATTGGCGGTGATATCCTCGCCGACGGCACCGTCGCCGCGCGTCGCACCCTGCACGAACACGCCCTTCTCGTAGCGCAGCGAAGCCGACAGCCCGTCGATCTTCGGCTCGGCCGTGAAGGCGATATCGAGATCCTTGTCGCGGTCGAAGAACCGCCGGCCGCGCTCGATGAAATCGATGACATCCTGGTCGGTATAGGCCTTGGCAAGACTGAGCATCGGCACCGCATGGCGCACCTTGGTAAAGCCTTCCGCAGGTGCCGCACCGACCCTGCGCGACGGCGAATCCTCGCGCACCAGCGCCGGAAAGCGCTCCTCGATGGCGAGATTGCGCCGCGCCAGCGCATCATACTCGGCGTCGGTGATAACAGGCGCGTCTTCGGTATGGTAGCGCCGGTCGTGCTCGGCGATCTGTTCCGCCAGGCGCTTCAGCTCGGCTTCGGCCTCGATTTCGGTCAGGGCATCGACTGGTTTTTCGGACATGATTTGCACCTGGCTGCTGTTGGCCCGGGACAATAGATCAGGATTCGGATGGAAGGGAGCTGAATTCTGACAAAACCACGCTGAAACAGCGGGATGGAGCCATATGCTGACTCTGTTCGGACGCCGAATTTCACCGACCAGAAGCAGCCCGATCGAGAAGTAGCGCCGTCAGGAAGCGCCGGTGTTCTCACGCAGCAGCCGCTCGGCGGCGGCGCGGGCCTCGTCGGTGATGGTGGCGCCGGCCAGCATGCGCGCGATCTCCTCCTGCCGCGCCGGCCGGTCCATCTCGGCAATGCCGGTGGCGACACGGTCTGTGGTACCGGATTTGGAGATCAGGAAATGCGTCGCCGCGCGCGCTGCCACCTGTGGCGCGTGCGTCACCGACAGCACCTGGACGCGCTTCGACAATCGCGCCAGCCGCTGGCCGATGGCATCCGCCACGGCGCCGCCCACGCCGGTGTCGATTTCATCGAAGACCAGCGTCGGCGCCGAGCCACGATCGGCCAGCGCCACCTTCAGCGCCAGCAGGAAGCGCGACAGCTCGCCGCCGGACGCGACCTTCATCATCGGGCCCGGCCGCGTGCCTGGATTGGTGCGCACCCAGAACTCGATCTGGTCGATGCCCTCTTCCATGCGGCTCTCGGCCTCGCTCTTCATTTCCACGATAAAGGCGGCGCGTTCGAGCTTCAGCGCCGGCAATTCCGCCATAACCGCCTTGGTCAAGCCGACCGCCGCCGCATGACGAAGCGAGGACAGCTGCGCGGCGGCGATGTCGTATGTCTCGCGCGCCGCTCCGGCCTGCTTTTCCAACCCGTGCAGGCGCTCCTCGCCGGCGTCGAGATCGGCAAGATCGGCAACCATCGTGTCGCGCAGCTGCGCCAGGTCGTCGACGGCGACGCTATGCTTGCGCGAGGCGGCGCGCAGCGAAAACAGCCGCTCTTCCGCCTTCTCAAGCCGCTGCGGATCATATTCGGTGGCGCGCAGCGCGGCCTCGACGCCCGATTGCGCCGCGTCGAGCGACAGCATCGCCTCGTCCAGTGACTTGACCACTTCATCGAGCAAGCCCGGCGCCTCCGTCACCTTGCGCTGCAACCGCCTCAGCAGGCTCGCCAGTTGCGGCAAAGGCGAGGACGGACCGGACAGCACATCCTGCGCATCATGGATTTCCGAGGCGATCTTCTCCACCCGCATCATCGACGCGCGCAATTCGGCAAGGTCCGTCTCCTCACCCGGCTGCGGATCGAGCTTCGTCAGTTCCGCCACCGCAGCCCGCAAATAGTCGGCCTCGCGCGCGGCCGCCGCCACCTTGGCGCGGTGTCGCGACAGCTCCTGCTCGCAGGCACGCCAGTGCCGCCATGCCTCGCCCGTCGAGCGGACGGCGCCGAGATGACCGCCGAAAGCGTCGAGCACCTCGCGGTGCGCGCCGGGATCGACCAAAGCGCGTTCATCGTGCTGGCCATGGATCTCGACCAGTGCACGGCCGACATCACGCATCAAGGTCACGCTCGAAGGCTGATCGTTGACGAAAACGCGGGTGCGGCCATCCGCCGTCTGCAAGCGGCGCAGGATGATGTCGCCGTCATCCTCGATGGCGTTGTCGGCAAGCAGCGTGCGGGCCGGATGGTTGCGCGGCACGTCGAAGACCGCGATGACCTGGCCTTGCGCCGCCCCATGGCGCACCAGCGATGCGTCGCCGCGCGCGCCGAGCGCCAGCGACAAGGCATCGAGCAGGATGGATTTGCCGGCGCCGGTTTCGCCGGTCAGCACCGAAAGACCCGGCTGGAAGTCGATATCCAGCTTCTCGATCAGGACGATATCGCGGATCGACAGTCTGGAAAGCATCAGAACCCGAATCTAGAACGGCACGCGACCATTTGCAGCCGCAGCGCCGCACTATCTTTTTGTTTGAGCATCGGATCAATCCGAAAAAGCGCTTCGTGCGCTTCGGTCCGACAAACAAAGAAAAACCAAGCAGACGGCGCGTTGGCGAAGCCCGCGAGCTTGCTTGGGGTCAGGCGCCGGTGATCATCTTCCCGGCCTTGGATATCCACGACCCGGCATTTTCGCGCGGTGCAAGCCCATTGCTCTGCAGGAGCTTGTAGGAATCCTTGTACCACTGGCTGTCAGGATAATTGGTGCCGAGCACTGCGGCGGCGGTCTGCGCCTCGGAGGTCAGGCCCATCGCGTAATAGCTTTCGGTCAGGCGGGCAAGCGCCTCCTCGACATGGCGCGTGTTGGAATAGGTCTCCACCACGGTGCGGAAGCGCTTGACGGCGGCGATGTATTCGCGGCGCTCGAGATAGTAGCGGCCGATCTGCATTTCCTTGCCGGCCAGCTGATCGTTGGCGAAGCGGATCTTTTCCTTGGCGTCGTCGACATATTCCGATGTCGGCCAGCGCGTCACCAGATCCTGCATCGTCTGAACGGTCTGACGCGCTTCTTTCTGGTCCTGCGTCACGTCCTTGATCTGGCGGTAATAGCTCAAGCCGATGATGTACTGCGCGTAAGCGGCGTCATCGGTCGACGGATAGAGCGTGAGATAGCGCTTGGCCGAGCCGATCGCCTCGTCGTAATTGCCCTGGCGATAGTCGGCGAAAGCGCCCATCACCATCGATTTGCGGGCCCACTCCGAATAGGGGTGCTGGCGGTCGACAGCGTCGAACTTGCGGCTAGCCTCTTGCAGGCGTCCGGCGTTGAGATTGGCGAGGCCCTGATTGTAGAGAACATCGGCCGGCTCGGTCTGGTCGACATAGGTCGACAGGTCGATATCTTTCTCCGACGACATGCAGGCCGACAGGAAGAGCGATGGAACAACCACCGAAAGCGCCAGGAAAACAGCCCTCCGCGGCGCTTTCAATTGACCGACTCGCTTGAAGAACATGATTGGATTCCGCCCTTTCGGCGTTATTTTAATGTCCGCTGCACGCCGTTGTCTCAAAACTGGTCCCCACTTTTGAGCGCCATGCACTAATCGACGGCAGCAGCCATAAACCATTACCGCCTTGCCCGGCAACGCTATCTCCGGCCAATCGCGCATTTTTATGGCGGCCGGACACAGCTTGAATATCGGTGCAATTTCACCGACAGGTGGTGCATTCGTGCAACACCGGCCGCTCGCCACGGAACCCTAGAAATGAAAAAAATCAGATCATCCAGGGCGCGTAGAGCGGTGCGTTGACGGCGTTCATCTCGGCGCTGCGGCCGCGCTCGCGACGTGTCGTCTCGACGATTTCGAACGCGGTGCGGTCGGACAGCAGCCGGCGCAGAGCCGCGGCATTCATCCTGTGACCGCCGCGATAGGAACGGAAGCAGCCGATGAAGCGGGCGCCGGCCAGCGCTAGGTCGCCCATGGCGTCCAGCGTCTTGTGGCGCACGAATTCGTTGGGATAGCGCAGGCCGCCCATGTTGATGACGCGGTTGTCGTCACCGATCACCAGCGAATTCTCCAGCGAGGAGCCGAGCGCGTAGCCGGCGGCCCACAGCCGCTCGACATCCTTCATGAAGCCGAAGGTGCGGGCGCGCGCGATGTCGCGGCGGAAGATATCGGCATTGAGGTCGGACGCAAACAGCTGACGGCCGATAGCCGGGCTTTCGAAGTCGATCTCGATCTCGAAACGGGTGCCGTCATAGGGTCTGAATTCCGCCCAGGAGGCGCCGTTCTCGATGCGGACCGGCTTGATGACCCTGATATAGCGGCGCTTGACCGACAGCGTCTCGATGCCGGCCTGGTCGATCGCTTCGACGAACGCCATGGCGCTGCCGTCGAAGATCGGAACCTCGGAACCATCGATCTCGATGGCGACATTGTCGATGCCGACCCCGAACAGCGCCGCCATGATGTGCTCGACCGTGGCGATGTGTTCGCCAGCGGGATCACCAAGCATCGTGCATAGGTCGGTGGCGCCGACTTCCGAGACCAGGGCGCGGAACTCGCGGCCCTGCTCTGCACCGTCGAAAAGCTGGAAAACGACGCCGGTGTCGGCATCCGCCGGCACGAAGCTGATGGACACTTCCTTGCCGCTGTGGACGCCGGTGCCGGTAAGCGACGCGCGCGTCTTCAATGTCGTCTGATAGTCGTGCAAGACAATCCCCATAAGCCCGTAATGCCTAGGTCCGCTTCTCCAGCCCGAGGGCGCGGCTCTTGTGTGAATCGGCAGGCAGGGTCACTTCCCCCGAAATCCCGGCAAACCGACGATGGTAGGCAGCGAAGATAATGTCCCGTCAGGGAGACTCCAAATCACGGTTTCTTACTCCGTGTAACCGCGAACTGAAGCAGGCACGACTTTGTAAGTGATTGAAATCACACAACTTAAAACGTTAACAGGCAAGCGATTCCTCGCTTGCCTGTTAACAATCGTTACAGTCCGTTTACCAGTCAGTTGGCCTGGCGGCGCAGGAACGCCGGAATCTCCAGCTGATCGTCTTCCTGAGTCGCCCTCACCTGCGGTGTAAGACGGCCGTGGTCGTCGAGCTGGCCACGGCGCGGTGCGTAGAGCTGCGCGTCCTGGCTGGCAAGACGGCGCACTTCGGGTGCGGCCTGGCGCAGCTTGGGTTCGCGCGGCTGCGCCGGCTGCAGCCGCGCAGGCTCTTCTTCGCGGCGGGTCAATCCGTTGGTCAGGCGCTTCAGCAGGCCCATCGGTCCGCTGTTGTTCTCGTGGTCGGCCGGGCGGCTCTTGGCATCCACCTCGGCCTTGACGACGGGCGGAAAGTCCTCGACGCGCGGCATACGCTGCGGCGCCATGGCAACCGGCTGCGGGGCTTCGCGCAGCATCTCGCGCGGCTGCGGAGCCGGCTGCGTCTGCTGGACCACGGGCTGCGGCATCGGCTGAGCTGGCGGCGCCTGGAAGATCTTGCTCTGCGGGCGGAAGTCTTCAGCGTGAGCCGGAGCCGGGCGCGCCTGTGCCATGGCCGCGGCATTGGCTTCAGCCAGCTGGATGGCTTCGGCGACCGGGTCGATGGCACGCGGTTCGTAGGCGGTCTGCTGGACCGGCGCCGGGCGGTTTTCCACCGCGGCAACGGCCGGGCGGCTGGCTGGCTTCGGAGGCACCGTGCGGATCGAGATCGGCGCGGCGGCGATTTCCGCCGCCGACTTGTCGATACCGGTGGCAACCACCGAGACGCGGATGACGCCTTCGAGTTCCTCGTCGAAGGTGGCGCCCAGGATGATGTTGGCGTCCTGATCGACCTCCTCGCGGATACGGGTTGCCGCTTCGTCGACCTCGAACAGCGTCAGGTCGCGGCCGCCGGTGATCGAGATCAGCAGGCCCTTGGCGCCCTTCATAGAGGTCTCGTCGAGCAGCGGGTTGGCAATCGCCGCCTCAGCGGCGGCCATCGCGCGGCCCTCGCCCGAAGCTTCGCCGGTCCCCATCATCGCCTTGCCCATCTCGCGCATGACGGAACGGACGTCGGCGAAGTCGAGATTGATCAGGCCTTCCTTGACCATCAGGTCGGTGATGCAGGCAACACCGGAATAGAGCACCTGGTCGGCCATGGCGAAGGCGTCGGCGAAGGTGGTCTTGTCATTGGCCAGCCGGAACAGGTTCTGGTTAGGGATGACGATCAGCGTATCGACGCATTTCTGCAGTTCCTCGATGCCGAAGTCCGCGGTCTTCATGCGGCGCTGGCCTTCGAAATGGAACGGCTTGGTGACGACGCCGACGGTGAGGATGCCCTTTTCGCGCGCGGCGCGGGCAACGACCGGAGCAGCACCCGTACCGGTGCCGCCGCCCATCCCGGCGGTGACGAAGCACATATGGGTGTTGGTCAAGTGATCGAGGATCTCATCGATGCACTCTTCCGCCGCCGCACGGCCGACTTCCGGCTGCGAGCCGGCGCCGAGGCCTTCGGTGACATGCGCCCCAAGCTGGATCAGGCGGCCTGCCTTCGACATGGTCAGCGCCTGCGCGTCGGTGTTGGCCACCACGAACTCGACACCGCGCAAACCGGCGGTGATCATGTTGTTGACGGCATTGCCGCCGCCGCCGCCGACACCGAACACGGTGATGCGTGGCTTTAGCTCGGTGATGTCCGGCTTTTGCAGATTGATGGTCATTGTCTCCGTCCTTTGCCTTTCACGCCGCTTCGCCGCCGCGGCCGCCTATGGGGCTGTCCCCGTCAATTAGAAACTGTCTCTCAACCACTGACTCATGCGATGCAGTTTTCCGCCCGTTCCGGTCATTCTGAGACCGGAAATTCCTTTCGCCGGATGGCTCTCGAAGCTCGCCATCTGCGGATAGATCAGAAGCCCCACCGCGGCCGAGAAGGCCGGCCCCTTCGCCGCTTCCGGCAGGCCGGCCACGCCGAGCGGACGGCCGATGCGCACATTGCGTCCCAGAATGCGGCGCGCCGCCTCCGGCAGGCCGGCAAGCTGGCTGGCGCCGCCGGTCAGAACGACACGCTTGCCCACCGCATTGCCGTAGCCGGACTTGTTCAGCCGGTCGCGCAGCAGTTCCAGCGTCTCGTCGATACGGGCGCGCACGATGCGCGTCATCACCGAGCGCGGGATCTGCAAAGGCACGTCGCCATCGTCGCCGATCGGCTGGATCGAGATCAGGTCGCGGTCGTCGGCGCTACCCGGCAGCGCCGAGCCATGCATCACCTTCAGCCGCTCGGCGGCATCGAGCGAGGTCGAAAGCCCCTTGGCCATGTCAAGCGTGACGTGATTGCCGCCGATGGCGATGGCATCGCCATGGACGAACTTGCCTTCCGAAAACACCGAGATCGTCGTCGTGCCGCCGCCCATGTCGATGCAGGCCGCGCCCATTTCCAGTTCGTCGTCGACCAGGGCCGCCAGCCCGCTGGCATAGGGCGTCGCCACCATGCGCTCGACCGACAGATGCGAACGGTTGATGGAAAGCTCCAGGTTGCGCATCGGAGCGGCGTCGCCGGTCAGCACATGCATGTCGACGCCGAGTGCGTCGCCGACCATGCCGCGCGGATCGCGCACGCCGCGTTCGGCATCCAGCGAGAAGCCGACCGGAAGCGAATGGATCACCTCGCGCTCGGCCTTCAGCGCCTGCTTGGCGCCGGCGCCGAGAACGCGCTTGATGTCGGCCTCGTCGGCCTCGTGGCCGCCAAGGTTGATGGTTGCCGAGAAGGCTTCGCTCTTCAGCCGGCCGGCTGTCATGTTGACGATCAGCGAATCGACGGTCAGCCCGGCCATGCGCTCGGCCGCGTCGACGGAAAGGCGGATGGCATGCTCGGCGCGGTCGAGATCGACGACGACGCCCGACTTCACGCCTTGTGACTTCTGATGGCCGATGCCGATCACCTGGATCCGGTGCGAACGGCCACGCAGCAGCTTGCCGTCATCGCTCGGCTTCAGCTTGGCCACCATGCAGCAGACCTTGCTCGAACCGACATCCAGCACCGTCAAGGTGCCGGACCGGCGTGACGAGGCATCGCCATGACCGCCAAGCCAGCTCATATCTTCGTCTCCGGCTTGCGCTTCAGGCTCTTGGGTTTTTCGTTGAGTGCGGCTTCGCGCTGCGTCGCCGCCTCGGGCGTCAACTGCACGACCAGCCGGTCGGTCAGGCGCATGTCGACGGCGGCGATATCGCGCGACAACAGGCCCATGTCATGGTCCATCTTGACGAGTTCGGCGAGCGCCTGATCCTCGCCGTCCTCGGGAAGCTTAATGGTGATGCCATTGTCCAGCTTCAGGTCCCAACGCCGCTCACCCACGCGGATATAGCCTTTGATCCGATCCGCGAGATCTGGATATTTTTCGATCTTGGCCAGGAAGTCAGGCGCGCTCGCAGGCGCGCCAGTGCCGATCAGCAGCGGCAGCAGCACCTGCTTGCCGCCCGAGAACGGCGCGATCACGGCGCCATCCTTCTCGATGACGGACAGCTCATCACCCTGCTGCCAGAGCGCGAAGGCGGCGCGCTCCTCGACACGCACTTCCAGCGTGTGCGGATAAACCTTGCGCACCGCCGCGACCTCGATCCACGGCAGGGTGTCGATGCGCTCCCGCGCGGCCTCGGCGTCGAAGCCGATCAGGGATGTCCAGCCGTCGAGTTCGAGCCTGTCGAGGATATCGATCTCCGAGGTCTGGCGGTTGCCGACCACCTTGACCTGATCGACGGCAAAGCCAGTACGGGCAGTGATGCTCTGGACGATGCCGTCGATATGGCCGCCGAGATAGGCGCCATAGGCTCCGCTCGAGGCGATCAGCACGGCCGACATCATGGCAGCGGAAAAGCGCGGCGCCTGGAACTCCCCGACACCGAGGCGCGCCAGAATGCGCACCGGACGGCGAAGCACGCGCGGCAGCACGAAATGGCCTGATGACAACGGCAGGCCGAACAGCGTCGGCTCGGCCGCGCCCCTCTCCTTACCTTGTCCCCATTTCAACGCAGACACGAAGCGTCCTCCACCATCCAACTCAACAAATCGCCAAACGAGTGCCCGGCCTGGGCGGCGATTTCAGGCACCAAGGACGTCGGCGTCATACCCGGCTGGGTGTTGACCTCGAGCCATACAATCTCGCCGTTTTCGGAATGCCGATCGTCATAACGGAAGTCCGACCGGGAAACGCCCCGACAGCCGATCGCTTGGTGAGCCTTGAGCGCCAGTGTTTGTATTTTTTGGTAAATATTCGGTGAAACTTTTGCGGGGCATTCGTGCTTTGATCCCCCAGCGACATATTTTGAATCATAGTCGTAGAAGGAATGGCCGGTCGGGATGATTTCGCAGACCCCCAGCGCCACATCGCCCATCACCGCGCAGGTCAGCTCACGGCCATGGACGTAGCGCTCGACCATGACGGTATCGCCATATTTCCATTCGGACGAGCCGATCACCTGCGGCGGATGCGACTGGCCTTCATGCACGATGACGACGCCGAAGCTCGAACCCTCATTGACCGGCTTGACCACATAGGGCGGCTTCATCGGGTGCTTGTTCTGAATGGCGAAGCGGCTGGCAACCTTCGATTCGGCGACCGGAACACCGACCGATTTGGCAACCCGCTTGGCCTGCTCCTTGTTCATGGCCAAAGCCGAGGCGAGCACGCCGGAATGGGTGTAGGGAATGCCGAGATACTCGAGGATGCCCTGGACGGTACCGTCCTCGCCAAAAGGGCCATGCAGCGCGTTGAAGACGACATCGGGCTTGAGTTCGGCAAGCACGGAGCCGACATCGCGCCCGACATCGACGCGGGTGACCTGGTAGCCCTCCTGATCGAGCGCATCGGCGCAAGCCTTCCCCGAAGACAAAGACACGGGCCGCTCGGACGAAAAACCACCCAGCAGGACAGCCACATGCTTGCTTTTCATTCCCCGGTATCCCCTCTCACGGCGGACCAAAAACCAAGATTTTCCGCAACATTGAGTCCGAGTCTCCCGGCAGGTTGCCCCCCAGACGGAAAAACGCGGGTAACGCGTCGAACGACTCAAATCAGGAAACGCTTTCGAGCAGAGAATCAGAGAGTTGATTCACTGGCAAGTGCTTACGATTCCGAGAGATTCACTTTCTGAGAAAATGGATGCGAAAAGCGTGTCGTTGAGTCTTTGCGGCAACGGCCGCGAGCCGTTTCGAACCTTTTGAAGTTCATGCATCACATGAACTTCAAGGCGGGCTAGAGAAGCTGCCCGAGAAACTCCTGGACGGCATGTCCCGGCCGGAAATTGCCGATGCGCTGGATTTCCCAATGCAGCCGGATACCGGAATTCTCCAGCACCCGCGTGCGCACCGTCTCGCCGAGATATTCAAGGTCGTAGCCGGTCGCGGTTCCCGTGTTGATCATGAAGTTGCAATGCATCGGCGACATCTGCGCGCCACCGATCATCAGGCCGCGGCAGCCAGCCTTGTCGATCTCCTTCCAGGCCGATGTGCCTTCCGGATTCTTGAAGGTCGAGCCGCCGGTCTTCTCGCGGATCGGCTGCACGGTCTCGCGGTGGTTCTGCACGGCATCCATCGCCGCCTTGATCGCCGCCTTGTCCTCGGCAAAGCCTTCGAACACGGCCGAGGTGAAGATCAGCCCGGCAGGTGCCGCCGAATGACGGTAGGCATAACCCATATCGGCATTGCTCAGCGTCTGCACATTGCCCTTGCGGTCGAGCGCGCGTACCTCGACGACGCGCTCGCGCGTCTCGACGCCATTGGCACCGGCATTCATCCGCAGCGCGCCGCCGATGGCGCCCGGAATGCCATGGTAGAAATGAAAGCCGCCAATGCCTGCCTCGAGCGCCACCGCGGCGACGCGCTTGTCAGGCGTGGCCGCGCCGGCCTTGATCCTGATCGGCGAAATGACTTCCGCTTCACCAAACCCCTTGGCTGAAAGCCTGACGACAAAGCCCGGAATACCGCCGTCGCGGACCAGAAGGTTCGAACCGACGCCGACGATGGTCAGCGGTATTTCCTCCGGAACGGCTTTGAGGAACGCGGCGAGGTCCTCCTCATCGGCCGGCTGGAACAACGCTTCCGCCAGGCCACCGGCACGGAACCAGGTGATCTTGTCCATCTCGGCATTCGGCGTCATACGGCCGCGCAGGCCGGCAAGCCGGTCGCCAAGTTTGTCGATCAGGGCCTGGCCGTGCATCATGAGACCGTCCCGCCAAGCTCCTTGGGCAACGCATAGGCCCATTGGGTGATGTTGCCGGCGCCAAGGAAGACGACGAAATCGCCTGATTTGGCCAGATCGCGGATGATGGGCGCGATTGCCGCCGGCCCCTCGATGTAGCGCGCGTCACGATGGCCGCCGGCGCGGATGCGCGATACCAGCGCGTCCGAGCTGACGCCGTCGATCGGCTCCTCGCCGGCCGCGTAGACCGGTGCCACCATCACCGTGTCGGCGTCGTTGAAGCAAGCGGAAAACTCGTTGAACAGATCATGCAGCCGGGTGAAGCGATGCGGCTGCGCAATGGCGATGACGCGACCCTTGGTGGCGCTGCGCGCCGCCTTCAGCACCGCCGAGATCTCGACCGGATGGTGGCCGTAATCGTCGAACACATCGACGCCGTTCCACGAGCCGGTATGGGTGAAGCGGCGCTTGACGCCGGCGAAGGACGACAGGCCCTTCTTGATCGCCTCGGCCGACAGGCCAAGCTCATGCGCGACGGCGATGGCGGCGGTCGCGTTGGAGACGTTGTGACGGCCGGGCATCGGCAGGCGCAGGCCTGCTATGGTCGTCTGGCCGCCGGTCTTGCGGTCACGGATCACCACGTCGAATTCCGAAATGGCACCCGCCATGCGGTGGTTGGTGAAACGCACATCGGCTTGCGCGTTCTCGCCATAGGTGACGATGCGGCGGTCCTCGATGCGGCTGACCAGCGCCTGCACCTCGGGATGATCGGTGCACATCACGCCAAAACCGTAGAACGGCACGTTCTCGACGAACTGGCGGAACGCCTCGCGCACCTTGTCGAAACTGCCATAGTGATCGAGATGCTCGGGATCGATGTTGGTGACGACCGCGATCTCGGCCGGCAGCTTCAGGAAGGTGCCGTCGCTCTCGTCGGCCTCGACCACCATCCATTCGCCGTCGCCCATGCGGGCATTGGTGCCATAGGCGTTGATGATGCCGCCGTTGATGACGGTCGGATCGAGCCCGCCGGCATCGAGCAAGGTCGCCACCATCGAGGTCGTCGTCGTCTTGCCATGCGTGCCGCCGATGGCCACCGCCTGTCGGAAGCGCATCAGTTCGGCCAGCATCTCGGCCCGGCGCACGATCGGCAGCAGCTTTTCGCGCGCGGCCTTGAGTTCCGGATTGGATTTCTTGATCGCCGTCGAGACGACCACAACCTCGGCATCGCCGAGATTTTCGGCCTTGTGGCCGACAAAGCATTCGATGCCCTTGTCGCGCAGCCGCTGGACATTGGCGCTCTCGGCCTGGTCGGAGCCTTGCACCTTGTAGCCGAGATTGTGCAGCACTTCGGCAATGCCGCTCATGCCGATGCCGCCAATGCCGATGAAATGCACAAGGCCGATGGTCTCCGGCATCTTCATGCGTGCGTCCCTTCCCTGAAATCCGAAACGGCTTTTTTGGACGCAATAGCCTCTGTGAGATCGGCGAGCAACCGTGCCGCGTCCGGCCTGCCGGCCGATTTCGCGCCAGCCGCCATCGCCGCCAGCCGCTCGGGGGCGTCCATCAGCCCGCCGATGAGCGCTGCGATCCGTTCGGGCGAAAGCGAGGATTGCGGGTGCACCTCGCCACCGCCGGCGGCGGCAAGGGCCGCCGCGTTCGCCGCCTGGTCGTGATCAAGCGCGTACGGGTAAGGCACCAGCAGCGCCGGCCGGCCGATGACGGCGATCTCGGAGACGGTCGAAGCGCCGGAGCGCGAGATCACCAGATGCGCGGCCGCCATACGTGCCGCCATGTCGGTGAAGAAGGGTGAGACCTCGACAGCGACGCCAAGGGCGGCATAAGCGGCCTTGACGCGCGCCACGTCGTCCGCGCGCGCCTGCTGCGTGATCACAAGCCGCTTGCGCTGGGCATCGGAAAGCAGCGCGACCGCCCCCGGCACTGCGTCGGAAAAGAACTGGGCGCCCTGGCTGCCGCCGAACACCAGCAGGCGGAACGGCTGTTCCCCGGCCGACGCCGCATAAGCCGTCTTGGCCGCTTCCAGCACGGCGGGCCTGACCGGATTGCCCGTCGTCACCGTCTTGGCGCCGATGGCACTGGTGTCCTGCGGCAGGAAGCCGCCGGCGATCGCATCGACACGGCCGGCCAGCGCCCGGTTGGCGCGGCCCATCACCGCATTCTGCTCATGGATCAGGGTCGGCACCTTGCGCCGTGTCGCCGCGTAGAGCGGCGGCAAGGTCGGATAGCCGCCGAAGCCAACCACCGCATCCGGCTTGATCCTGGCGATGATGGCGGAAGCCTGACGCACGCCGCGCCAGATTTTCCAGAAGGCACCAAGCAGGGCAAAGGGATTTTTCGAACCCATCGTTGCCGACTGGATCGGATGGATGGCTGCCGCCGGGAAATGGCCGGCAAACCGCTCGGCACGGTCGTCGGTCGCCAGATGCACCAACCAGCCGCGCCCGTTCAGCTCATGCGCCAGCGCCTCGGCCGGGAAAAGATGCCCACCGGTTCCGCCCGCCGCGAGAAGGATGACGCCTCTGGCCATATCACTCCGCCGGCACGGCGCGCTGCGACAGGCCAAAGCCCATCTGCTTGCGCTTTTCGGGCCGCTTGCGTGTCAGCGCCAGAACCATGCCCATCGAGATGGCGATGGCGATCTGCGAGGAGCCGCCATAGGAGATGAACGGCAGCGTCATGCCCTTGGCCGGTACAAGCTGCAGGTTGACGCACATGTTGATGACAGCCTGCAGGCCGAACACGGTGACCAGGCCGCCGACCGCATAGCGGGTAAAATCGTCATGCTCCTTCAGCGCCGTGTTGAGGCCGCGCAGCACGATGAACGCGAAGATCGACATGATGAAGAAGCACATGATCAGCCCGAACTCTTCGCCGGCGACCGAGAAGACGAAGTCGGCATGGCTGTCGGGAATGACCCGCTTGACGGTGCCCTCGCCCGGCCCGACGCCGAACCAGCCGCCATTGATCAGCGCCTCGCGCCCCATGTCGACCTGGAACGTGTCGCCTTCGCCGGTGAGGAACTTGTCGATGCGCAAGGCAACGTGCGGAAACACCGTATAGGCGGCAAAGACACCGCCGACGCCAGCGGCACCCAGCGCGACGATCCACAGCCATGGCAGCCCCGCCATGAAGAACATGATGCCCCAGGTGCCGGTCGTCAGCATGGTCTGGCCGAGGTCCGGTTGCGCCACCAGCAGCGACACGACTAGCACCAGCAACAGCATGGCGAACAGATTGCCCGGAATGTCGGGCTGGCGCTTGTGCTCGGCAAACAGCCAGGCGCACATGATGACGAAGGCGGGCTTGAGGAATTCCGAGGGCTGGATCGACAGGCCGGCAAGCGACACCCAACGGCGCGCCCCCTTCACCTCGACGCCGATGTAGAGCACCGCCACCATCAGCACCAGCATCAGGCACAGCATGATCAGCGCCATGCGCCGGATCTGCCTGGAATCGAGGAACGACACGGCCAGCATCACGCCGAGCGCCGGCACCGTGAAGATGATCTGCCTGGTGGCGAAGTGGAAACTGTCGAGACCGATGCGTTCGGCCACCGCCGGGCTGGCGGCGAAGGACAGCACGATGCCGAGCCCCATCAACGACAGGAACGCTGCCAGGAACCAGCGATCGATCGTCCACCACCAGGTCGCAACCGGGCTTTTGTCGAGACGGCTCTGCATTATCGTGCCCCTCCGATGGGTTTCATACCCTCGATAGCATTCGCAGCTTGCCTGAAGGCTTCGCCGCGGACTTCGAAATTCTTGAACTGGTCGAAACTCGCGCAGGCCGGCGACAACAGCACCACCGCCTCGCTGCTGTCGTCCTGCGCCGCATCATGTGCGGCGTGCTCGACCGCCGCGGCCAGCGTGCCTGAAATCTCATAGGGCACGGCCTCACCCAGCGTCGCCGAAAAGGCAGGCGCGGCCTCGCCGATCAGATAGGCCTTGGCGATGCGCGGGAAGAACCCGCGCAACGGCTCGATGCCGCCTTCCTTGGGCAGGCCGCCGGCAATCCAGTAGATGCGCGCAAAGCTCGACAAAGCCGGTGCCGCCGCATCGGCGTTGGTCGCCTTGGAATCGTTGATGAACAGCACATGGTCCTTGCGGCCGACCTGCTCCATCCGATGCGCGAGGCCGGGAAAGCTTTCCAGCCCTGACTGGATTTCGCCAAGCTCCAGTCCGACCTTGAGGCAGGCGGCGACCGCAGCCAGCGCGTTCTGCGCATTGTGCTGGCCGCGCAGCGAGCCGATGCCTTCAAGGAATGCGACACGGCTGTAGCGGCCGTGCACGGCCTCCATCAGATCGCCGCCGTCGGCGAAATAGCCGTCGGTCAGCGGCAGCCGCTTGGAAATGCGGATGACATGCCGCCCCGCTCGCTCCAGCCGTTCGGCGATCTGCGCGCACCAGGAATCGTCGATGCCGACGATCGCCGTCTCGCTGCCGGCCACCAGCCGCTCCTTGATCGCGGCGTAGTGCTGCATGGTGCCGTGGCGGTCGAGATGGTCGGGCGTCAGGTTGAGCAGGATACCGGCCGTCGGGTCGATCGAGGGGGCGAGGTCGATCTGATACGACGAGCATTCGACCACATAGTGCCGATCGGGCCGCGGCGGATCAAGTGTCATCACCGCGCGGCCGATATTGCCGCCCATCTGGGTGTCGCGCCCGGCTGCTTTCAGGATGTGCGCGGTCAGCGCGGTCGTCGTCGACTTGCCGTTGGTGCCGGTGATGGCAATGAAGGGCGCCGTTGGCGCGCCGAGCATCCGTTCGCGGCAGAAAAGTTCGATGTCGCCGATGATCTCGACACCGGAACCGCGCGCCAGCTCCACCGTCCAGTGCGGCTTGGGATGCGTCAGCGGCACGCCCGGCGACAGCACGAAAGCCGAGAACTTGGCCCAGTCGGCCCCGCGCAAATCGGCGGTTGCGATCCCGGCGGCGGCGGCCTTGGCGACGCTTTCGGGATTATCGTCCCAGGCCAGCACGTCCGCTCCGCCCGCAATCAGCGCGCGCGCCGTCGCGATCCCCGAGCCACCGAGCCCGAAGAGCGAAACGCGCTTGCCTGAAAAGGATGCGGCGGGGATCAAGCGGCCTCCTATCTCAGCTTGAGGGTCGACAGGCCGACCAGAGCCAGGATGACGGCGATGATCCAGAAGCGGATCACCACCTGGCTTTCGGTCCAGCCGAGCTTTTCGAAATGATGGTGGATCGGCGCCATCAGGAATACCCGCTTGCCGGTCATCTTGAAATAGCCGACCTGGATGATGACGGAAAGGATTTCGACGACGAACAATCCCCCGACGATGACCAGCACGATCTCGTGCTTGGTGGCGACCGCCACCGTGCCGATCAGGCCGCCCATGGCCAGCGAGCCGGTGTCGCCCATGAAGATCGCCGCCGGCGGCGCGTTGAACCAGAGGAAGCCGAGGCCGGCACCGATGACCGCGCCAAGCACGACAGCCAGTTCGCCTGTGCCGGGCACGAAATGGATCTGCAGATATTCGGCGAAGACGGCGTTGCCGGAGAGATAGGCGATGACGCCGAAGGAGGCCGCCGCGATCATGATCGGCACGATCGCCAGTCCGTCCAGGCCATCGGTCAGGTTCACAGCATTGCCGGCGCCGACGATGACGAAGCAGGAGAACGGAATGAAGAACCAGCCGAGATTGACGATGAATTCCTTGGCGAAGGGAAATGTCAGCGACGAGGAGAACGGCGCCTGGCCGTTATGCATGATCACCCATGCGGCGATGCCGGCGATGACAAATTCGAGCGCCAGCCGCGCCTTGCCGGAAAAGCCGAGATGCGACTGCTTGGTCACCTTCAGGTAGTCGTCATAGAAGCCGATCGAGCCGAAGCCCAGCGTCACCAGCAGCACCACCCAGACATAGATGCTCGACAGGTTCGCCCACAAAAGCGATGAGCCGATGATGCCCGACAGGATCATCAGCCCGCCCATGGTCGGCGTACCTGCCTTCTTGAAATGCGTCTGCGGCCCGTCGGCGCGGATCGGCTGGCCCTTGCCTTGCCGCAGCCGCAGCGAATTGATGATCGTCGGCCCGAAGATGAAGACGATCAGCGCCGACGTGATCAGCGCCCCGCCGGTGCGGAAGGTGATGTAACGGAAGACATTGAAGACCGAGACCTTGTCCGCAAAATCGACGAGCAGTGTAAACATGCGCTTTTGGTCCCCGACCTAGGTCTGTTTTCTGGTTGTCGATTCAGCCGGGAATTTGCCCAGCAGCGCATCGACCAGTTTTGCAAAACCGATGCCCTTCGACGATTTGATCATCACCACGTCTCCCGGTTTCAGGGCTGCAAGCAGCACCGGCTTCAACTCCTCGACGCCGGCGCGGTATTCCGTCTCGACCTCGCCGGGCAGTATCTCGGCCAGCGCCCGCATTTCCGGGCCAGCGAGAAAGACGGTCTGCGTGCCGGTGCCAACGATAAGGTCGGCGAGAGCCGCATGCAGCTTGGCCGAATGGTCGCCGAGTTCGAGCATGTCTCCGAGCACGGCGATGCGGCGGCCCTCGCCGGTCACCGGCGTCGCGTTGAGCAATGCCATGGCGGCAGCCATCGATGCCGGATTGGCATTATAGCTCTCGTCGATCAGCGTGATCGGTCCTCCCGGGTGGCCCGAAGTCGGGCCACCGGGATGGCGCAGCACATGGCGCTTGCCGCGCCCGCGCTCGGCCGAGAGATCGGCCAGTGCGAGTGCCACTCTGTCGAGATCTGCACCGACCAGATGCGCCGCACCCAGCACCGCCAACACGTTCTGCACCATGTGGCGGCCGGGCGCACCGATCCGCGCCGTCACCTCATGGCCGCTGATCCTGGCGGC
Source organism: Mesorhizobium sp. M1409 (assembly GCF_040317535.1). Classification (NCBI taxonomy): domain Bacteria; kingdom Pseudomonadati; phylum Pseudomonadota; class Alphaproteobacteria; order Hyphomicrobiales; family Phyllobacteriaceae; genus Mesorhizobium; species Mesorhizobium sp. M1409. Next base: position 99,178 of record NZ_JAMYKV010000005.1, read on the forward strand.
GATGTCGGAATGATCCGCATGCAGTTCGCATTTGACCAGCTTGAAGGTCGAACGCGCATTCTCGCCGAAACCGTAGACGTGCTCGACACCGGCGGCTTGCGCCATCTTGTCGAGAAGCTTGAAGCGCGCATCGTCCCGGTTGAGAATGGCGGCGCCCTCAGGCTCCAGCCCTTCGAAAATCTCGGCCTTGGCCTTGGCGATCTCGTCCAGGTTGCGGAAGAAGCCAAGGTGGGCGGCCGCGATCATGGTGACGATGGCGACATGCGGCCTCACCATCTTTACCAGCGGCCGTATCTCGCCGGGATGGTTCATGCCGATTTCGAACACGGCGTAATCGCAATCGGCGGGCATGCGCGCCAATGTCAGCGGCACGCCCCAATGGTTGTTGAACGACTGCGCCGAGGCATGCACCTTGCCGACGGCCTGCAGCACGTGGCGCAGCGCCTCCTTGGTGGTGGTCTTGCCGGCTGAACCGGTCACGGCGATGATTTTCGCGCTCGAGCGGGCGCGCGACGCAACCCCGAGCTTTTCCAGCGCGACCAGCACATCCTCGACGACGATGATCGGCGCCGTCAGCCGGCCGAGCGACGGCAGCTTGCCTTCGGCCACCACCAGCACCCCGGCGCCGGCTTTGATGGCAGCGGTCGCGAAGTCATGGCCGTCCATCGCCTCGCCCTTGATGGCGAAGAAAGCGTCGCCCGGCTGCAGGCTGCGGCTGTCGATCGAAATGCCCGATATGCCGTCCGGCATCGGCCCGAGCGGCCGCCCGTCCATGGCGGCAACCAGCGTCTCGGTGGTCCACAGCAAGCTCATGCGGCGCGCTCCGCGAGTGCTGCGCGAACTTCCTCATGATCGGAGAAATGCAAGGTCTCGGAGCCGATCGTCTGGCCCTCTTCATGGCCCTTGCCGGCCACGATCAGCGTGTCGCCGGCATGCAGCATGGCGACCGCCTCGTGGATCGCCTGGCGCCGGTCACCGATCTCGATGGCGCCGGGAGCAGCCGCGAGAATGGCGGCGCGGATCGTTTCCGGCACTTCCGAGCGCGGATTGTCGTCGGTGACGATGACGACATCGGCAAGCCGCGTCGCGATTTCGCCCATGATCGGCCTTTTTCCTCTGTCTCGGTCACCGCCGCAGCCAAACACGACGATGACGCGGCCGGTGGTGAATGGGCGCACCGAGGCCAGCACGTTTTCCAGCGCGTCGGGTTTGTGGGCATAGTCGACATAGACCGGCGCGCCATTGGTAGCGGTGCCAACGAGGTCGAGGCGGCCCGGCGCGCCCTTCAGTTTCTCCAATGCCATCAAGACTTTGGCGACGGGTGTTCCCGTGGAAATGGCAAGCCCCGCCGAAACCAGCGCGTTCGATATCTGGAAGTCGCCGGCCAGCGGCAGGTCGATCTCGTAGAGCACGCCGTCGGCCTCGACCTCGGCGCGCTGGCGGTGGCGCTCGTGCTCGACCCGCTTCAGCCTGAGGAAATCGCCATGGCGACCGACCGTCAGCACCTCGAGCCCGGCGGCCCGGGCCGCCTCGATCGTCGGTGCCGCCCATGGATCGTCGGCAAAGATCACAGCCGGCGCGCCCTTCGGCAGCAGCGTGTCGAACAGGCGCAATTTGGCGCGGTGATAGTCCTCGATGGTCGGATGATAATCCATATGGTCGCGGCCGAGATTGGTGAAACCGCCGGCCGCCAGCTTCACGCCGTCGAGGCGGCGCTGGTCGAGCCCATGGCTGGAGGCTTCCATCGAGGCGTGGGTGACGCCGGCATCGGCCAATTCCCGCAGCAACTGGTGCAAGGCAACCGGATCGGGCGTCGTCAGCGAGCCATAGTCGTTGCGGCCAGGCGCCACCACCCCGGTGGTGCCGATCGAAGCGGCGGCATAACCCGCCTGCTCCCAGATCTGCCTGGTGAAGGCGGCGACCGACGTCTTGCCGCTGGTGCCGGTCACCGCGACCATGGTCTGCGGCTGCTTGCCGAAATAGCGGGCCGCACTCAGCGCCAGCGCCAGGCGCGGATCACCGACCGCCAGCACCGGAACCGACAGCCCGGCAATGGTGGCGCCCTTGCCCGTCACGATCGCCGCCGCACCACGCGCGGCGGCGTCGGCGGCATAAACGGCACCATCGGCCTTAGTTCCGGCGAGCGCAAAAAAGACAACGCCCGGTTTTACCTGGCGGGAATCCGACGAAATCCCGATGACCTCCAGATCGGCGGAAGTTGTTCCTTCGACTGGCAGGATACCGGCTAGATCTCTGAGCTTCATCGAGTCCCGTTCACCGCAACAAAATAGCGCGCAGTTACCGGCGCGCCCTAAGAATCACTGATAGGAAACCAGCGTTGCACCATTTTCATGGCTGAAATCTGGCTTCACGCCAAGCATGGCAGCCGCACGCCGGATAATGTTGCCCGCCATAACGCCCGCATTCGAGGCCGCGACGTCTGTCATGCCAGGCTTTTCAGGGTGCGGGGCGTCGGCGATCGTAAACACCAGGTATTGTGGATCGTCCATCGGAAAGGCGGCGACGAATGTATTGAAATTCAATTCCTTCGAGTAGCGGCCATTGATGACCTTCTCGGCCGTTCCGGTCTTACCGCCAACGCGATAGCCGGGCACTCTGGCGTTTCTGGCCGAGCCCTTCTCGGCGTTGAGCGTATAGAGATAGCGCATGCCGTCGACCGTCTTGTCGCTGACCACTTTCTTGGCCACCGCCATCGCTTCTTCCTGTGTACGGATCAGGAAGGTGGGGTTCATCAGGAAGCCGCCATTCATCAGCGCGGCGCAGCCGACAGCCGCTTGCAGCGGCGTCGTCGACACGCCATGACCGAAGGCGATGGTGAACGAATTGACCTGTTTCCAGACCTTCGGTTCAGTCGGGCGGGCGACTTCCGGCAGTTCGGTCTGCATCTTGTCCAAAATTCCAAGGCGATGCAGGAATTCGCGATGCCCCGCGATGCCGACCATTTCGGCCTCCCTGGCCGACCCGATGTTGGACGAATAGAGGAACACCTCCGGCAACGACAGCACACGGTTCTTGCCGTGGAAATCGTGAATGGCCTGATGGCCGACCCGGATTGGATGCGAAGCATCGAAGCGGCTCGCCATCGTCGCCCTGCCCGAATCGAGCGCCATGGCGGAGGTGAAGCTCTTGAAGGTCGAGCCCATCTCGTAGAGGCCCGCCGACATCCGATTCAGCCTGTCCTTGTCCTGTGCATTGTAAGGATTGTTCGGATCAAAATCCGGCACCGAGGCCATGGCCACTACTTCGCCGGTCTTGACGTTGAGCACAACGGCGCCAGCGCCCATGGCGCGATAGCGCTCCAGGCCGGCGGCAATCTCGTCGCGCACCACGTGCTGGACGCGCAGATCGATCGAAAGTTTCACCGGCTTGAGATCCTTGGCAACCGCGAGGCCCGATGCCTGCAGGTCGCTCAAGCCCTGCTCATCGACATATTTCTCCATGCCGGAGATGCCCTGGTTGTCGATGTTGGTAAGCCCGACAATGTAGGACGAGGTCTCGCCGCTCGGATAGAAGCGGCGCTTCTCGGTGCGGAAACCGAAGCCGGGAATGCCGAGCTGCATGATGTCGGACTGTTGCTTGGGCGTCAGCTGCCGCTGCAGCCAGACAAAGCCGGCGCCGCTCTTCAGCTTGCGATAAGTCTGCTCGTAGTCGATGTCCGGAAGCACCGTCGACAGCTTCTCGATCGCCTCGTCGGCGTCGACGATGCGGCGCGGTTCGGCAAACAGCGACGCCGTCTTGATGTCCGTCGCCAGCACTTCACCGTTGCGATCGACAATGTCGGGCCGCGATGCCGTCACCCGGCTTTGCGGGCCGCCCGACATGTCAGGGGTCTGGAAGCCGAGATAGACCAGGCGTCCCGAAATGGTCGAGAAGATACCGAAGAACACCGCCATCGTCATCACGATGCGCGTCCTGCCCTTGCCGCCGGTCGCCTTGCGGGCGCCCTCGACGACGATCGATCCGTCTTCACCCGTCCTGACGTGACGCTTCAGCAGTTTGCCGATCATTGGGCGATGCCTCCGGTCACCACGGGATCCCTGCTGCCCGGAGGTACTTGGTCGGAATTGTCGGCCATGCCGCCCTGGCGTCCGGACAGGATGTCCTGAATGTCCAGGGATTTGGCCGGCAGGTCGCCGATGCCGACGATCTGGCGAGCGCTGACCGGCTCGAGTTCGAGCTGCGACTTGTAGAGTTCGGCCAGCTTCTGCAGCCGCGATGGCTGGGTGAGCAGGCTCCAGTCGGCCTTGAGCAGGTCGATCGTGTCCTCCTCATAGCGGATCTGCGCATGGATCTTCTGCACTGAAGCCAATTGTTCCTCGGCCTCGCGCTTGGCCTTGTAGGTAAGGGCAGCCGCCGCAACCATGACGGCTATCAGGACGATGTCGCTGGTACGAAACACGTGCTTACCTCTCCCCCGGACGGTCGATGCCGGGAAGCTTTGGAAGGCCGAAAATCGAAAAGTCGCTGCCGCGCGCCGGCGCCTCGGTGCGGATTGCCGCGCGCAGCCTAGCCGAACGGGCGCGCGGATTGGCCGCCACCTCGGCGTCGCCGGCGGTCACGCCGCCACCCGCCTTGCGGAAGGTCGCGGTGCGCGCATGAGCCTCGGGCAGGTGACGCGAGCCGGTCGCGACGTCGGCCCGGTCGGCGATGAAACGCTTGACGATGCGGTCTTCCAGCGAATGGAACGTCACCACGGCGAGCCGTCCGCCCGGCTTCAGCGCGCGTTCGGCCGCGAACAGGGCCTTGGCCAGTTCGCCAAGCTCGTCATTGACGAAGATGCGCAGCGCCTGGAAGACGCGCGTGGCCGGATGGATCTTGTCCTTCGGCGCACGACCGATATGCGTCTCGATGGCGTCGGCGAGTTCCAGCGTCCGTTCGAACGGGCGCTTTTCGCGGCGAGCCTCGATCATGCGGGCAATGCGCCCGGCATGACGCTCTTCGCCGAGAAAGCCGAAGATGCGGGCAAGGTCGCCCGGCTTGAAGCTGTTGACGACGTCGGCGGCGCTCAAACCGGCCTGCGCCATGCGCATGTCGAGCGGCCCGTCGGCGCGGAACGAAAACCCACGCTCGGCCTGATCGATCTGCATTGAGGACACACCAATGTCGAGCACGACGCCGTCGGCACTCTCGACATGTTCGTCCAGCGTGGAGAACGGCGCCTGCACCAGCCGCAGCCGACCGCCCGACCGCGCCTCGAGATCGCGCCCGGCGGCGATGGCATCCGGATCGCGGTCGATCGCCACCACGGAGGCGCCCGTCGCCAGGATGGCCCTGGCGTAGCCGCCGGCGCCGAACGTGCCGTCGATGATCGTGTCGCCCTCCGCCGGCGCCAGCGCTTCCAGCACTTCGCCAAGGAGGACCGGAATGTGGCGGGCCGGTCCGCCAACGGCGTGCCCATCTACGGCGTGAGAAAGGTCATCGCCGTGGCCCACCGTCATTCCGGTCGCTCCCCAGCCTTCGTCCCCTGCCGAAGCTGCAAAAGCCGGGCCCGCGCCTGCGCCCCATAGGAAGCAAGTCGTCCCGGCTCCCAGATCTGAAAGAAATTGCCGCGTCCGACAAAGGTCACTTCCGCCGAAATGCCGGTGTGTTCGCGAATGAAATCGCTCATCGTGATGCGGCCGTCCTGATCGAGTTTCAAGAATGTTCCGTCGCCATGGCAAAAGAACGACATATCGTCCGCCGTCTGCAGGAAGGGATCTTCGAGTGCGATGCGCTGCTCGTAGCGGTCGAGCAGGTCGAGCCCGCCGACATCCATCGCCGGCAGATCGAGGCAGCGCAGGGCATAGAGTTCCGAATAGCCGCGCTTCTGCACAACGGCACGGAAATGCGCCGGAACGGATACCCGTCCCTTCGCATCGATCCTGCTCACCGTGTTCGAGAGAAACCGGTCCATTAAACGCTACAGCCGCTTGCGCCGCCGCACCCCTCTTCATCGTCTCGCACGCGCCGCCGCGGCGCGTTCCCCGCCCCGTACCAACCCCGTTCGCGCGGGCAAGAAACGGCAAACGCGCAGCCGCCGCGGCTGCCCGATTGGCGTACGCTTTACCCTGACGCGGAACGAAGGCTTTGATGTCTAAATGGGATATCATGGGGTACTATGGGCGTCAACGGGATGGCTTCACAAACACGCACGCCGCGACCAATGAGAGCAGCCCTGACGGCACGTCTCGTGTTTATGCTCTATTAAGCCTAACGAAGCGTTTAGAGCCGCCTGGCCCAACCGGACGCGCCTTGCCGCGAGGCGCTACCCGGCATAGCGTTTCGCCGCATCCGGTCGGTCACCAAAGGGTTTGAGAATCGATGTCTGAAACAGCGAACAGTCGCGCTGCGGCACTATCCCATCTGCGTAGCAGCGGGCTTGCCACGGGCGATTCCATCCCTCTGCCCCTGACCATGGCCGCCATTTTTCACGCGCCCGGCGACGCCACCGGTTTCAACCAGTACGGCCGCTTCAGCAACCCGACCTGGGATGCGGTCGAACATATACTGGCCCATCTGGAGGACGCGCCCTGCGTCGCCTTTCCTTCGGGAATGGCGGCGATCTCGGCAGCATTTTTTGCCGTGCTCAAGGCCGGCGATCGCATCCTGCTGCCTTCGGACGGCTATCACACGACACGGGCTTTGGCCGAACGCTTCCTGAAGCCCCTTGGCATCACCTACGATGTCAGGCCGACCTCGACCTTCCTCGATGGCGGCTTCGATGGATATCGCCTTGCCTTTGTCGAAACCCCTGCCAATCCGGGGCTGGATATCTGCGACATCGCGGCCGTAGCCGGCGCTGTTCACAAAGCCGGCGCGCTGCTGGTGGTCGACAACACGACGATGACACCCTTCGGCCAGCGCCCACTCGACCATGGCGCCGATATCGTCGTTGCCGCCGACACCAAGGCACCCAATGGCCATTCCGATGTGCTGTTCGGCCATGTCGCCAGCCGCAATGCCGAAATCATTGCCGCCGTGACCGGCTGGCGCGAGGTTTCCGGCAGCATTCCCGGTCCGTTCGAAGCCTGGCTGGTGCATCGCGGCCTGGAGACACTGGACGTGCGCTTCGATCGCATGTGTTCCTCGGCGGAAGTGATCGCGCGGCGGCTGAAAGGCCACCGGGCGATCAACGGCCTGCGGTTCCCCGGACTGGAAAGCGATCCGTCGCACAACCTCGCGCGCGCCCAGATGGAGCGCTTCGGCTTTCTGATCTCTTTCGAACTCGCCTCGGAGGACAAGGCCGAGGATTTCATCAACAATTGCGACCTGATCCAGGCCGCGACATCCTTCGGCGGCGTCCATACCTCCGCCGAGCGGCGCTTGAAGCGAGGCGATGCGGTTTCCGCCGGTTTCGTGCGCCTCTCGGTCGGCTGCGAGCCAGTGGAAGAGCTTTGGAAGGCGATCGAGACATCGCTGGACAAGATCAGCGGCTGACCGAATCGTTCACTGGCCGAGATCATCGGCTTCTATGTTGCGATGGCCGTGCAGCACGCGGATGATCTCGATCGCGCCGTCACCGACGCGATACAAGGTGAGATAGTCGCCAACGACCAGATGACGGATGCCGGGTGCAATATCGTCACGCGGCGCACCTGAGAAGGGATAAGTGGCCAGTTGCTGCCACCGTGCCTCGATGCGATCGAGCAACCGGTCGGCTGCGGCCTCGCTGTCGCGTGCAACATGAAGCCAGATCGCGATCAGATCGTCTTCTGCGCGCGCGTTCCGGACGATGGGGAGCAAATTCATGCTCCGTCGTCGGATCGCCAGCGCCTCCGCGCTTCAGCCTTGATGTCATCCATCGACGCAAATCGACCGGGGCCGCTGTCGATCCCTTCCTGCACCAGCTTGCGCAATTCCTCGACGGTGTAGCCATGCAGGTCGCGCCGGTCTTTCCATTGCCTGAGCGCATCACGGATTACCTCGCTCGCCGATGCGTATTCGCCGGCGGCGACCACATCGTCCACCGCCTGCGCCAATTCCGGCGACAGCGTTATGCTGCGTTTATCGACCTGTCCCATGATGGCTCCCGATATATTTTGCCGATCCATGGTACGATTTAATCGCACCAATTTCAAGCAATCGCCGGTCCAGGCTTGCATGGCGGATCGTCGAACAAACCTGAATCACCAGGCGCGCCCGAGGGCGCAACCTGCTGATCTCAAAGACTTCTCTTCGATATCATGGAGAGAATTGCCAGCTGGCCTGTAAGCCGGGTTTTGTATGGCCCTCGCCCCTTTCGGTGCGAGAACGTGGCGGCCATTCATCTTGGGCGCATGTTGCCATGCGCCTCACGCAACCTACCCGGACGGTGGGCCGGAAACAGCCCTCGAGGGTTTCCCCTCGCACCGCCCCTATTCGGTCTTGCTCCCGGTGGGGTTTACCGTGCCGCTCCTGTTGCCAGTCGCGCGGTGGGCTCTTACCCCACCCTTTCACCCTTGCCCCGAATCCGGCAAAGCCGAACCGTGGCGGTTTGCTTTCTGTGGCACTTTCCCTGGGGTCGCCCCCGCCGGCCATTAACCGGCACCGTGTTTCCATGGAGCCCGGACTTTCCTCACCCGCGGCCTTTCGGCGTTTGCGGGTGCGGCCGCCCGGCCAGCTGGCAAGGCGTATAAAGGGGTTCACGTCCGAAAACGCAAACGAAAAAGCAGACTTATGCGGGCGATCCAAGCGCGGCCATCTGCACCTTGACCTTGCCGCAATAGGCGGCCGACACCGGGTTCATTCGCGTTGCGGCGTGCCCGGCGTTGTATTTCAGAATCGTACCACAGGTCGTGCCACCGCCGAGATTCCGCGCCATGGCGAGGTATTTCATGCCGTATTTGATGTTGGTATCGGGATCGAACAGGCCCTTGGCGGAACCGCTATAGCCCATCATCCGCGCTGTTGCCGGCTTGATCTGCATCAGGCCGATCTCGCCGGCGCTGCCGACGATGTTGGGCCGGTAGTTGCTTTCGATCTTGATGACCGCCGTGGCGAGCGACACCGGCACGCCTTCGATCGCCGCATAGCGGGCAACGATTGCGGAATACTGGCCGCTGCTGGCCACCGCGGCCGTCGATGCCGCCGCCTTCCTCACACCAACCGACGCCGTTGTCGTCATGTCGACGGTCTTGCGGCCGCGCTTCGTCCTTTTGGCGGTGGACTTCTTGGGCTTGGACCAGCTTGCTTTTTCCACTTTGGCGGAAACCCGCTTCGTTGCCTTGGCGTCGTGGCTTGCCTTGTCGCTTTTGGCCAGGGTGGTCTTGCCGCTTTTTGCGGGTACCGAGGCAAACCCTTGATCGGCCCGCGGGCTGAATGGCGCGGCATGCGCCGCGCTGAAGGCAAAGGTCATTACGCCGGCAGCAAGAGCTGCCGTTAAAACGGTCGATTTCTGCATGTGATCCTGTTCTGTCTGAACCGCGTGAAGATGTTCACGCAGCATCGCTTAATCAATATCGGAACATCCGGGGGTTTGGGGGTCCGACAACTTGCACGTCAGCCGTTTGACGCTCGAATTGGTGTCAAACAAGGCCAGGCAAGTCACTTTGAGTGACAGCTTGTAATTTAAAGATTGGTAGGGGTTGCTTGGGAGCGGCTTGCCGGAGGTCAGCGCCTCACGGAAGCAAGCAGGTTTTGCAGCGTCCGCAGTGTCGAGCCATCGGCAATGCCGTCCACTCTACGCGGCCGGAAATGCCTCTGAAACGCCTCGACGACGACCTCCGTCTGAAGGTCGAAAATGCCCGATATCTCGACGCCATAGCCGTAGAGCGCCAACATCGACTGCAACGCCTCGACATCACCGCCGGTATCGCCGAGCCTGAGCACGGCTCCTCGACGGATGGGTGCGGCCGCCACCAGATGGCCGACACCGGCCTCGAACAGCGTCCGCCAGGGGAACTTCTCGCCCGGATCAATTTTGCGTCCCGGCGCCACGTCGGAATGCGCGAGCACCCGCTCGGCGGCAATCGAATGCCGCCCGGCGATCCCCCTGCACAGCCCGATCACCGCGTCGATCTGCCGCTTGGGAAAACCGGGATAGCCCAGCGAATGTCCCGGATTGACGATCTCGATGCCGACCGAACAGGAATTGATGTCGGCGCGTCCGAACCACGAACTCTTGCCGGCGTGCCAGGCGCGGTCGCTCTCCCTGACCATTTGCACGATGTGGCCATTCTCGTGGACGAGATAATGCGACGACACCTCGCTGGCCGGGTCGCACAGCCACGCCTCGGCCCCGATGCCGGTCGCCATGCCGGTGTAGTGCAGCACGATCATTTCAGGCTTGAGTGGCTCGCGCCGCGGACCGAAATTCGGCGATACCCTGACCTCGGCACGTGGCTCGTCGGGCAGGAAACCGCTCATGCGTGGCGAAGGCCCCGCTCGATCATCTCATAAGCGGCATTGATCGCCGCCACCCTGGTGGTCGCGATCTTGATGAATTCCTGCGGCAGGCCGCGCGCGATCAGCCGGTCCGGATGATTGTCGGAAACCAGCTTTCGATAGCGCTTCCTGACCTCTTCGAACGGCTTACCGCGTTCGATGCCGAGCACGACATAGGGATCCCCGGCGCCCAGATTGACGTGCCGCGCCATGATGCTTTCGTAATGTGCCTCGTCGATGCGGAAAATCTCGGCGATGCGATGCAGGAACAGGCCTTCGCGCTCATGCACCAGCCCGTCGGCCTTGGCGATGTGGAACAAGCCGTCGAGTATGTCTTCCAGCATCGCGCAGTTGGAATGCCCCGAGCCGCACATCTGCGCCATCCGCTCGGCATAGGTCTCGAAACCGGCCACGTCGCGCTGGGCGAGATGGAACAGCCGCGCCACATTGCGCGTCTCCTTCGGCGGCACGTCGAAGATTTGCTGGAAGGCGCGCACCTCGTCCTGGGTGACGATGCCATCGGCCTTGGCCATCTTGGCCGACAGCGCGATCATCGCCACCGAGAAGGCGACACGCCGGCGCAGATCCGCATCGCCTGAGAAAACCGTGCGCACGGCCTCGACGACGTCGGCGACACCCGACGAGGCTGAAGATGAAACACGAGTGATGAATTCGCCGAGGCGATCCCAAATCGACATGGCCTGCTTCTTAGTGCCACCGCCCCCTGCTATCAAGCCGGGACAGTGCCGCAGGCTTTGCACGACAAATCGGTCCGGCGCTGACGCGCGATGTCGCCCCGGCGCTCGGACAGTATGAAAAAGGCCGACGTGAGTCGGCCTTTCTCATTCATCACACGAAGTACTGCGTTACTGACTACTGCGCGGGCGCAGGAGCTGGTGTTGCCGGAGCCGGCTCGGCAGGCTTCTCGGGTGTGATGCTCTTCGTGGTCGAATTGTCGGTAGCCGGAGGCGTTGCGGCCGGCGGCGTTGCTTCCGGCGTGGCCGGCTTCATCGGCTGTTCGGCCGGTGGGTTGGTGCTCTGGGTGGTGGTATTATCCGTGCCGCTGTCACTGCAGGCGGCGACGCCAAGCAAGGCCAACGCGGAAACGGACGCAAGAATGAGCTTTTTCATCTTAATCTCTCCTTCAACACACGCTCACGTTGCCGTGAACGGTCGAAGGGGAAATGCATCAGATGGCCATGAGTTTCGTAACGTTGCGTTTCCGCATGTAACATCGTCTGGTCCATTTGCGATTGCCGGCCGGGCGATGGCGAACTAACAGAATGTGCTGAACCACGGATCGAGCAGAAAAGTGCCAGGGCTGTCATGACTGAAAAATGGGATTTCTGGATCGACCGCGGCGGCACGTTCACCGATGTCATCGGCCGCGACCCGCAAGGCGGCCTGCATCCCCGCAAGCTTCTCTCCGAAAATCCCGAGGCCTATACCGATGCCGCCATCCAGGGCATTCGCGACCTTCTCGGCCTGTCCTCCGGCGACGCGATTCCGCCCGGTCTGATCGGCGACATCAAGATGGGCACCACGGTCGCCACCAATGCGCTGCTGGAGCGCAAGGGCGACCGCGTGCTTTTGCTCATCACCAAGGGTTTTCGCGATGCGCTGAAGATCGCCTATCAGGCGCGCCCGGACATCTTCGCCAAGGAGATCATCCTTCCCGAACAGCTCTACGAGCGCGCCATCGAGGTCAACGAGCGTGTGCGCGCCGATGGCCGCGTCGAACAATTGCTCGACATCGGCGCCTGCCGGCCGGCGATCGAACAGGCGAAAGCCGATGGCATCGATGCCGTGGCTATTGTCTTCATGCATGCCTGGAAATATCCCGACCACGAGAAGGCGGTGGCAAAAGTCTGCCGCAAACTTGGTTTCGCCCAGGTCTCGGTCAGCCATGAGGTCTCGCCGCTGATCAAGCTGGTCGGCCGCGGTGACACCACGGTGGTCGACGCCTATCTGTCGCCGATCCTGTCGAGATATGTACGGAGGGTGGCGGGAGAGTTGGGCGCGGCGCCAATCTCCCCCCTTGTGGGGGAGATGTCGGCGAAGCCGACAGAGGGGGGCGCTGTCCCGCCGACGCCTCGTTCTGTCACGCCCCCCTCTGCCCTGCCGGGCATCTCCCCCACAAGGGGGGAGATCAGCCAATCCCCCCGCCTCATGTTCATGATGTCGTCCGGCGGGCTGACCGCCGCCGACATGTTCCAGGGCAAGGACGCGCTGCTCTCGGGCCCGGCCGGCGGCGTCGTCGGCATGGTCGAGACAGCCAGGCTCGCCGGTTTCGGCAAGGTCATCGGCTTCGACATGGGCGGCACCTCCACCGACGTCGCCCATTATGACGGCGAGTATGAGCGCGCCTTCGACACCGAGGTCGCCGGAGTGCGCATCCGCGCGCCGATGATGCGCATCCACACCGTCGCCGCCGGTGGCGGCTCGATCCTGCATTACGAGGCCGGCCGCTTCCGTGCCGGACCTGACTCGGCTGGCGCCAATCCCGGCCCGGCCGCCTACCGGCGCGGCGGCCCGCTCGCCGTCACCGACGCCAATGTCATGCTGGGCAAGCTGCAGCCCGATTTCTTCCCGGCCATCTTCGGACCCGGCCAGGACCAGCCGCTCGATGTCGAGACGGTGCAGGCAAAATTCGCCATGCTGGCCGCCGAAATCGGCGATGGCCGTACGCCCGAGGCGGTCGCCGAAGGGTTCGTCACCATTGCCGTTGAGAACATGGCTAACGCCATCAAGAAGATTTCCGTCCAGCGCGGCTACGACGTCACCGAATATCTCCTGAACTGCTTCGGTGGCGCAGGCGGCCAGCACGCTTGCCTGGTCGCTGACGCGCTCGGCATGGAGGCGGTGCTGATCCACCCCTTCTCCGGCCTGCTGTCGGCCTACGGCATTGGCCTGTCCTCGGTTTTTGCCTCGCGCCAGCAGGCGCTGCTGAAGCCGCTTGCCGAAGAGTCCAGAACGGAGATCGGCAACCTCATTGCCACCTTGAAAAAAGCCGTCATCGCCGAACTCGCGGCACAAGGCATCGCCGAGGATACGGTTGCCGCGAAGCCCGTGCTGCATATTCGTTATGACGGCACCGACACGACACTGCCGGTGAATTTCGGGGAAGACTCGATTTTCCAGGCCAAGCGCGATTTCGAAATCGCCCACAAGGCGCAGTTCGGTTTCGTCTATGACGACAAGCCGATGATCGTCGAGATCGTCGGCGTCGAAGGCACCGATACCGGCGGCACTGGCCGCGACGAGAGTGAATCGCAAACCGAAAACCTTGCCGTAAGCCCTTCGCAGACCCGCGAAATCTTCACCGAGGGTGAGTGGCGTGCTTCAGGCATCTTCCGCCGCGAGGCGCTGAGGCCGGGAAATACGGTTGCAGGTCCTGCCTTGATCATCGAACCGAACCAGACGATCGTCATCGAGCCGGGCTGGCACGCTGAAATCACCCCCAGGAACCATGTGCTCCTGCGCCGCGTCGAGAAAAAGCGCCGGCAGGCAGCGCTCGGCACCGAAGCCGACCCGGTCATGCTGGAGGTCTTCAACAACCTGTTCATGTCGATCGCCGAACAGATGGGCGTGACGCTGCAGAACACCGCCTACTCCGTCAACATCAAGGAAAGGCTGGATTTCTCCTGCGCCGTCTTCGACCGCACCGGTGCGCTGGTCGCCAATGCGCCGCACATGCCGGTGCATCTCGGATCGATGGACCGTTCGGTCGAAACCATCATCCGGCTGAATTCCGGCGACATCCACCCCGGCGACGTCTTTGCCCTCAACGCGCCCTACAATGGCGGCACGCACCTGCCCGACATCACTGTCGTGACGCCGGTGTTTTCCCTCCCCCTCGAGGGGAGGGTGGCCGCGCAGCGGCCGGGTGGGGTCCTCTCAGAAGGCACTGCCAGAACGTCGAGCACTGCCGCACCGACCCCCTCCGCCGCCTTCGCCGCCACCTCCCCATCAAGGGGGGAGGAAATCCTCTTCTGGGCCGCCTCGCGCGGCCATCATGCGGACATCGGCGGCACGGCACCCGGTTCGATGACGCCGCTTGCCACCACCGTCGACGAGGAAGGCGTGCTGTTCGACAATTTCCGCATCGTCGATCGTGGCCGCTTCCGCGAGAGGGAGCTGGAGACGCTGCTCACCGACCATCCTTACCCGGCCCGCAATCCGCACCAGAACATCGCCGACCTCAAGGCGCAGATTGCCGCCAACGAGAAGGGTGTCGCCGAACTGCGCAAGATGGTCGCGCATTTCGGCCTCGATGTCGTGGAGGCCTATATGGGCCATGTCCAGGACAATGCCGCCGAAAGTGTGCGCCGCGTGCTGGAGCGGCTGCCAGACAGTTCGCAGTACGAATACCCGACCGACACCGGACAGATCATCAAGGTCAAGATCACGGTCGACCGGAAAAAGCGCGAGGCGACCGTGGACTTCACCGGCACGTCGCCGGTCATGAAGAACAATTTCAACGCGCCCGAGCCGGTCGCCCGCGCGGCCGTGCTCTATGCCTTCCGCGTCATGGTCGAGGACATGATCCCGATGAATGCCGGGTGTCTGCGGCCAATCAACATCATCATTCCCGATGGCTGCATGCTGAAACCCGCCTACCCCGCCGCCGTCGTCGCTGGCAATGTCGAGACCTCGCAGCACGTCACCAACGCGCTGTTCGGCGCCATGGGCGCCATGGCCAACGCGCAAGGCACGATGAACAACCTGACCTTCGGCAACAAGACGTACCAATATTACGAGACGATCTGCTCCGGCTCGCCGGCCGGCCAGATGAACTCCGGCCGCGGCTTTGCCGGCACCTCCGGGGTCCACACCCACATGACCAATTCGCGCCTCACCGATCCCGAAGTGCTGGAGCTGCGCTTTCCCGTGCTGCTCGAGGATTTCCACATTCGGGAAGGTTCCGGCGGCAAGGGCAAATGGAACGCTGGCGACGGCACCAAGCGCACCATCCGCTTCCTCGAAAAGATGGAATGCGCGATCCTGTCGTCGCACCGCAACCGTCCGCCGCAAGGCCTGGACGGAGGCGGCGACGGCGAGGTCGGCTCGACCAAGGTCCGCCGCAAGGACGGAACCATTGAAGTCCTCAAGGCCTGCGACCAGACCGTGCTTCAGCCGGGTGAAGCCGTCATCCTGACGACGCCGACGCCGGGCGGATTTGGCAAGCCGTAAGCAGGCATCAACAGGCTGTCACCGGCCTGTCATCACCCTGGGTTACCCGCTTGCGGCAAAGCAAATGGGGAATCATCTTCCATGACGGACGTCTCCGCAGATCTGGTTTTTCGCCGCGGCAAGGAAGTTGGAAAGGCCGTCTACCAGAACCGTCCGCTGTCGAAGGCAGGCATTTCGGAGCGGTTGTTCGCCTTCCTGTTTTCCGGCCTCGTCTATCCGCAGATCTGGGAAGACCCCGACGTCGATATGGAGGCGATGCAGCTTGACCAGGGTCACCGGGTCGTCACCATCGCCTCGGGCGGCTGCAACATCCTGGCCTACCTCACCCGCTCACCGGCACGGGTCGATGCCGTCGACCTCAACACCGCCCACATCGCGCTGAACCGCATGAAGCTGGAGGCGGTGCGTCATTTGCCTTCGCAGGGCGATCTGTTCCGCTTCTTCGGCGCCGCCGACACCAGCCACAACTCGCAAGCCTACGACCGTTTCATCGCGCCGCATCTCGACCCGGTCAGCCGACACTACTGGGAGCGCCGCAACTGGCGCGGCATCAGGCGCATCGCCGTCTTCGACGGCAATTTCTACCAGACCGGCCTGCTTGGCCTGTTCATCGCCATGGGCCATCGCACGGCAAAGTTCTTCGGCGTCGACCCAGCGGGTATCATGCAGGCTCGCGATATCGGCGAGCAGCGTCGCTTCTTCCATGAGGAGTTGGCGCCGGTCTTCGACAGGAAGCTCTTGAAATGGGCGACGTCGCGCAAGGCCTCGCTGTTCGGCCTCGGCATTCCGCCGGCGCAGTACGATTCGCTGATCACCTCGGGCGACGGCACGATGGCCAGCGTGCTGAAAGCCCGGCTGGAAAAGCTCGCTTGCGATTTTCCGCTGCGGAACAACTACTTCGCCTGGCAGGCCTTCGCCCGGCGCTATCCGAACCCCGGCGAGGCCGCCCTGCCCGCCTATCTCGAAAAGCAGAACTACGAGGCCATCCGCGGCAATGTCGACCGCGTCGCCATCCACCATGCCAATTTGATCGAATTCCTCGCCGGCAAGGATGCGGGCGCGGTCGACCGATTCATCCTGCTCGATGCGCAGGACTGGATGACCGATGAACAGCTTAACGCACTGTGGGCGGAAATCACGCGCACCGCGTCGGCCGGCGCCCGCGTCATCTTCCGCACCGCCGCCGAGCCCAGCCTGCTGCCCGGCCGGGTCTCCAGTTCGCTGCTTGACCAGTGGGCCTATCAGGACGAGGCCTCGCGGGAATTCTCGGCCCGCGACCGCTCGGCCATCTATGGCGGCTTCCACCTCTATGTGAAGCGCGCGGCATGAGCACGAGCGAGCTGCCGGCCAGCCCCGAATTTAAGGCAAACCATGCCGAATTGATGGACGGCGTCTACCGCTGGCAGCGCCACATCTACGACCTGACCCGCAAATACTACCTGCTCGGCCGCGACCGGCTGATCGCGGAGCTTGATGTGCCGGCCGGCGGCACCGTGCTTGAACTCGGCTGCGGCACCGGCCGCAACATCATCCAGGCCGCGCGCCGCTATCCCGACGCGCGCTTCTTCGGCCTCGATATCTCTGCCGAAATGCTGGAGACGGCGCGCGCCGCAATGACGCGCGATGGCCTGTCCGGCCGCGTCCTGCTGGCAAGGGGCGACGCCACCGACTTCGATGCGAAGGCACTCTTCGGCATCGAACGGTTCGACCGCATCTTCGTGTCCTACTCGCTGTCGATGATCCCCGGCTGGGAAAAGACGGTATCGGCGGCACTTGCCGCGCTGTCACCGACCGGTTCGCTGCACATTGTCGATTTCGGCCAGCAGGAAGGCCTGCCACCCTGGTTCCGGGCCTTGCTGCGCGGCTGGCTCAAAAAATTCCACGTCGCGCCGCGTGAATCGCTGCGCGAGATCCTGGATTCGGAATCTCGGCGAACCAGCGCAAGCTTCCGTTTCCGCACGCTTTATCGCGGTTATGCCTGGCTGGCGGTTATCAAGATCGCCATCTGAATATTGCCGTGGCAAGCGCATGCAAGGGCGAGGCAGCCGCGATCAGTCGGATCTACATTGCCAGATGACCCCGAGAACGGTACATTATCTCACATGCATGGAAACATGTGATGATCGTCGGTTTTAGGGATGAATGGCTGCGGGCCTTCTTCGTGGAAGACACCCACTCTCGCAACATTCCGTCCGATCTCGAAAGCCGTTTGTTCCGCAAGCTCCAGATGATTGACGACGCGATGATCGATCAGGATTTGCGTGTGCCGCCCAGCAACCATTTCGAGAAGCTGCGCGGCAATCTCGAAGGCTTCCATTCAATACGCGTCAACAAGCAATGGCGGCTGGTCTTCCGCTGGGACGGCGGCCGCCGGACATCTATCTCGACGACCACAGCCGTAGGTGAGGTGAGACATGTTGATGACCGCACGCAAGCCAGTAACGGTTGGCGAAATTCTCACGGAAGAATTCATGCAGCCGCTTGGCCTGACGCAGGCGGCTTTGGCCGAGGCGATGGGGGTCCAGCGCAAGCATGTGAACGAATTGTGCAACGACCGCCGCAACATGACGGCCGCCACCGCGCTCATTCTGGCGCGGGTATTCGGCAACAGCCCGGACTTCTGGTTGAACGTCCAGCGCCGCAGCGATCTTTGGCAGGTCATGAACTCACCCGACGAGCGGGCGCGGGTTGATCGCGCCAAGCCTTTGGCGACAGCTGCATAGCAAGAGTTGCGGTGCGCTAGTTCTAATGCAGCGCCTTCACCAGCGCGCCCACCATCGTCTGCGGCCGGTAGCCGAGCTTGGCCGGCGTCAGCCCCAGCCGCACGACCACCAGTTGCTCCGAGGGAATGATGGCGACCGTCTGCCCGTCATGACCTTCCATCCAATAGGTGTCCTTGGGCAGTCCGGCGGCAACGCCGGCGCCGGGGTTTTCCTCATCGCCCGGGGCCTCGATCCACACCTGGCCCTTGCCGTAGACTTTCGACGCCGATGCCGGCTCCCGCATCCAGTCGACGAAGCCGGCAGGCAGGATTTGGTTGCCGTTCCACACCCCGCTTTGCAGCAGGAACTGACCGAAGCGCGCCCAGTCATGCGCGGTTGCGTAGAGATAGGACGAGCCGACGAAGGTGCCCTGCTCGTCGGTCTCGAGCACCGCGCTGTGCATGCCGAGCGGCTCGAACAGCGCCGTGCGAGGCCAGGTCAGCGCCTTGGCCTTGTCGCCGATCGCTTCCTGCCAGAGGCGCGACAGCATCACCGCCGTGCCGCTCGAATAGGAAAACAATTTGCCGACCTCGGCCGCCAGCGGCTTTGATTCGGCAAAGCCCGCCATGTCAGGCTCGAGATAGAGCATGCGCGTGACGTCGGCGACGTCGCCATAATCCTCATTGAACTCCAGCCCGCTCGACATCGCCATCATGTCGGCAAGGCTGATGGCACTGCGGCCGTCCGCCTTCCACGGCCCGAACAGTCCCTTGTCGGTAAAGGTCATCTTGCCGTCCTTGACCAGCGTGCCGACGATGGCGGCGTTCACCGTCTTGGTCATCGACCATCCGAGCAGCGGCGTCTTGGCGGAAAAGCCGTCGCCATAGCGCTCGGCGATGACACGACCGTTCTTGACCACCACCACCGCACGCATCCCAGGGCCGGTCAGTGCCGCATCGTCCAGCAACTCAGCAATCAGCGGGTCCTGTGATGCCTCGATCCGCTCACCTTCCGGCCACAGCGCATCCTGGCTGACCGCCGAGGGCTCCGCATGGATTGCCGTCCGCCGAACCTTGCCGACGTCGCCGTCGGGGACCGAAGCGCAGCCCAGCCCATCACGGGCGACGGCGACGCTCTTGCCGAGGAAACCAAGCAAGCCCGCGGAGACCGTTCCCCTGTTCTTGTCCACCGAGACCCGCATCAGCCGCAGCAGCGGGTGCCCTGGCGCCTGCACATCGACGGCTAGCACCTCATTGGCGTCACGACCGGCGATGAAGACGTTCGAACAGACGATCTTGGCCGAGTAGCCAGAGCCGACGCGGATCAATTCCGGCGGCGCGATATAAAGCCAGGCAAAAAGCGCTGCGATCGCCAGCACGATCAGGCCAAGCAGCCCTTTGACGATCTTGACAACGATCCGCATTTCTTTTCTTTTCCTCCAAGGCCCTGCCCGACTGTTGTCATCGATTTGCCGCCATTGCTTTCGCAAATCATGGTGCTTGTCGAGCGCCGTCAACGGATTATCAACCATGATCGGCGATCACAGGATAGGTTGGGGCGATGCTGTGGGGCGATCGCTCGGAGAGGCCAGTCGAGGGGGCCACCCGCAACAAGACCCATCAGCGACCGGCTGAATCCGGCTCGGGAGTTGCGATGCGCCGTCTTGCGGTCTTTTTCATACTGACGCTGCTTGGCGCCTGTTCGACCATTGACGACCTCTCGCCGCTGTCGCCGTCCGCGTCGAACAGCCTGGCGGTCGCCGTGCGCGCGCCGCGCTTTGCCGATTCCAAGCCGCATGAATGGGAAAGCGGCGCGCCGTGGAGCTACGCGATCCACGGCACCGATGTCTCCAAATACCAGACCTCGGTCGACTGGCCGGCAGCAAGGGCCGGCGGCATCTCCTTCGCCTTCATCAAGGCGACCGAAGGCGGTGACCGTTTCGACGAGTATTTCAATGAGCATTGGGCGCGCACGAAGGCCAACGGGATTCCGCGAGCCGCCTATCACTTCTACTATTTCTGCACCCCGGCTGCCGTGCAGGCGCGCTGGTTCATCCGCAACGTCCCCGTCGATCGCTCGGCAATGCCGCCGGTTCTCGACATGGAATGGAACCCGCAATCGCCGACCTGCAGGCTGCGTCCCGACGCGGCCACCGTGCGCGCGGAGATGAGCACCTTCCTCGAAATCGTCGAACGGCACTACGGCAAGAAGCCGATCATCTACACCTCGGTCGACTTCTTCGAGGACAACGAGCTGTCGGGCTTCCGCGGCTATCCCTATTGGCTGCGCTCCGTCGCCGGCCATCCGCGCGAAAAGTATGGCAGTCACCCTTTCACCTTCTGGCAGTACACCGGAACCGGCATCGTTCCGGGCATGACCGGCAAGTCCGACATCAACGTCTTCAACGGCAGCGAAGCCGCCTGGAACAAGTGGCTGCGGCAAAACACCCGTTGACACCGGGTTCAACGGCAGCGAAGTCGGCTGCAACAAGAGGCTAGGGCAGAAGAACCGTTGACACCGGGTTCAACGGCAGCGAAGTCGGCTGCAACAAGAGGCTAGGGCAGAAGAACCGTTGACACCGGGGCTGCCGCCTGCTTTCGACACTGCCTGCGGTAAAGAGTGCAACCGCCGGTAATTCAGGGCGTTGGGCTTCCCGGCGAAGCACGACAAAATGCCCCCATTCGTTTCGAAAGGAAGCTGATGCGACTGCGTTCTCGAGCCCTCGCTGCGCTGATCCTGTGCGCCACGGCCTTGCCGGCGATGGCGCAGGAATGCGGCGGCGACTTCGAAGCCTGGAAGCAGGGCGTGGCAGTGGAAGCCAAGGCGGCTGGCGTCGGCCCCGTCGGTCTCGACGCACTGGAGGACGCCACCATAGACGAGAAGGTTCTGGCACGCGACCGCGCCCAGGGCGTCTTCACCCAGACCTTCATCGAATTCTCCAACCGCATGATCTCGGCCTACCGGCTGAAGCAAGGTGCGGCGAACCTGACGAAATACGCCGATGTCTTCGCCCGCGCCGATCAGCAGTTCGGCGTCCAGGCGCCGATCATCGCCGCCTTCTGGGCGCTGGAGACCGATTTCGGCGCCGTGCAGGGCGATTTCCACACGCTGAGCGCCCTGGTGACGCTTTCCCATGATTGCCGCCGCCCGCAACTGTTCCGGCCTCAGTTGATACCGCTTCTGCAATTGATCGATCGCGGCGTGGTGCCGGCCGACGTAAGGGGTGCCTGGGCCGGCGAGATCGGCCAAACGCAGATCCTGCCTTCCGACTATCTGGCGCGCGGCGTCGACGGCGATGGCGATGGCAAGGTGGACCTGCGCGGCAGCGTGCCGGACGTGATCATGACCACCGCCAACAAGGTGCTGTCGCGGGGCTGGAAACGCGACGAACCCTGGATCCAGGAAGTCCGCGTGCCCGAAGACATGCCGTGGGACCAGACCGGCCGCACCAACAAGCTGCCGCTATCGCAATGGGCCCAATGGGGCGTCACCAACCCCGACGGTACGCCGCTCATCGACAACGGCCTCAAGGCCGGCCTGGCGCTGCCCATGGGCCGCAAGGGCCCGGCCTTCCTCGCCTATGACAATTTCGACGTCTATCTCGAGTGGAACCAGTCCTTCACCTATGCGCTGACCGCGGCAAATCTCGCCGCACGGCTGGGCGGGGCAAAGCAATTCGACCCGCGCCATCCCGAAACTGGTCTCGACAACGAGCAGATGAAGGCCTTGCAGACAAAGCTCGAAGCCAGGGGCTACGACGTCGGCACCGTCGACGGCATTCTCGGCACCAACACCCGCGAAGCGATCCGCAAGGAGCAGATGCGGCTTGGCCTGCCCGTGGATGGCTGGCCGACGCCGGATCTGCTGGGGAAATTGTAGGCAGTAGGCAGTAGGCAGTAGAAAATTACTCCGAAAGCAGTGACTGCCGCCCCTATTCCCTATTCCCTATTCCCTATTCCCTATTCCCTAATCCGCCATCGTCTCCAGACTCGCGAACCCCTGCGGCACGTCGCCCTCGTCGAAGGGCGTCGTCACCTCGACGAAGGTGTCTGGGTAAAAGCCGTTGAAGCGGGTCCTCAGCGACAGCGAATAGGCGCCGATATGGCCGATCTCGATCCAGTCGCCGGTGTCGACCGTCTCCGGCAGCCAGAAGGGCCGCGACAGGATGTCGACGGAATCGCAGGTCGCCCCGCACACCTTGAACGGCACGATGTTCTTTTCCTCGCCATTGCGCGAGCGGATCGCCGGGTCGGGGATGAAACGCGCCGGCAGCGTGATCTTGCCGGTCCATGAGTCCGACAGCGATGCCCAGATGCCGTCATTGATGTAGAGCCGTTTGCCCTTGCGCAGCAGCACGCGCACGATCAGCGACAGGCAGCGCGCCACGATCACCCTGCCCGGCTCGGCCACCAATGGCATCTGATCGAATTGGTACTCCTTGAGATCGCCCGACAGTCGCGACATGATCTGGCCGAGCGACGGCATCTCGATCTGCTTGCGGTTCGGGTCATGGCCGTATTCGGCGGGAAAGCCGCCGCCGACATCGAGCCCGGCAATATCGAAGGTCAGCCGGTTGCGCACCCAGTCGGCCGACGCTAGCGCCCGCTCATAGGTGTCGGGATCCTCGATCTGGCTGCCGACATGGAAACACAGACCAACCTTGTAGCCGGTGCGGTTCAGCCGCTCGGCGAGTTCGACGGCATAGGCCGGCCCGGCGCCGAACTTCTTCGACAGTTCGTAGGCGGCAAGCCCCTTGGTCTGCACCCGCACGAAGACGCTGATCGAGCCCGGATCGACGTCGAGCGCCCGCACCACGCGGGTCAGCTTGGTGATCTCGTCCTCATGGTCGAGCGAAATGACGCGAATGCCGTACTTCTCCAGCGCCAGCTTGATGTCCGACTGCGCCTTGACCGGGTGCATGTAGAGCATCTCGGCATCGGCGGACACCGCGCGCACGGCGGCGAACTCCCCCGGCGAAGCCACGTCGAAAGCCTTGACGCCGGCCTCCACCAGGGTCTTCAGCACGATCTGCTCGCCGTTGGTCTTGACCGCATAGGCGGTCTTGCCGGGGAACATGCCCATGAACTGTTTGGCATCGGCCATCAACACCCGCGGGCGGAAGCAATAGACCGGATCGTCCGGACGAAGCGCCAGTGCCGCCTCGCGGGCATTTTCGAATCGCTGCATCGACGAATCCTTGACCTAGCCTGCGCACAATTAATCCAAGCTAGCGGCTAATGAAAACAATTCTGTGTCTCGCGGCCCTGACGCAGCGGCGCTAGGTCTTGGCATGAAGGCTCGACATCAATCAGGTTTCGGGTGGCCCTTGTGGCCCGACCCGATATGCGTTTCGCCTGACCGACTGGCATTCAGGCCGTCTGGGGGAGAACGATTCACATGGCGATAGCCGGGCCGACTGCATCACGCGGGCCGATGGTGCTCAAGGACTGGGGGCAGCTCCTGCTGCTCGGTGCGATCTGGGGCGGCTCGTTCTTCTTTGCCCGCATCGCGGTGGCGGAACTCCATCCGCTGGTGCTGGTGCTGTTTCGCGTCGCCATCGCGGCGGTCGCGCTGCATATCTATCTCGGCCTGCGTGGCCCCTCCTTCCGCCTCGCGCTTCCGCATGCCGGCCTGTTCTTCCTGCTGGCACTCACCAACAACGTCGTGCCCTTCTCGCTGATCTTCGCCGGCCAGACGGAGCTTGGCGCCGGCATCGCCTCGGTGCTCAACGCGACGACGCCGTTCTGGACATTGATCCTCGCCAATGCGCTGACATCGGACGAAAAGCTCTCCTGGAACAAGCTCGCCGGCATTGCGCTCGGCATCGCCGGCACGGCTGTCATGATCGGCCCCGGGCTGCTTGCAGGACTCGGCGGCCCGGTCTGGGCCAAATTCGCGCTGATCGGCGCTTCGCTGTCCTATGGCATCGCCCTGATGGTCGCTCGTCGCTTCAAGGGCGTGCCATCGCCGGTCATCGCCACCGGACAATTGACCGCCTCGACCATCATCATGATCCCGATCGTGCTCTTCACCTATGGTCCATCAGGCCTGTTCCTGGCCTCGCCGCCGGTCTGGGCCGCGGTGCTGGCGCTGGCGCTTTTGTCCACCGCCTTCGCCTACATCCTCTATTTCAACATCGTCGCTTCGGCCGGCGCCACCAACGCTTCGCTGGTCACGCTCATCGTGCCGGCCAGCGCCATGCTGCTCGGCTTCCTGTTCCTTGGCGAGCGGCTCGAACTGTTCGAAATCGGCGGCGTGGTGCTGATCGCCCTTGGCCTCATCACCATCGACGGGCGACTGTTCGGAAGACGTTAGCCGTGCGTCCAACTGGACGCGCCGCATCGCGAAAGTCGAATTCGGCTTTCGCGGGGGTAGCGCTGCCATGACACGACAGAGACACATCACCGCCATAATTTATTCACAGGCCCGAAGCCGGTTTTTGCCTAGGAGTTTCAATGCCTAACGGCAAAAGGCGGGTCGCAAATTTCACAATCACGTCGCAATGCAGCATATTTTCCGCTTGCCTGTGGCACAAATGAACCTAGACTCCTAGGCATAGCTCTTTAAGAGGAGGCTATGTCATGGGACTTACGAGGCCTATCAACGCATTGATGATCTGTGCTGCGTTCGCCTTTATCGGAGCGCTCATTATGGGCTTCCTTCCCTGACCGCCAAAGCGGGGAAGACCAGCACCCAAAAAATAGTCCAACCAATTCAAAAGGCCGGGTTTTTCCCGGCCTTTTGTTGTTGAGCCTGGCTCATGCGGCGGCTGATCCAGCGGCCGCCGCCTCATGCGAGCGGATGCCGATCATATGGCAGATGGCAAAGACCAGATCGGCCCGGTTCATCGTGTAGAAGTGGAAATCGCCGACACCGCGCTCGACCAGATCCATGACCTGCTCGGCGGCCACCGCCGACGCCACAAGCGCATGCGTCTGCGGGTCTCGGTCAAGGCCCTCGAACCGTTCCGCCAGCCAGCCGGGCACATGCGCGCCCGCCCTCGCGGAAAAGTTCGCGACTTGCTTGAAACTGTGAACCGGCTGGATGCCCGGCACGATGGGGATGTAGATGCCGGCGCGGCGGGCGCGCTCGACATAGCGCTCGTAGAGATCATTGTCGAAGAAGAACTGAGTGATGGCGCGCGTCGCGCCATTGTCGACCTTGCGTTTCAGCATCTCGATGTCGGTGGCGAAATCGGGGCTCTGCGGATGCTTCTCCGGGTAAGCCGCGACGGAGATGTCGAAATCCGCGATCGACTTAAGCCCGGCGACCAGCTCCGCGCCATTCTCGTAGCCACCGGGGTGCGGGCGATAGGGTTCGCCGACGCCGGAGGCCGGGTCGCCGCGCAGCGCCACGAACCGGTTGATGCCGATTGACTTGTAATCCTGGATGACCGCGTCGACCTCTTCGCGCGTTGCACCGACGCAGGTCAGATGCGCCGCGGCAGGAATATCGGTCTCCGTCAGGATGCGCTTCACGGTGCGCGCGGTGCGCTCACGTGTCGAGCCGCCAGCGCCGTAGGTGACCGAGACGAATTTCGGCTTCAGCGGCTCCAGCCTTTTGACTGTGTCCCAAAGCTTGGCCTCCATGTCGTCGGTCTTCGGCGGGAAGAATTCGAAGGAAACCCTGACCTTGTCGCCGATGTCGGGGCGGCGGGAAAAGCGGAACTGGTTCATCAGGCGATTTCCCTTATCTGCTTGCTGTCGTTGGAAGGATCGGCGATCAGCAGGCGCCGGTCGCGGCCGAGCCAGAGTTTCACCGTGAGCCTGGCCTCGTTACCGCCGCGCGGCTCGAATTCCTGGCTATCTTCGAGATCGAGGCCGGCTTCCTCGAACCAGTCGGCGATCTGCCGGTCGGAAAAGCCGAGCCGCATATGCGCGTGCTCGTCGCGCAGGAATTCCAGCGTGTGCGGCGCGAAGTCGACGATGACCAGGCGCCCGGCCGGGCGCAAAAGCCGCGCCGCCTCATGGATGGCGCGGGCGGGATCGTCGAGATAGTGCAGCACCTGATGGATGGTGACGAGATCGAAGGCATCGCGCTCGACCGGCGGCGCGAAGATGTCGCCCTGCCGCACCTGCGCATTCGAAACGCCGGCCTTGTCGAGATTGGCGCGCGCCACGGTCAGCATCTCGCGCGACATGTCGATGCCGACACCGCGCCGGTAGAGCGGCGAGAAGATTTCGAGCAGCCGCCCGGTGCCGGTTCCGAGATCCAGCATGGACTGGAACGGCCGCTTGCCGACCAGCTTCAGCATTGCGGCTTCGACGGCGCGGTCCGGCACATGCAGCGAGCGGATATGGTCCCAACTCGCCGCATTCACGGAAAAATACTCGACCGCCCGGTCCTGCCGCTTGCGCTTGACCGAGGCCAGCCGCTCTAGATCGCGCACGACCTGCGGATCGGCACCGCGAATGCCGGAAACCAGCCCCATGACGAAGTCCCGCGCGGAATCCGCATCCGACAGGCGGAAGAAGGCCCAAGACCCTTCCTGGTAGCGGCCGATCAGCCCGGCTTCCAGCAAGAGCTTCAGGTGCCGCGAAACGCGCGGCTGCGACTGGCCGAGAATTTCGGTAAGGTCGGAAACGGTGAGGTCGCCGCGCGACAACAGTGCCAGTATACGCAGACGGCTGGATTCGGCGGCCGCCTTCAATGTATCCACCATGGTGTCGAGCGAGACATGCATCAGCGTATTCTCTTTGAAAAGATATAAACATATGTTTATGTCGATTTTGAAAACCTTGCAAGCGCTATGTCGCTTCCGGACAAGAAAATGGCGCTTGCGTGATTCTCGATGCATGTCGCTTAAAAGTGTGTCGCGGTTTTGAGATAGCGACATGCACCAACAAAAAGATGAGCAGAATGACCGGATCGCGTGAGATGTTCGAGGAACGCGAAGGCGAGCGTAGGCTGGAAAACGATCCGGCATCGATGCCGCCGGATGGCGGCATCGTCTTCATCGGCCGCATCGCCTCGCCATGGATAACGCGGGAGTCCTGCCCGAAGAACATGCGTGCCGCGCGCGAAACCGGACAGCCCGCGGTGCTGACCATCGACGCGCTTTATCGCGATGGCCTGCAAGGACTGGAGCGCGCCAGCCACGTCATCATCCTCTCTTGGCTGCATCACGCGCCGCGTGATCTGATTGTGCAGAAACCGCGCCATGCGGCTGAAGCGAGAGGCGTGTTTTCGCTGCGCTCCCCTGCCCGCCCGAACCCCATCGGGCTGCATATGGCCAGGCTCGTCGCACTCGACCAAAACACCGGCCGCATCGATCTCGACGCCATCGACGTGCTCGACGGCACGCCGGTCATCGACATCAAGCCTTATTTTGCCTCGACCGACGCCATATCGGAGGCGACCATCGAAGGGCGCGACGAGGCCAATCGGGTGCGGCGATGACGGCGCCTACCGGCCGACGCCGCGCCATCGCCAAGGCGCTGACGGCACTGCTGCCGCTGGCGCCCTATGCCGACATGGAGAAGATCCGCACAGACGCCGGCGCGGTCCACATGAAAACCTTGCCGCCGGGCATCGCTGTATGGCTGGCGACGATTGCCCATATCCGCCACATGCACACCGACTACGAGAAACTTCTGGCCGAAGGGTACGATCGCGACTCGGCGCGTTTCTTCGTCATCGAGCAGACCAACATCGTGCTCACGCGCTGGCGCGCGACACGCCTGCTCGACGCCGACGACGAGGAATGAACGGCCGCTACTGCCGCTTCAGGACGGCGACGGCATTGTAGGGCTGGCCGTCCGCCTGGCCAACCCACGTCCAGGACAGATTTCCCTTGAAGAACCTGACGGTGATGTCGCCGCCGTCGATGCATTTGTCCTGACCGTAGGTGATGCTCTCGTGGTATTCCGCCGACGTATCGTCCCTGGACGTCTGGGATAGGGATCCGCCGCAGCCGAGCGACGGATAGTCGATCGACGCGCCGCCATCCTCGATCGTCATGGAGATCGACCAGTCGGCCCCGGCATCGCCGGCCGGGCTCTGGTGGCCGCTGCCTACCCAGGTGCCGCTCAGCGACGGCACCGCGCAAGGCACATTCTGGAAGATCGGCGTCAATTCGCTGCCGGTTTTTTCGCAGCGATAGGTCTGGCCGCCCTGGCACAGTTCTTCACCCTCCCGCGCGCACTGGGCGCTGGCTTCGCCCGCGGCAGCGAACATCATCATGGCTGCCATGACGACCCCAACCTTGTCCATCTTCCCCTCCTGTTCGGAACCGGAATGGTAGGGCAATTCCAATCCAATGTATCGTTCAGATCATCACGGAGGCCGAACAGCGCCGAGCGGGTGGCTCTATGCCTTCTGGCCAGCACCGCTAGCCTGCTGACCTCGCCTTGCGCGACAGGGGGCTCCAATGAGGCAGACGATGGACGAGAAGCAACTGCCCGTGGTTGGCGTTCGCCACATCGACCCGCATTCCTACCCCGAGGGCGTCGCTTTCCTCGACGGCCAATACCTGCCGATGTCGCAAGCCAAGATCTCGGTGCTGGACTGGGGTTTTCTGCATTCCGACGCCACCTACGACACCGTGCATGTTTGGAACGGTCGCTTCTTCCGCCTCGATTTGCATCTCGACCGCTTCTTCGGCGGGCTGGAAAAGCTGCGCATGACGATCCCCTTCGACCGCGAAGGCGTGACCGAAATCCTGCACAATTGCGTGGCGCTGTCCGGCCATCGCGCCGCCTATGTCGAAATGCTGTGCACGCGCGGCGCCTCTCCCACCTTCAGCCGCGATCCGCGCCAGGCGGTCAACCGCTTCATGGCGTTCGCGGTGCCGTTCGGCTCGGTCGCCAATGCCGAGCAGTTGCGGCGCGGCCTGCGTGTCGCCATCAGCGACAAGGTGCGCATCCCGCCGGCCTCGATCGACCCGGCGATCAAGAACTACCACTGGCTCGATCTGGTGCGCGGTCTCTACGACGCCTACGACCGCGGCGCCGAGACCGCGTTGATCCTCGACTTCAACGGCAATGTCGCCGAAGGTCCGGGCTTCAACGTCTTCCGCGTCAAGGACGGCAAACTGTCGACCCCGGCCACAGGCGTTCTGCCCGGCATCACAAGGCGCACCGTCTTCGATCTCTGCGCTGAGGAAGGTCTTGTTGCCGCCCCGGCCGACGTCAGCGTCGCCGCGCTGCGTGACGCCGACGAGGTTTTCATCACCTCTACCGCCGGCGGCATCATGCCGGTGACGGAGATCGACGGCGCCCGGGTCGCGGACGGCAAGATCGGCGCGATCACCACCCGGCTGATGGCACTTTACTGGGAGAAGCACGACGACCCGGCATGGTCGTCTCAGGTGAATTATCCCTGATCGACCGGGCGTTTTGTTCAAAAAGATTTTCCTCTCCTCTGGAAAATCACGCGATAGACCGTATATGGGCGAAAGCGGAGATGCCTCCGCTTTTATCCGAAATCACGCCCGCAGGGGCAAGGACTCTACATCATGACAAACAAGGTTTGGTTCATCACCGGATCGTCGAAAGGCTTTGGCCGCGTCTGGGCCGAGGCCGCGCTCGCCCGTGGCGACCGCGTCGCGGCGACCGCCCGCGATGCCGGCACGCTCGCCGATCTCGTCGAGACATACGGCGACAAGATTGCCGCGATAAAGCTCGACGTCACCGACAAGAAAGCCGTCGATGCCGCTGTCGCCGAGGCGCACAAGCGCTTCGGCCGGCTCGACGTCGTCATCAACAATGCCGGCTACGGCCATTTCGGCGCCATCGAGGAGGTCAGCGAACAGGAAGCCCGCGACCAGATCGAAACCAATGTCTTCGGCGCCCTGTGGGTCACCCAGGCCGCACTGCCGATCATGCGGGCGCAGCGGTCCGGCCACATCATCCAGATCTCGTCGATCGGCGGCGTCAATGCCTTTGCCTCGCTCGGCCTCTACCACGCCTCGAAATGGGCGCTGGAAGCCTTCAGCCAGTCGCTGAGCATCGAGGTCGCGGAATTCGGCATCCATGTGACGCTGGTCGAACCCGGCGGTTTCTCCACCGACTGGGCCGGCCCGTCGGCCAAGGTCTCCCAACCGATCGAGGCCTACGCGCCCGCCCGCGCCAAGATGGCCGAGCGCCGCGCCAATTCGGTCGCCGGCGATCCCGAGGCCACCGGGCCGGCCATGCTGGCCATTGTCGACTCCGCCGAGCCGCCGCTCAGGGTGTTCTTGGGCGATGGCGGCCTGCCGATGATCAAACAGGAATACGCCAACCGCATCGCCACCTGGGAAAAGTGGGATGAGGTTTCCGTTATGGCGCAAGGCGCCAGGAAGAACCGCAAAGCTAACGCCTAGTGGGCCTGGGCTACGCCGCCCCGGCGGCGTAGCCCCTGTCCTTTGGTTGCCGCATAGCTATGCCGAATAGATCCACTGCTCCGGCACGCGCACCGAAATCTCTTCGCCAACGCTGATCGTTCCCGGCTTCTCGACCCAGGCGACGACGCCACGCAGCCGCTTCGCCATCTTCGGGAACAACAACGCGCCGGCTTCAATGTCGGCCATTCCGGTATTTTCGGCTATCGATCGGCCGGCGATACGGCAGGGGCCGTTCTGCGCGTCGACCTTGATCGTCACGCCGCCCTTGAAGAACAGCAGCGTACCGGACGACAGCATGGAGAGGTTCGGCACGCCTTCGATCACCAGATTGGCGCCAATCCATTCCGGCTTGATCTCGGCCAGGCCCATCCGTTCGGCGACGATGGCAAGTTCATCCGCCGCCACGATGGACAATTGCCGTTCGTTGCGCATTTCTGTGCCGCGCGGATACCAGGGTTCGCGCCCGCCCGAACGCCGCGTTTGCCCGGCATGGAAATCGCCCGCTATACCGTCGAAACCCAGCCGCAATTCATCCACCGGGCGCGTCTGAAAATGATCCGATGGCGCCACGTAAAGTGCTGCCGTCTTGGCGACAAGCTTTCGCGCGGGGATGATTTCGGCCGGCTTTTCAGCCTCGGGGAAGAGATTCAGCATGGCTTCATTCCTTGGATAACGCCGCTTGGTTTTGCCCTTCGGCCGGCAAGGCCGCAAGAGCGGTTTGGGCCAAAACGCGCAACTCTTCGACCGAAGCCCCATCCCGCGCCTGGATCGACATGCCGTTCATGACGCCAGCCAGGTATTTGGCGAACCCCTCGACCGACAGGTCCGCCGGCAGGTCGCCCACCGCCCTGCCCCTGGCCAGGCGATCTGCAATCGCCGCTTCACTCGCCTTGCGATAGGTTCTGAGTTCATCGGCAATGGCTTGCGCCTGTGGCGAGGCTGCCAACGCGCCGCTGACGAACAGACAGCCACCAGGCTTGCCGGGCCTGGAATACGCCTCCGCCGCGCCGAGCAGCAACCGCCGGATCGCTTCCCGCGTCGATACCGGCGCGCTCAGCGCTTCCAGCGCAAACCCAATCTCGGTTTCGTGGTAGCGCGTCAGCGCCTTGCGGAACAAGGTCTCCTTGTCGGTGAAGGCGTTGTAGATTTGCGGCGGCGTCAGTCCCATCGCCTCGCGCAGCATGGCCAGCGACGTCGCCTCATAGCCATGCTCCCAGAACAGATGCATCGCCGCATCCAGTGCCCGGTCGGGATCGAATGCGCGCGGCCGGCCGCCACGGGGCTTTTCCGAAGTATTCATAGCGATCGATACGAAACCCATTGACTCGTCTTTTCGATATAACGTACCAATCGATACGAAACATGGCAAGCCGGAAGACATGTCAGTCGGAAAGCCATGGAAACCAGCAAAATGGAGAGCCAAATGCCGATAACCGTGACCGCGCCGGAAGGCATACTGACCCCGACGGGTGAGCGCGAGATCCTGCCGCGTCTCAGCGGCGCCCTCATCGAAGCCTCGGGCGCCACCGGCAATCCGTTCTTCACCGCGATCGTCGGCGGCACGGTCCATGTGCTGCCGCTCCATCGCATCTACGCCGGCGGCGTCAATCGGCCTGTCGTCATGGTCGAGTTGAAGCTGCCGAACATCGGTCTCGGCTCGGTCGAAGCCCGCAAGGACTTTATCATCGCTGCAGCCGCGATTGTCGCCGATCTCTGCGTGCCGGAGCACCAGCCCGAAAACACCTGGATCAACATCGTCAACGCACCCGACGGAGGCTGGGGTATCGGTAGCAGGCAATATTCCGGCGAGGCGCTCATCGCTGCCGCCACCGCCGCCGCGCACTGATCTGTCCGTTGCGATCAACAGGAGTTAACCGATGCGGCTCTCCCCTTCCCTGTTCTTCACCACCAATTGCGAGCCGGCACTGGCCTTCTACGAACAGTGCGGCCTTGGCCGAGGGACGATCCTGCTGCGCTGGGGCGACAACGACATGCCGGTGCGAACCGAAGCGATGCGCGGAAAGGTCCTGCACGCGCGGTTCGAAGGTGCGGGAGTGTTGTTTCACGCTTCCGATAATGACGATGCGGAGCCGATGAAGGGCTCCGCCATGATGCTGGAGTTCGACGACCTGGCCGCCATGCAGGAGCTTTTCGGCCGAATGAGTTCGGGCGGCCGGATCACCGTCCCTCTGGCGAGGCAATATTGGGGAACCAGCTTCGGCATGCTGGTCGACGCCTTCGGCGTGCAGTGGATGTTTGGCTGTCCCAATGAATGAGGTCCGTTGCGGGTCACGATCTTCCTGCCTGAAATGGAACCACTCCCAGACAGCGCCGCATTGCTGCCGCGCTATGCCGGCTAGATGATGCCTTCGAACCAAGTCCGCGGAGGGTCTCATGCGTCCCGGGACGGCAATCGCGCTGCTTTGGCTGATCTGGGTGGTGTCGTGGGCCGCTGCCGCCTTCTGGGCCGACAAAGCCGAGAAGCGCGCCGGCTTCCGGGCCGAGGCGCCTTACCGCGTGGCTCTGATGATCGGCACCATCCTGCTCTTCATTCCGGCGCATAACTATGTCGGCCGGCTTCGCCTGTGGTTCCCCAACCTTGCCGAAGCCTGGATTTGCGTCGCACTGATTGCCGTCGGCTTCGCCTTCTGCTGGTGGGCGCGCCTGCATCTCGGCCGCTTGTGGTCGGGCACTGTCACCGCCAAGGTCGGGCACCGTGTCGTCGACACCGGCCCGTACGGCCTCGTCCGCCATCCGATCTACACAGGACTGCTTTTGGCCATCCTTGCCACCATGGCGGCGAAAGGCACTGTCTGGGGTGTTGCCGGGGCCATCCTGCTGACCATCGGCATCGTCATGAAGGCAAAGCTCGAGGAACGCTTCCTGCGCGGCGAGTTGGGCAGTGCCTATGACGACTACGCCAGGCGAGTGCCGATGCTGGTGCCGTTCGCGCCAGCCTGACGCGACAAGCTCAAAGCATCCTCAGCAGCGCGCCGCCAATCGAATACCCCGCGCCAAAGGCGCAGATCAGGCCGAAATCGCCGGGTTTCATGTCGGCATGGTTCTCCGACAGCGCCACGATGGCGCCGGCGCCCGCCGTGTTGCCCAGCCGTTCAAGCACCATCGGCGCGCGGTCGTGATCGACCTCGTGGCCGAATGACAGTTTCAGGATCATGGCGTTCATCCGCGCATTGGCCTGATGCAGCCAGAAGCGCCTGACCGCCTGTGGCGTCAGCCCATGCTCGGCGAGGAATTCCACGATGAACTTCTGCCCGGCGACGGTGACTTCCTTGAACACCTTGTTGCCGACCTGCTTGATCAGATTGCCTTCCAGGTTGATCATGTAGGGATCGTCCTGGGCGGTGCGGGTGTGGTAGCCCAGATTGGTGCGGATGTTGTTCGACATCTGCGTCCAGATGCGCGTGTCGAGCACCTCGAAGCGCCCCGGCCGCTTGTCGCCCTGCGCCAGCCCTTCGACCACCATTGACACCGAGGCGTCGCCGAAGATGAAATGCGTCTGCCGGTCGCGGAAATTGAGATGACCGGTGATAATTTCCGGCGTCGTCACCAGAATGCGCTTGTGCGCGCCCGAGCGCACCAAATTCACCGCCATGTGAAGGGCCGCCGCAGCGGACGAACAGCCAAGCCCCATGTCGAACCCGGCACCCTTGGTGCCCAGCGCCTCCTGCATTTCGACGGCGATCGCCGGATAGGGCCGCTGGTGATGCGAGGCCGAGCAGATCACCAGGTCAATGTCGGATGGTTCTAGGCCAGCATGGTCGAGAGCCTTCTTGGCCGAGGCGATACCGAACTCGGCTTCGAGCGACAGCGCATCGTCGGGCCGTGCCGGAATGCGTGGCGCCATCCGGGTCGGATCGAGAATGCCCTCGCGCTCGATGACATGCCGGGTGCGCACGCCCGAGGCGTGAACGATGAAGTCGCTGTCCGATTTCGGCAGCAGCGGCTCGCCGGTGCCCAGACGGCGCGCATTCTCCATGTCGACCCAGGCATTGAAGCTGGCGACCAGTTCTTCATTGGTGATCTTGGCTTCAGGGATTTCTACGCCGATGCCGCTGATGATGACGCGATGCATATATCCAGTCCGTCCCATCCGCAGGCGTTGCGGGCTCCATGTGGGCGCCGGAACGCTCCGGCGCAACAGTTTTCTCACCGCGGCGGTTTACGCCGGCTTAAGCCGGACTCACCAGGCGCACAGCTTGGTGCTGGTCTGTGGGTTGTTCCAGCAGGCACCGTCGTCGCGGCTGCGCACGAACTGCCCCGGCAGCGGCACATTGCGGCGGCCGAGATTGACATAGCCATAGGCAAAGCCCGGCTCGTCGATCTCCAGGACATAGGTCGGATAGCCCGGCGCCGAGATGCGGAAGCTGCCGGCATCATCGATCGCGCGATAGCTGCACGGAAAATAGCCGTCATCGCTGGTGAAGCAGCGCGCCCGCTTGGCCTCGGCCGAGATCGAGAACGCCAGAAGTGCCGCCGCGCACACGCCGCCGCCGAAGAGCATCTTTTTCGGTGTCATCACCCCCGCCACGCGGGCCCAACCTGCCACACGGGCATTTCATCCCATCGGGATGAAATGCGCATGGCGGCGAAACCCCGTCAAGCGGCGGCATTGAGCGTCGTGCAACGTGGATAATCAGGCCCGCTTGGCGACGATGAAGATGCGCGGAAAGCGCAAGAGCACCTTGCCGCTCGCCGTCTTCGGATAGGCCTTGGCGATCTTGGCCGTATAGCTGTCGAGGAACAGCGTCTTCTCGTCCGCATCGAGCGGGTCGACAAAGGGCTTCAAGCCGGTCGATTTCACCCATTCGACGATCGCTTCGGCGTCGGCAAGCGGGTGGTTGTAGATCGTGTGCCAGATGTCCAGCCGATCGCTGAGCGGCGACAGAAGGTCATAATAGAACGACACCGGCGGCAAGGGCGCGCGCACCGCGCCCTTCATCTTGGCGGCAAACGGCATTTCGGCGGCGGTTTCCCGCATCAGGCGGTGCGAGTCCTCGCCCATATTGTCGGGCATCTGGACGGTCAAGGCGCCGCCCGGCGCCAGGAAGCCCATCAGCCGCTGGAACACCGCGGGATGCTCGGGCAGCCACTGGAACACCGCATTGGCGAAGATCACGTCGACCGGCTCAGCCGGCTGCCACTTCGATGCATCGGCCAGATCAAAGGTGACCTCGGGCAGACGCGCCCTCGCCTTCTCGATCATGTCGGGCGACGTGTCGAAGCCGCTCACCCGCGCATCCGGCCAGCGCTCGACCAGCAGCTCGGTCGAATTGCCCGGCCCGCAGCCGATATCGACCACCCGGCGCGGGAAATCCACCGGCACCTGTGCCACGAGATCACGCGCCGGCCGCGTGCGCTCGTCCTCGAATTTCAGATATTGGGCGGCGGACCAATCGGGCTTTTGCGAAACAGCGCTGCTGTTCATCGATAGACCTCGCGACGGTTGCCTATTTCCACGACCAGGACGACAAGGCGGCTATCCCAGAACTGGACGATGATCCGGTGGTCGCCGACGCGAAACCGCCAAGCTTCTTCTTTGGTTGCGGTCAGGCGTTTGGCAAGAACTCTTGGATCGGGATGCGCCGAAACTCGCCCGGCGAGGAATTCGAGGACACGGCGCTGGTCCTTCGTCGAAAGCCGTTCAATATCCTTTTTAGCGCGCGGCGTGAACTCGACACGCCAAGTCATTCAGCGGCAGGCTTCTTGCTACGCTCGTCGCTTTCACGAAGTTCGAGCTGGCGGATCATCTCCTCCAGCGGGATACGAACGCCGTCGTCATTCCTGACCCGTTCCTCGGCAATCCTGGAGTCCTGCCAATCCTCGATGGCCTCGAGAATCGCGTCGACGGCGACCTGATCGGTCGTACGGCCACTGGCCTCGGCCATGTCGGCCAGCAGCTTTTCGGTCTTTTGCGGCAGTTTGACTGTGATCATGGAAAGCTCCGTCAACCCAATTTAGGTCAAACGACGATCTCCCGCAACGGAACTGTTCCTCTACCGCGTCAGCCTCTTGTAGGTCATGCGGTGCGGGTTTACGGCATCGGGCCCAAGCCGGCGGATCTTGTCCTGCTCGTAATCCTCGAAATTGCCCTCGAACCATTCGACATGGCTGTCCCCCTCGAAGGCGAGGATGTGCGTCGCCAGGCGGTCGAGGAACATGCGATCGTGCGAGATGATGACCGCGCAGCCGCCGAAGTTTTCCAGCGCGTCTTCGAGTGCCGCCAGCGTTTCCGTATCGAGATCGTTGGTCGGTTCGTCGAGCAGCAGCACGTTGCCGCCGGTCTTCAGCATCTTGGCCAAGTGCACGCGGTTGCGCTGGCCGCCGGACAGATTGCCGACCTTCTGCTGCTGGTCGCCGCCACGGAAGTTGAACGACGCGCAATAAGCACGCGTGTTGGCCTCGAACTTGCCAAGCTTGACCACTTCGGCGCCGCCGGAAATCTCTTCCCACACGGTCTTTGACGGATCGAGCGCATCGCGGCTCTGGTCGACATAGCCGAGCTTGACCGTCTCGCCGACGCGCACGGAGCCCGCGTCCGGCTTTTCCTGGCCGGTGATCATACGGAACAGCGTCGTCTTGCCGGCGCCGTTCGGGCCGATGACGCCGACGATGCCGCCGGGCGGCAGCTTGAATTCCAGGCCGTCGATCAAGAGCGTGTCGCCAAAGCCCTTCGACAGGCCCTCCGCCTCGATCACCACATTGCCGAGCCGCTCGCCATGCGGAATGACGATCTGCGTATCGCTTGGACGCCGCTTGTCGGCTGCATCCAGCAGATCCTGGAACGCCTGGATACGCGCCTTGGACTTGGTCTGACGCGCCTTCGGGCTCGACTGGATCCACTCGCGCTCGCGGCCGATGGCGCGCTGGCGGGCATCATCCTCGCGGCCTTCCTGCTTGAGGCGCTTGGCCTTGGCTTCGAGGTACTTGGTGTAGTTGCCCTCATAGGGAATGCCGCGACCACGGTCGAGTTCGAGGATCCAGCCGGTGACATTGTCGAGGAAGTAGCGATCGTGGGTGATGATCATCACGGCGCCCGGATAGGCACGCAGGTGCTTTTCCAGCCACGCCGTGGTTTCGGCGTCGAGATGGTTAGTCGGTTCGTCGAGCAGCAGAAGGTCGGGCTGGCGCAGCAAGAGCTGGCAAAGCGCTACCCGGCGGCGCTCGCCGCCCGAAAGCTTGGTGACTTCCGAATCCTTGGGCGGGCAGCCCAGCGCTTCCATCGCCATCTCGACCTGCTGTTCGAGATCCCACAGGTTGAGCCGGTCCATCTCGTCCTGGAGCTTGGCCGACTCGTCGGCCGTCTCGTCGGAATAGTTCATCATCAATTCGTTGTAGCGCTCGATGATGGCGGTCTTGGCGGCGACGCCTTCCATGATGTTTTCGAACACGGTCTTGCTCGGATCGAGCGCCGGCTCCTGCGCCAGGTAGCCGACGGTGGCGCCTTCAGCCAGCCAGGCTTCGCCGTTCCACTCTTTGTCGAGCCCAGCCATGATCTTGAGGATCGTCGACTTGCCCGACCCGTTGGGGCCGAGGATGCCGATCTTGGCGTCCGGATAGAAGGACAGATGGATGTTCTCGAGCACCTTCTTGGTGCCGTAGGCCTTGTTGAGGCCGGCCATGTGATAGATGAACTGGCGTGCCACGCGCGCTTTCCCTGAAAAACTGACTGATCCAGAAAACTGACTGGATTTGTCGAATTGAGTGGAGGTTGGCCGCTATGTAGGCGATGCGGCGGCGAACGGCAATCGCTTTTGCCATATCTGGCCGGTCACGTGGACAAGTGCGCGCTGCCGGTACCGCCCGGAGCCCGCGCTTACTGGAACCCAATCGCATCGACCGTGCCGGTCGGGCAGCCGGCCTTGTTGGTCGGCACCGAAGCCAGCAGCAGATCCTTCAGCGAGCTGTTGGGACCGATCGAGCCAGCAAGGCCGAGTGTCAACTCGCCGATCAGCCGCCGGCCGCTCGACGGATCGATGACGCAGGACACGCGCACGCGGTCCCCTGCTCCCGCGCCGAAGGCAGTGTCGAAGGCGCCGCGGATCTGGTCCGCCGTCAGCTTGCCGCCGATGTTCTTGGCAAAGAGATCGCGGACCGGCGAGCCGTTCACCGCCCGCATCAGACTAAGCGCGTCGGAGAAGTATTCCTGCTGGCTCTTGCCGTAGCAGGTGCCGTGCTTGATCCACTCATGCCGTTCGAGCTTCGAAGCTGTCCCCGGCATCACCTTGTCGAGTTCCGTGCGTGTGCCCGCGTCCAGATTGACCGGCGGCAGGTCCTTCCAGTGAGCCGGATTGTCGTTGGCCTTATCGCCCGCCGTCGCCTGGCAATAGAAATTGCCGTTCGGCTGCGGCCACAGGCCGTGCAAGGTGAAATGCGTCGCGTCGAAGTCGTTGGCACTCTGCGCCTTGCATTCGGTCTTGTTCGACTTGGTTTCGCAAAAGGCCGGCTGCCAGCTCAGCGCGAACACGTATTCGGGTTTTCCCGATGCCGCCGGCTTGCCTTGCCCACCCGGTGCGGCCGGCACCGTCACCGCGCTGCTCCCGGAGACATGGCCGCAGGTGACCTTCACCCAGCGGCGCTCCGGATCGGCGCCCGGCACCAGGATCAGATAATGCGTCGGCGCCTCCTTATTGCCGGCAAGCAGCTGGTAGCTCTGTCCGGCATCAGTCGAGACATTGCCGGGGTTCTTGCCGTTCTTGATGGCTTGCGTCGCCGGACAGGCCGCGTCGGCGACAAAGGAGCCGCTCATCTTGACGTCGGCACGCGCCGCCCCGGCCAGCGACGCCGCCAACGTGGCCAATCCGAAAACGACAGCAATGCGCATGGAAAATCCCCGGCTGAAGAAGTGGGCGACAGACTGAAGCTGTCTCCATGTCAGAATTGCGATATTTTGCTGGCCAAACGCAAGAAACATGGTCTGCGAAAGCAGGCAGGGCGGATTGACGCACAACCGGCACCGGCGCAAACAAAGCCGGCGCCACGGTGGTGGCCAGAGCCTGGAGACCGAGCGGCATGTCATTCAGCCAGCAGCGCGTGGTTGCCTCGCCGACCGGGGCCGACCTCAATCTTTTCGTCAGGCAGGCCGATGGCCGGGCACGTGCCGTCGTCCAGATCAATCACGGGCTAGCCGAGCACGCCGCGCGCTATGCCCGCTTCGCCGATTTCCTCGGGGCACGCGGCTTCCACGTCTATGTCCACGATCATCGTGGCCACGGTGCGACCAAGGCCCCCGATGCCCCGCTCGGCAGGTTCGCGGGCAAGGACGGTCCGGCCAAGGTGATCGCCGACGTCGACGCCATTCACGATGTCATCGCCAGCGAACAGCCGAACCGGCCGGTCATCCTGTTTGGTCATTCGATGGGTGCGTCCGTGGCGCTGAACTACCTGCTGCGCCACTCGTCGCGCGTTCATGCCGCCGCGATCTGGAACGGCAATTTCTCAGCTGGCCTGCTCGGCCAGCTGGCGCTCGGCATCCTTGCCTGGGAACGGTTCCGGCTGGGCTCGGATGTTCCGTCCCGGCTGTTGCCGAAACTCACCTTCCAGGCCTGGGGCAAGGCGGTGCCCAACCACCGCACATTGTTCGACTGGCTGTCGCGCGACGAAGCGGAAGTGGCGAAATACATCGCCGATCCCCTGTGCGGCTGGGATGCCTCGGTGTCGATGTGGCGCGACGTCGTCGGCATGGCGCTGAATGGCGGCAGGGATGCCGGCTTTGCCGGTATCCGGCGCGATCTCCGCATCGGCATCGTCGGTGGCGAGAAGGATCCCGCATCGGACTACGGCAAAGGGATCACCCATCTTGCCGATCGCATGCGCGGAATGGGTTTTTCGAATCTCGTTTCAAAGGTTTACGCCGACACCCGCCACGAAAGCCTGAACGAGGTGAATCGCGACATCATCATGAACGATTTTGCGACTTGGGCCGACGGCGTGCTGAAGGGTTGAAGGGATTGGCCTATCGCAAGAGCCGTGACAGCCATTGCAGGGCTTGGTAGAGGCTCTGCATTCGCAGCAATCAAGGTGATTGCAGCAACCACGGTGATTTATGGCCGAACCCCCGCTGAAAGGCGTCCGCGTCGTTGAACTCGCCCGCATCCTTGCCGGGCCTTGGGCCGGGCAATTGCTTGCCGATCTTGGCGCCGATGTCATCAAGGTGGAAAGCCCCGATGGTGGCGATGACACCCGCAAATGGGGCCCGCCCTTCGTCATGGGCAAGGACGGCGAGAACCTGTCGGCCGCTTACTACCATTCCTGTAATCGCGGCAAGCGCTCCATCGCCATCGACTTCTCGACGCCGGAGGGCGCTGAGACCGTGCGCAGGCTGGTCGCGACTTCGGATGTGCTGATCGAAAACTTCAAGCTCGGCGGCCTGAAGAAGTACGGCCTCGACTATGACAGCCTACGCAAGATCAACCCGCGCCTCGTCTATTGCTCGATCACCGGCTTTGGCCAGGACGGACCTTACGCCCCACGCGCCGGCTACGACTTCATTATCCAGGCCATGGCCGGCATGATGTCGATCACCGGCGAGGTCGGCCGCGAGCCGCAAAAAGCCGGCGTCGCCATCTCGGACATCTTCACCGGCCTTTATTCGGTCATCGCCATCCAGGCGGCACTGCGCCATGCCGAACGGACCGGCGAAGGCCAGCATATCGACATGTCGCTTTTCGACACCCAGATCTCGGCGCTCGGCAACCAGAATTTGAATTATCTCGTCTCCGGCAAGTCACCGGTGCAGATGGGCAATGCGCATATGAACATCGCCCCTTACGAAGTGGTGCCGGTCAGGGATGGCCACATCATCCTGGCGGTCGGCAATGACGGCCAGTTCGCCAAATTCTGCGCTGCCGTCGGGCTGGACGATCTACCTGCAAATCCCGACTTCGCCACCAATCCTGCCCGGGTCGCCAACCGGGTCAGGCTGCGCGAACGCATCATCGAGGCGCTGAAGGTTTTTGATCGCGATCCGCTGCTGGCAAGGCTGGAAGCGGCGAGCGTGCCGGCCAGCCCGATCAACACGATCGGCCAGATGTTCGCCGATCCGCAGACAATCGCGCGCGGCATGCGGCTCGACCTCGACGATGGCCACGGCAACCTTCTGCCGTCGGTGCGCGCACCGATGGTCATGTCGGGCACGCCGCTGGTCTATGAGCGCCCCTCGCCGCGCCTGGGCGAGCACACGCAAGAGATCCTTGCCGAACTGGAGAAGTCTGGACAATGAAGACCGGCGGACAACTGATCGTCGATGCGCTCGAAGCCAACGGCACCGACCGCATCTATTGCGTGCCGGGTGAATCCTATCTGGCGGTGCTCGACGCGCTGCACGATTCAGCGATCCGCACCATAGTCTGCCGCCAGGAAGGCGGTGCTGCCATGATGGCCGATTGTCACGGCCGCCTGACCGGCAAACCCGGCATCTGCTTCGTCACCCGCGGCCCCGGCGCCACCAACGCCTCGGCCGGCATCCACATCGCCATGCAGGATTCGATACCCGTCATCCTGTTCATCGGCCAGGTCGCCAGCCACGCCAAGGAGCGCGAGGCCTTCCAGGAAGTCGACTATAAGCGCTTTTTTGGCGATATCGCCAAATGGGTGGTCGAGATCGACGACGCCTCGCGCATCCCCGAATTCGTCACCCGCGCCTTCGCGGTGGCGACATCCGGCCGCCCCGGCCCGGTCGTCATCTCGCTGCCGGAAGACATGCTGACAAGCGTCGTAGAGGCACCCATCGCCTTGCCGCACACGCCGGTCGAAACGCGGGCCGGCGAAGCCGAACTCGACGCGCTGGAGAAATTGTTGGCCAAGGCCAAGCGGCCTTTCGTTATCCTCGGCGGCACGCGCTGGGATGCCGAGGCGGTTGCACAAATGCGCACGATCGCCGAGGCGTGGTCGCTGCCAATCGGCTGCTCCTTCCGCCGCCAGATGCTGTTCGATCATCTGCATCCGAACTATGCCGGCGATGTCGGCATCGGCATCAACCCGAAGCTGGCGACAGCGATCAAGCAGGCCGATCTGGTGCTGCTGATCGGTGGCCGCATGGGCGAAATGCCGTCGTCCGACTACACGCTGCTGAAAAGCCCCTACCCCGACCAGGCGCTGGTCCATGTCCATGCCGACGCCGGCGAACTCGGCCGCGTCTACCGGCCAACACTGGCGATCAACGCTTCGCCCTCCGCCTTCGTCGAGGCTTTCGCCAAGCGCAAGCCGGCCTCGCCGACCTGGGCAGCCGAGACGCCAAAGCTGCATGCCGCCTATCTCGACTGGTCGACGCCGCCGGAAAGCGGCCCCGGCTCGGTCCAGATGGGGCCGATCATGAACTATCTGGAAAAGATGTTGCCCGACGACGCCATCCTCACCAACGGCGCCGGCAATTACGCCACCTGGGTGCATCGTTTCCACCGCTTCCGCCGCTTTGCCACGCAAGGCGCACCGACCTCAGGCTCGATGGGCTATGGCACACCTGCGGCGGTCGCCGCCAAAGAGCTGTTTCCGGACCGCACCGTGGTCGCCTTCGCCGGCGACGGCTGCTTCCTGATGAACGGGCAGGAATTCGCCACCGCCGTGCAATATGACCTGCCGATCGTCGTCGTCGTCGTCAACAACGGCATCTACGGCACCATCCGCATGCATCAGGAGCGCGAATATCCCGGCCGCGTCGTCGCTACTGATTTGAAGAATCCTGACTTCGCGGCATTGGCCCGTGCCTATGGCGGTCACGGCGAAACCGTCGAGAAGACCGCCGAATTCGCCCCGGCCTTCGAGCGTGCCCGTGCCAGCGGCAAGCCGGCGATCGTCGAAATCAGGCTCGACCCCGAGGCAATCACGCCGACCAAGACGATGACCCAGATTCGCGACAAGGCCTGATGAAAAAGGGGCGGTCACCCGCCCCTTTCTCTCGGAATCCTACTTCGCCTTTTCGATCTGGCCGCGGATCTCGCCGTCCTGGTTGGCTGATGTATGGATGTTGACGTAATATTTGCCTGCCTCCAGGTCAGCCGCCTGCGCATCCGTCAACGTTTCAGATCCCCTGATCGGGCTCTTGAGCTTTTTGAATGGGATGACCGGGTCGGCGTTTGCCCCCATCGCCGCCGGGCCGTGAATGTGCGCGCCCGTTGCTGGTCCGCTGAGGCCGGAATATTTGACGTTCCAGTTGAGCTTCTTCTTGGCCGTGTCGAACGTGAAAGTGGCCGTGCCCTTGCCCTTCGTGGTGACGGGCGGGTTTTGCTGGCCGCCGTCGAGCGTCGCCTTGAACTTTTCCGTGGCGGCCAGAGCCGGCGATGCGAACAGGAACGCGGTCGAAATGGCCAGCGCCGAAAGCGCCGGGAAGAAGGATAGGTTGCGCATGAAGAACCTCCGATTGGGATGTCGCATCCGTCGCGCCTCCCGGCGCGCGCATGCGGTAACGCAACGGCTGAGCATCGAAATGTATCCCACCACACGCTTTTGTGATGGCCGATAAGAGAATCCGATCGCTCGCCCTTCCCGGATTCCAGGGCAGGTGACCCCGTCAGACCGCCGCCAGCGCCTGCGTCAGGTCGGCGATCAGATCGTCGGGGTGCTCGACACCGATCGACAGCCTGACCGTGGTCTCCAGCACGCCGATGCGCTGGCGCACGTCGAACGGAATTCCCGAATGGGTCATGGCCGCGGGATGACTGGCCAGCGATTCCGTTCCGCCGAGGCTCACCGCCAGCTTGAATATCTGCAGCCCGTTGAGAAAGGCGAAGGCCGCCTTCTCCCCGCCCCTGATGTCGAAGGAGAAAGTCGAGCCGGCGCCGCTGCATTGTGCCCTGTAGACAAGGCCTGCCGGCGTATCCTCGCCCAGGAACGGCAGATAATGCACCTTCTCGACCTTGGCATGATCGCGCAGGAATTCGGCGACCAGCCGCGCATTGTCGTTGGCCCGCTCCATGCGGATCGACAGCGTCTCCAACGAGCGGCCGAGCATCCAGCAGGAATGCGGGTCAAGCTGCGTGCCGATCGCGCCGCGCAGCGCCTTGATCGGCTTGGTGACCCTCTTGCTGCCCATGGCGGCACCCGCGATCAGGTCGGAGTGGCCACCGACATATTTGGTCAGCGAATAGACGGAGACATCGGCGCCGTGTTCGATCGGCCGCTGGAAAACCGGGCCGAGCAATGTGTTGTCGCAGACGACGATCGGCGTCGACCCTTGGGCCGCGCCGATCTCGTCGGCGATCGTCCGCATCAGCGCGATATCGACCAGGCTGTTGGTCGGATTCGACGGCGTCTCGATCAGGATGACCGACACGCGGC
The DNA here is from genome assembly GCF_040317535.1 of Mesorhizobium sp. M1409. Lineage (NCBI taxonomy): Bacteria > Pseudomonadati > Pseudomonadota > Alphaproteobacteria > Hyphomicrobiales > Phyllobacteriaceae > Mesorhizobium > Mesorhizobium sp. M1409. The sequence goes on from NZ_JAMYKV010000005.1 coordinate 144,049, forward strand.
CTTTCGCGACGGCCGCGTCGCTAGCCGCGCGCACAGCCGTCTCGTCGACGCCATCCGCGAAGCCGACAGCGCCGATGCCGAAACCGGAAAGCGTGCGCGTCAGAAGCGTCTCCGTGCCGCCGTAAAGCGGCTGCGAATGCAGGATGACGTCGCCCGGACGGGCATAGGCGAGCAGTGTGGTGGCGATCGCCGACATGCCAGACGAAAACAGGATGCAGGCATCCGTCCCCTCGTAGACCGCCAGCCGGTCCTCGACGATCTCGCTGTTGGGATGGTTGAAGCGCGAATAGACCAGGCCGGACGCCGTGCCGCTCGGCGGCTCCTTGCGCCCGGACGTGTAGTCGAAGAAGTCGCGTCCCTCCTCCGCCGACTTGAACACGAAGGTCGAGGTCAGGAACACCGGCGGCTTGACGGCGCCCTCCGAAAGCTGCGGATCGAAGCCATAGCTCAGCATCAGCGTCTCCGGATGGAGCTTGTGGTTGCCGATATGGGTTTTCGACGGGCGTGGCGCGGTCATGATCTTTCCTGCCTTTCTCGAGGAGTGTCGCGGCAATTTATGCGATCCCGATCGGCCAGTCCTTGCTATTCTTCGGCTCGCATGGCTGCATTCCCGCAACAAATTGCCTGGAGAGACCGAAAGTGCAGCAGAAGATAGCCGATGATTTCGACCGCAGGATCCTGCGTGAGCTGCAGGCGGACGCCCGCATCACCAACAACGAGCTTGCCGAACGGATCGGCTTGTCGCCCTCGCCTTGCCTGCGGCGGGTGCGGCGGCTGGAGGAAACCGGCGTCATCAGGGGCTACACCACGCTGGTCGATCCCTCAGCCTTCGGCTGGAGCATGGTCGCCATCGCCACCATCCGGCTCGGCCGCCAGAACGAGGACGAGATCGTCATGTTCGAGGACGCGATCCGCGGCTGGGAGGAGGTGCTGGAATGCCACCTCGTCACCGGTTCGCGCGACTATGTGCTGAAGGTGGTGACGGGAAGCCTCGAACAGTACGAGCGCTTCATCAAGGAAAAGATCGCGCGGCTGAAATGCGTCGCCTCGATCGAGACCAGCTTCGTCATGAACACCATAAAGGAACGGCGCCTCTGACATTCTTGCCGGAGGCGCCGCTTTCGAGATCGGTGTGTCGCTGACTAGGCTTACTTCACCGCCTTGTCGGTGATGGCGGTGGTGTAGGCGCCGGTCGGCTCCTTGGTGATGATCTTCTGGTCGAGCAGCGCCTTGGCGGTGCGCTCGTAGGTTGCCGGGTCCAGCTTGCCGTCGGCATTGTCGACCAGCTTGGCGACTTCGCTCATCATGCGCTTCTGGTGGTTCTCGTCCTGGCCGCCTGCGTCCATGACGATGCCTGCGGCTTCATCATTGTTGTCGATGGCGTATTTCCAGCCCTTCATCGAGGCGCGCACGAAACGCACCATCTTGTCTTCGAAAGCCGGATCCTTGAGCTTGTCTTCCGACGCATAGAGCCCGTCCTCGAGCAGATCATTGCCCATCGCCGAGTAGTTGAACACGGTCAACTGCTCCGGCTTGTAGCCGGCGTCGATCAACTGCCAGTATTCGTTGTAGGTCATGACCGAGATGCAATCCGCCTGCTTCTGGATCAGCGGCTGCACGTCGAAGCTCTGCTTGAGCACGGTGACACCGTCCGGGCCGCCGTCGGTCTTGAGGCCGAGCTTGTTCATCCAGGCGTAGAACGGATATTCATTGCCGAAGAACCAGACGCCGAGCGTGTGGCCCTTGAAGTCGGCTTCGGTCTTGATCGGTCCGTCCTTCGGGCAGACAAGTTCCATGCCGGCCTTCTTGAACGGCTGGGCGATGTTGACCAGCGGCACGCCCTTTTCGCGGGCGGCCAGCGCACCGCCCATCCAGTCGACGATGACGTCGGCGCCGCCGCCGGCGATCACCTGCTCGGGCGCGATGTCCGGGCCGCCCGGCTTGATCTCGACGTCGAGGCCTTCGGCCTCGTAGAAACCCTTGGCCTTGGCGACATAGTAGCCGGCAAACTGGGCCTGAGTGACCCATTTCAGCTGCAACGTCACCTTGTCGGCGGCCATTGCCTGGAAAGCGGCAAGCGACATCGCGCCGGCCAGAACAGGAATAATCAGTCTTTTCATTTTATTACCCTCTGAAGTTAGTGCCCTTAAACCCACCGCCCTATCCACCACGGACAGAGGGATGCCAAAACGTGACGGCTCTTTCGACAAGAGCGACCACGCCATAAAAGACCGAACCCGCAAGTGCTGCAACTGCGATTTCGGCCCAGACCATGTCGATGTTCATCCGCCCGACCTCGGTCGAGATGCGGAAGCCCATGCCGACGACAGGCGTGCCGAAGAACTCGGCGACGATGGCGCCGATCAGCGCCAGCGTCGAGTTGATCTTCAGCGCGTTGAAGATGAAAGGCGCGGCTGCCGGCAGCCTGAGCTTCAGCAGCGTCTGCCAGTAACCCGACGCATAGGTGCGCATCAGGTCGCGCTCCATATGGCCGGAGGCGGTAAGGCCGGCGACCGTGTTCACCAGCATCGGGAAGAAGGTCATGATGATGACCACCGCCGCCTTGGACTGCCAGTCGAAGCCGAACCACATGACCATGATCGGTGCTACGCCGATGATCGGCAGCGCCGAGACCATGTTGCCGATCGGCAGCAGCCCGCGCCGCAGGAACGGCACGCGGTCGGCGAGCACCGCGGCGATGAAGCCGGCGCTGCTGCCCACGACATAGCCGAAGACAACTGCCTTGAAGATGGTCTGGCGGACATCGGCGCCGAGTACAGGCAGCGAACCGGCGATGCGCACGCCGATGGCGCTAGGCGGCGGCAACAGGATGAAGGGGATGCCCGCGCCTCGCGTCACCGTTTCCCAGATGATCAGGATCCAGGCGCCGAAGATGGCCGGGATGATCAGGCGCAACCCCGTCCGTGCCCAACTGGCTAAAGGACGCAATGACGACAGCACCGCCACGCAGCGCCAGCCAAGCAGCCATGCGGCCGCGAGCAGCAGGAAGTACGGCGCCAGTGCGGTGCCCTCGAAACCTGTAATGCCCGATATCAGCAGCCAGGCGACGAGGTGGGCGCCGACAAACAGCACCACCGCTTCCGCAAGAGGAGGAATCCTGGCCATCGAGATCAGCGCCGCCAGCACCGCCAGGCCGAGCATCAAGCCCTTGGTTCCGAGATAGGGGTAGTCGAAGCTGGCTGTCGGGTCGGCAAGTGCCGCCGCTTCCGGGCTCGACATCGCGCCGAGCGCCACCGCGAACAGGCACAGCACGATGGCCAGTACTGCTTGCCACGAAGGTTTCAGCCAGTTCATGCCGGCCTCCCGCCCATGGCGCGGTCGACGATGCGTCCGGCGATGCCGACGACCATGACCAGAAGTGCCGCCACCACCGAACCGGCGACCAGCGCCGACCAGATGTCGATGGACTGGCTGTAATAGGCGCCTGCCAGAAGCTTGGCGCCGATGCCGGCGACCGCACCGGTCGGCAGTTCGCCGACGATGGCGCCGACCAGGCTCGCCGCCACCGCCACCTTCATCGAGGTGAACAGGAACGGCACCGAGGCCGGCACGCGCAATTTCCAGAAGGTCTGCGCAAGGCTGGCATTGTAGGTGTGCATCAGATCGAGATGCATGATCTCGGGCGAACGCAGCCCTTTCACCATGCCCACGGTCACCGGGAAGAACGACAGATAGGTCGAGATCATCGCCTTCGGGATCAGGCCGGTGATGCCGACCGCCGCCAGCACGACGATGATCATTGGCGCCACCGCCAGGATGGGAATAGTCTGTGAGGCGATGATCCAGGGCATCAGGCTGCGGTCGAGCGTCGCCACATGCACGATGCCGACAGCGATGATGATGCCGAGCGCCGTGCCGAAAGCAAAGCCGAGCAGCGTCGACGACAGCGTCACCCAGGCATTGTAGACGAGGCTGCGACTGGAGGTGACGGGCCGCAGGAAGGTGTTTTCGAAGAAATTCACCGCCACCTGATGCGGTGCCGGCAGTGTCGGCTTCGGCTGCGCCAGCGTCTTGCCGATGAACTCGCTCAAGGTATGTGTTTCACCGGCGCGGCGGTCGAGATCGCGCTGGAACGGCGTGTTGAGGATGACGGCGAAGACATACCAGAGCACGACCACGCCAGCGAGGATCGAGGTCACGGGAATGAGCTTGTCGCGGAAGGTGTCCATTAGCAGGCCTCGCCAGATAGGCGTGCGCTCTGCGTAACGCGAGCGACCCACCACGCGTTCGTCATCCTAGGGCGGAGCAGCCGCAAAGGGGTGTGCGTAGCGGGAACGGCCAACCACGCCTTCGTCATCCTAGGGTCTGCGCTCGCCGCTTCGCGTTGGCTCCGCCCTAGGATGACGAAGGCGCGGGTGGCCACCCCCTCACCCGACCTCCGCTTCGCTCCGGCCACCCTCTCCCCGCTGGGGAGAGGAGGAACCTCGTCCGGCATCCCCTCAATCATCATAACTATGCCCTGCCCGCAGCCCGTCGCGCACCCGCGCCGCGATCGCCAGAAATTCCGGCGTCTCGCGGATGTCGAGCGGCCGTTCTTTCGGCAGCGTCGATTCGATCACATCGCTGACGCGGCCTGGGCGCGGCGACATGACGACGATGCGCGTCGACAGGTAGACGGCTTCGGGAATGGAGTGGGTGACGAAGCAGATGGTCTTGTTGGTCCGTCCCCACAGTTCCAGCAATTGCTCATTGAGGTGGTCGCGCACGATCTCGTCCAGCGCGCCGAACGGCTCGTCCATCAGCAGGAGGTCGGCATCGAAGGCCAGCGCGCGTGCGATCGAGGCGCGCTGCTGCATGCCGCCCGACAATTGCCAGGGATACTTCTTTTCGAACCCCAAGAGGTTGACGAGGTCGAGCGTGCGCTTGATGCGCTGCGCCTGTTCCGCCTTGGACAGGCCCATGATCTCCAGCGGCAGCCCGACATTGCGCTCGATGGTGCGCCAGGCAAACAACGCCGCTGCCTGGAAGACATAGCCATAAGCGCGTTTCTCGCGTGCCTGTTCGGGCGTCATGCCATTGACCGAAATCGTCCCCGAGGTCGGCTTCTCCAGATCGGCGATGACACGCAGCAGCGTGGTCTTGCCGCAGCCAGAAGGCCCGATGAAGGAGACGAATTCTCCCTTGCCGATGGTGAGATCGACATTGGACAGCGCCTGCACCGGCCCGTCATTGGTCTGGAAGGTCAGTCCGAGTTTGCTTGCCGCGACGACGGCTGGCGAGGTCCCTGTCATCGGCTGCCGCCTGCCTGGTCCCGTCCCTGCGGCGCCGGCTGGAATCCGATTGCTTTTATCGCGATGTTGTTTTCCACTCGCCCTGTCCCATTGGTCTTGTCCGCATTCAATCGACGCCCGGAGTTTCCCGATGTCGCCCAAACCCACTTGTCATCTTATCCGCCCTGAAAGCACTTATGAAGGCAAGCAGGGATTGACCTATTTCGCCGGCATCGCCGCCGAAACCGTCGGTGCCTCCGGCATCTGCATGCATCTGCTCACCCTGCCACCCGGCGCCCGCGCCAAGGCGCACATGCATGAGAGCCATGAGACGGCGATCTATGTCCTCTCCGGCGAAGTCCATACGTGGTATGGCGAACGGCTCGAGCATCATATCGTCGTCAAGGCTGGCGACCTTTTCTACATTCCCGCCGGCGTGCCGCATCTGCCGGCCAATCTGAGCGGCGCCCCGTCTTCGGCCGTCATTGCTCGCACCGATCCCAACGAACAGGAAAGCGTCGTGCTGTTGCCGGAACTGGATGCGCTCGTCGCCTGAAACCGACGGAGTCGATGGGAACTTGCGCGTCAACGGCACCGAGACACTTCCCCGTACACAGTGCCATCCTCATCCGCGATCACCAGCTTCTTGGCGTTCTTGGGACTGCGCTTGATGGTGAACTGTATCGGCGACTGACCATCCTCGCCTTCTGCCTCGCACATTGACTTCACCACCAGCGAACCGTCAGCCTGCGTCTTCTTATCGGTAAAGGTGCAGGCGCTGGTCGCGGTGATGAATTCCGTATCGTTCAGCAGCAGCATGTCTTCCGCATAGACTTCCTGGCCGTTCTTGTTGATGCAGCCGGACTTGTTGCCATAGGGCTTGGACAGATCGATGCCCGCCGCCGAGGCTTGCCCCGCGGCCAGCACGAGAACCATCGCAACAGACAGACCAAAACCACGCATGCTCACCCCCAAAACGTCACGAACATGATTGCAGCGGCCCCATTTCCTCAAGACCGGGGATGGTGACGAAGAAACCATCCTTCCCCTTGTTGGTGACCACGACTGTTTCGATCGTCGTCTCCGCTTCGCCCTCGGCGGAGCAGGTCGAACTGAGCGATTGCGAGCCCAGTACCGGCGTCAATTGCCGCGCGAACCGGCAGCCGCTGCCATAGGTCTCGATGCCTTCGGCGGTCAGCACGATATAAGCGTCACTGTCCTGATAACCGGCCTTGACGCCGGCACAGCCGACATCATTGCCCCAGGAGCCGGCCAGCACGCCGCCGGCTGCCGCCGGGCCAGCGGCAATTGCCGCCAAGACCAACGAAATGAGCGCGGCCGAACGCGCCAAGCTCAAACCCCGGTCGCCGGGATGCCGGTGCGTTCGACCTTGCGCGGCGCGGAAATTTCCTTCCACGTCGACAGCGCCCGGTTGACCGCCGCATTCGGCTCGCGGGCGACGAACTCGCCATGACCAGGCTTGGCCTTCACCTCAGCCTCCTGGATCGACAGTTCGCCACGCGAAAACACGAAGCGCGGCAGGCCGGTCACCTCGAACCCCTCGAAGACATTGTAGTCGATGACCGACTGCTGCTTCTTCGAGGAAATCCTCTTCTTGGCGCTGGGATCCCAGACGACGATGTCGGCGTCGGCGCCTTCGACGATTGCGCCCTTTTTCGGATACATGTTGAGGATCTTGGCGATGTTGGTCGAGGTCACCGCGACGAACTCGTTCATCGTCAGCCGGCCGGTGTTGACACCGGTGGTCCACAGCACCGGCATGCGGTCTTCAAGCCCGCCGGTGCCGTTCGGGATCTTGGTGAAATCGCCGACGCCGTTGCGCTTCTGCTTGGTGGTGAAGGCGCAGTGGTCGGTCGCCACCACCTGCAGCGATCCGGCCTGCAGGCCGGCCCACAGCGAATCCTGATGCAGTTTGTTGCGGAAGGGCGGGCTCATCACGCGGCGCGCCGCATGGTCCCAGTCCTTGTCGAAATACTCGCTCTCGTCCAGCGTCAGGTGCTGGATCAGCGGCTCGCCGAACACGCGCATGCCCTTCTGACGCGCCCGGCGGATGGCCTCATGCGCCTGCTCGCAGGAGACATGCACGACATAGAGCGGCACGCCGGCCATGTCGGCGATCATGATCGCGCGGTTGGTCGCTTCGCCTTCGACTTCCGGCGGCCGCGAATAGGCATGGCCCTCGGGACCGTTGTTGCCTGCGGCGAGCAGCTTCTGCGAGAGTGCCGCAACCACGTCGCCATTCTCGGCATGCACCAGCGGCAGCGCGCCAAGGTCGGCGCAGCGCTGGAACGACGCATACATCTCATCGTCGTCGACCATCAGCGCGCCCTTGTAGGCCATGAAGTGCTTGAACGAGGTGATGCCCCTGTCGACGACATCAGCCATTTCGTCGAACACTTGCTTGCCCCACCAGGTGATCGCCATGTGGAAGGAGTAGTCGCAGGACGCCTTGGAGGTCTTGTTGTCCCACATCTGCAAGGCTTCGAGCAGCGACTGCTTCGGCGCCGGCAGGCAGAAATCGACCACCATGGTGGTGCCGCCGGCCAAGGCGGCGCGCGTGCCGGATTCGAAATCATCGGCCGAATAGGTGCCCATGAACGGCATTTCGAGATGCGTGTGCGGGTCGATGCCGCCCGGCATGACGTAGCAGCCGGTGGCATCGAACTCGTGGTCGCCATGCAGGTCCGAGCCGATGGCGACGATCTTGCCGTGGCTGAACAGCACATCGGCCTTCCACGTGCGGTCGGCGGTGACGACGGTGCCGTTCTTGATGACTTTGGTCATTTTTCTTGTTCCCTTGTTCTCATCGCGCTTCTTTGCGAGCGTCTTGGCAGTATTTCAGATCGGTTCAGGGCTGAAGCCCGGCCTCTACATGACTCCAACTTCCCTCAATATCTCCTCGATGCAACCATCGAAAGAGTTCGCCAGATCTCCGGTCGAAAACCGCAACACACGATAGCCCTGTCGGAAAAACCATGCGTCGCGTATCCGATCCTTCTCCATCTGCTCCGGTGTGAAGTGATGCTCTCCATCCACTTCGATAACGAGGTTCTTCCCATGCAGAACAAAGTCAGCAACGTAAGGGCCGATGGGTGCCTGCTTTCTGGCGTGTAAACCGTATAGGCGACGGAACTCCTTCAACTCGGACCAGAGCTTACGCTCGCCTTCCGTCATGTTCCGACGCAAAACCCTGGCCCGTTTGATAACAGCAGGATCAATTCCGGTCGGTGCCAAGAGTACCCCCACCCTCAATCCCTCCCCACAAGGGGGAGGGAGGCTTGGCGTCGCGCTATCACAGCTGAACCCTTCAAAGCTTTCGCCATAGGCGCCGGCACTACTGATCCCCCTCCCCCTTGTGGGGAGGGGTTAGGGGTGGGGGTACAGCGCCGACAGTTCACCCGACGATCTCCGCCGTCTCCACCACTGCGTGGAACAAAACGTCGGCGCCGGCGCTGGCCCATTCCTTGGTGATCTCCTCGGCCTCGTTGTGGCTGAGGCCGTCGACGCAGGGGCACATGACCATTGCGGTCGGAGCGACGCGGTTGATCCAGCAGGCGTCATGGCCGGCGCCGGAAACGATGTTGCGGTGGGAATAGCCGAGGCGTTCGGCGGCATCCCGGATCGCCTTGACGCAGCCGGCATCGAAGGTGACCGGATCGAAATGGCCGACCTGCTCGATTTTGTACTGGATGTCCAACGCCTCGCAGATCGTGTCGATGCCTTCGCGGATGCGGCCGTCCATGGCGTCCAGCACTTCCTTCTCCGGCGAACGGATGTCGATGGTGAAGACGGTGCGTCCGGCGATGATGTTGCGCGAATTGGGGTAGACCTCCATGTGGCCGACGGCGCCGACGGCATCCGGCTGGTAGTCCATGGCGATCTCGTGCACCAGCTCGATCACGCGAGCCATGCCGAGCCCGGCATTGCGGCGCTTCGGCATTGGTGTCGAGCCGGTATGCGCCTCCTTGCCGGTCAGCGTCACCTGCAGCCATTTCAGGCCCTGGCCGTGGGTGACGACACCGATGTCGATGCCCTCGTCCTCGAGGATCGGTCCTTGCTCGATATGCAGTTCGAAGAAGGCGTGGATCTTGCGGTCACCGACCTTCTCGGTGCCCTTCCAGCCGATGCGTCCGAGCTCCTCGCCGAATTTTTTCCCCTGCTTGTCGGTATGCTCGTAGACATCGGCCTGGTCGAGCACGCCGGCGAACACGCCGGACGCCATCATCGCCGGCGCGAAGCGCGCGCCTTCTTCGTTCGTCCAGTTGGTGACGACGATCGGATGTTTGGTCTTGATGCCGAGATCATTGAGCGAGCGCACCACTTCAAGCCCGCCCAGCACGCCGAGCACGCCGTCATACTTGCCGCCGGTCGGCTGCGTATCGAGATGGCTGCCGACATAGACCGGCGGCAGGCTGGGATCGGTGCCTTCTCGGCGGGCAAACATCGTGCCCATTTCGTCGACACCCATTTCGAGCCCGGCCGCATCGCACCAGCGCTTGAACAGATGCCGGCCCTCGCCATCCTCGTCGGTCACGGTCTGGCGATTGTTGCCGCCGGCAATGCCGGGACCGATCTTCGCCATTTCCATGATGGAATCCCACAAACGGTCTGAATTGATTCGCAGATTCTCGCCGGGTGCGGCCATGCTTTAAAACCTCATCGATTGTGCAGCGCCTGCGTCCCCCTCCCCCTCGAGGGGAGGGTGGCCGCGAAGCGGTCGGGTGGGGTCGCCGAACATGCGCGCGACCTTTTCCTTGACCACCCGCGCGACATGCCACGCGCTGTTTATGACATCGGGCTCGTCAACGCGAAAGACATCGAACCCGAGTGAGCGCAGATAGGCGTCACGAACGGCATCGTGCCGTTTACCCCTCTCGTGTTCGAGCGGATCACCGTCGACCTCAACGATCAGCTTCACCGCGAGGCAAGCGAAATCGACGATATAGGGCCCAATCGGGCACTGGCGGCGAAACTTGATGCCGGCTGATTTCAGCTCCCGCAGTTCATACCACAGCAGGGATTCGCCCTTGGTCGCGTGAACTCGAAGCGCGCGCGCCTTCTGGCGCATTTCGAAACTCGCGCGGGTACGGGGCATCAGGAGCGACCTCGCAGCAAAAGATCAGGTCGGCGCACTGCCGCACCGACCCCACCCGACCGCTTCGCGGCCCCCCTCCCCTCGCAGGGGAGGGATATCCGCGTCCAGTTCTTCAATCGATCGCCCTCAAGATTTCACGCACATGGTCGATCAATTCGTTGATCTGGCCCTTGGTGATGATCAGCGGCGGCGACAGCGCGATGATGTCGCCGGTCGTGCGGATCAGCGCGCCGCGCTCGAACGCCTTGACGAAGGCCGAGAAGGCCCGTTTGGTCGGCTGGCCGGCGATCGGCGCCAGCTCGATCGCACCGATCAGGCCGATGTTCCTGATGTCGATGACGTTCGGCTCGCCCTTCAGCGAATGCAGTGCGTCTTCCCAGTACGGCGCCAGTTCCTCGCCGCGGGTGAGCAGGCCCTCTTCCTTGTAGGTGTCGAGCGTGCCCAGAGCGGCCGCGCAGGCGATCGGATTGCCCGAATAGGTGTAGCCGTGGAAGAACTCGATCATGTGCTCGGGGCCGGTCATGAAGGCGTCGTGGATTTCCTTCTTCACGAACACCGCTCCCATAGGGATGACGCCGTTGGAGACGCCCTTGGCTGTGGTCATGATGTCAGGCGTGACGCCGAAATAATCGGCGGCGAACGGCGTGCCGAGACGACCGAAACCGGTGATGACCTCGTCGAAGATCAACAGAATGCCGTGCTTGGTGCAGATTTCGCGCAGCTTCTGCAGATAGCCCTTCGGCGGCAGGATGACGCCGGTGGAGCCGGCGACCGGCTCGACGATGACGGCGGCGATGGTCGAGGCGTCATGCAGCGCGACGATGCGCTCCAGCTCGTTGGCGAGTTCCGCGCCATGCTCCGGCACGCCCTTGGTGAAGGCGTTCTTTTCCGGCAGATGCGTGTGCGGCATATGGTCGACGCCGCCGAGCAGCGTGCCGAACATCTTGCGGTTGGTGACGATGCCGCCGACCGAGATGCCGCCGAAATTGACGCCGTGATAGCCGCGCTCGCGGCCGATCAGCCGGGTGCGCGAACCCTCGCCCCTGGCGCGGTGATAGGCGATCGCCATCTTGAGCGCGGTTTCGACCGATTCCGAACCGGAATTGGTGAAGAAGACATGATCCATGCCTTTGGGCGCGAGGTCGACCAGGCGGTTGGCCAGCTCGAAGACGATCGGATGGCCCATCTGGAAGGCCGGCGCATAGTCGAGCTCGGCGGCCTGGTGCTGGATCGCCTCGGTGATCTTCGGCCGGCAATGGCCGGCATTCACGCACCAGAGACCAGCGGTGCCGTCGAGCACCTTGCGGCCGTCGCTGGTCGTGTAATGCATGTCCTTGGCGGACACCATCATGCGCGGCGCCTGCTTGAACTGCCGGTTTGCCGTGAACGGCATCCAGAATGCGCTGAGATCGTTCGGCGTGACTTTCAGCCGGTTGGACATGACCAAGACTTCCCCTTGTAACCTGTTTCGGTGCGCCCAACGCTTGGTCTTTGCCGCGTTTTCATGCTACGCAAATTTTTGACCGATTGGACAAACGTTAGCACCGCCCTGTCGGCGGTCAAGGGATTACTAGCGGAAATGCGGCACCTGAAGTGCGTTCCACAGGCTAGGGAAAAACTGGTCCAGAGAATTGGTCCAGATGACCCTCAACACGAGGGCTTGCAACGGTGACCACCGGAACGGACACGCCTCGCCGGACCCGCATCCAGCAGGAAAAGCGGGAACTCATCCTGGAGGCGGCGCTCGAGGTGTTCTCCACCAACGGTTTTCGTGGGTCGACCATCGACCAGATCGCCGAAGCCGCCGGCATGTCGAAGCCGAACCTGCTCTACTATTTCCGCCGCAAGGAAGACATCCACGAGACGCTGATGCAGCGCCTGCTCGACACTTGGCTGGCGCCGCTGCGCGAACTCGACGACATTGGCGATCCGCTGACCGAATTGCGCAGCTACATCAGGCGCAAGCTGGAGATGGCGCGCGATTTCCCGCGCGAGAGCCGGCTGTTCGCCAACGAAATCCTGCAAGGCGCACCGCGCATCATGCCGCTCTTGACCGGGGAGTTGAAAACGCTGGTCGACGAGAAGGCCGTCGTCATCAAGGGCTGGATGCGCGCCGGCAAGATCGCCCGCACCGACCCCTGGCACCTGATCTTCTCGATCTGGGCGACGACGCAGCACTATGCTGATTTCGATGTCCAGGTCCGCGCCGTGCTCGGGCCGAACCGTGGCGGCGACGGCCGATTCGAGGACGCTGCAAGGTTCCTGGAGCATTTATTCCTCGACGGGCTGAAGCCGAAAAGCTGACGCTTCAGGCGCTGCGCCGCTCGGCCGGCAGCGCGTCCAGCAATGTCTGCAGCTTGGCGACGGAGTTCTGCTCGGCAAGCGGCGTGTAGACGATCAGCTTCATATCGGAGCCGTCACTGATCGACAGGCTCATATGCTCGAATGTCATCGCCCCCGCGCTCGGGTGCCGGACATGCTTCACGCCCGACAGCCGGTGCGCGACGTCGCGCTGCGGCCACCAGGCGCGAAACTCGGGACTCGAGCGCGTCATCAACTCAATCAGCCGCTCAAAATCCGGATCGCCGACATACCGGGCGCTCGCCGCCCGGAACGAGGCCAGCACGGTGCGCGCCAATTCCTCCCAGTCGACCAGCAGGCGCCGGTGGTGCGGATTGGTGAACACCATGTGGACGATGTTGCGGGCGTCACCCTCCAGCAGGCCATAATCACCGAACACCGCGACGGCCGCCGGGTTCCAGGCGAGCACGTCCCAGCGTCGCCCGACCACATAAGCCGGCTGCAGAACCAGGCTTTGCAGCATATGCAGCAACGGGCCGTCGACCTTTTCCGGCGCCACGGCACGGCGTTCCGGCTGCTGGCGGTCGGCCAGGATGAACAAATGCTGTTTTTCGGCGGCGTCGAGGCGCAGTGCTTCGGCGAGCGCGGCCAGCACCTCGACCGAGGGCCGGACCTCCCGCCCCTGCTCCAGCCACGTGTACCAGGTCGTGCCGACGCCGGCGATCATCGCCACCTCCTCACGGCGCAGCCCGGGCGTGCGCCGCCTCAGGCCGGTGGCGATGCCTATGGCCGAGGGCGTCAGCCTTTCGCGGCGCGAGCGCAGGAAAGCACCGAGCTCGCGCCGGCGACTGTCTTCAGCGGAGTGTGTGGGGGCCGGTCGGGGTTGGGACTCCATGCGCTTATTATAGCAGTATTGATACCAGGATAAAGTTTGAACTGTTTGGCTCACGCCAACTGTCCCATCTTCCACCCAGAGCAACAGAACGGAGGCTCTGAACATGGACCTGAAAGACAAGACAATCCTCATCACGGGCTCGACCGACGGCGTTGGCCGCGTCGTCGCGCAACGGCTCGGCGCCGCGGGTGCCCGTGTCCTTGTACACGGCCGCGATGCAACGCGCGGCAAGGCTGTTGTCACTGAGATCGAAGCCGCCGGCGGCAAGGCCGAGCTTGTGGTCGCCGACCTCTCTTCTCTGGCCGAGGTTCGCCGCCTCGCCGAGGCGGTGCGTGCCAAGACGGACCGGCTCGACATCCTCATCAACAACGCCGGCATCGGAACGGCGGGCCAAGGCGCCAAACGCCAAGTCAGCGCTGATGGCTACGAACTGCGCTTCGCGGTCAATTATCTCGCCGGTTTCCTGCTGACATCGGAGCTTCTGCCGTTGCTGAAGGCCAGTGCTCCGGCGCGCATTGTCAATGTCGCCTCGGCGGGGCAGCAGGCGATCGATTTTAGCGATGTCATGCTGACCCGCAGTTACGACGGCGTGCGCGCCTACTGCCAAAGCAAGCTGGCGCAGATACTGTTCACTGTCGACCTCGCGGAGCAGTTGAAGGGCGCCGGCGTCACCGTCAACGCACTGCATCCGGCGAGCTACATGAACACCACCATGGTCCGGCAGGCAGGCGTGACGCCATGGAGTTCGGTCGAAACCGGCGCCGACGCCATCCTCAACCTCGCGACATCACCCGCGCTCGACGGGAAAAGCGGCCTCTATTTCGACGGCCTGCGGGAATCCCGCGCTGATGACCAAGCCTACGACGCCAGCGCGAGACAACAGTTGCGAAGTTTGAGCCAGGACCTCGTCGGCCTGGCTTCCCCCACATCGAAGGAACAGCGTTCATGACCACGACAATCCAACACACCGTCGTCATCGGCGGCTCATCCGGCATCGGCCTGGCGACGGCACGAAAACTGCTTGGTCCCGGGATGAAGGTGACCATCACCGGGCGCAACGAGGAGAAGCTGAAGAACGCATGGAAAAGCCTTGACGGCGCTGCCGACAAGGCCACTTTCGATGCCGCGAAGCCGGACGAGGCCAGCGGGTTCTTCGAGCGCCTCGGCCCTTTCGACCATTTGGTGCTGGCCGCCAGCGGCGGCAAGGGCCTTGGCCCCTTCCCGACGCTTGACCTGAGCGACATCGGCAGCGGCGTCGACGAGAAAGTCCGCCCGCAGCTGTCCTGCCTGCAGGCCGCCTTGCCAACCTTGAACAGAAGCGGATCGGTGACCTTCATCTCGGCTGTATCGGCCCAGCTCGCAACTCCCGGCGTCTCCGGCATCGCCGCCATCAACGGCATGCTGTTGACCGTGGTGCCGATCCTGGCGGTGGAACTGAAGCCACTGCGCGTCAATGTCGTGGCGCCCGGCGTCATCGACACGCCCTGGTGGGATTTCCTGGCCGAGGAGCAGAGGCAGGCGCTGTTTGCCGATTATGCCGGCAAGACCCCGGTCGGCCGCGTCGGCCGCGCCGAGGATGTCGCCGACGCAATCGCGTTTCTCGTCTCCAACGGCTTCATGACCGGCCAGGTCCTGACCTGCGACGGCGGCCTGCGATTTGCGGCGTAGCGATCGTCCGCCGCGGAAATGCTTTCACCCTCAATTGGACTTCGTTGGACCGCGCTGCATGTTTTTCTCGCCCATGGAGCTGTCGCCGGCCGGTCTTGCGGCATCTGAAGCGGGCTTATCCGGAACATAGGAATAGTCAGGCGTGTCGGCTCCATACATCTTGTTGTCGATCGCCTCCTGCCAGCTGTAGTCCGCGTCGGACGGTGAAATGTTGGCGGACCCATGGCGGGAGGAGCGGGAATGAAGCCAACTCGGTGTGATCTCTCGAACCAGTTGTGCAAAGCGTCCCATCGAACCGTTCCTTTCCTTACCCTTTCCAGATGCACGATCGCGGATGCGTCGGCTGGACCTAAAGTTGGCCTCTCAGCCAGGCGAGCGTCTCGGCAACGCCGGCAAGCCCGTACCGCGCGGCGGTATGCGCTGGTGGCTTCACCCGTATCGATATTCCGCCGGCATCATTGATGGCTTCGAAGCCGTTTTCGTCCGAGGTGTCGTCGCCCAGGAAGACCGGGCGGCGGCCTCTGAATGGCGCGATATCCATGAAGCGCCGGATCGCGGCGCCCTTGGCTGCCTCGAGCGGTAGCAACTCCACACCGGCATTGCCGGCAACCACCCGATAGCCCTTTGGCAGGACGGCCAGCGCTTGCTCGACAAGCTGCGTGGCGCGGGGAAGCAGGTGCGGGGCGGCGCGCGTGTGGATGGCCAGCACCCGGCCCTTGCGCTCGATATAGACCTTCCCGCGACCGAACTCGGCCTCGATCTCGTCGGCAAGGGCGGCAATATCCGCCGGCTCGTCCGCGATTTCGACATCGTCGTCCGGCAGGAGCCTGTGTTCCAGGCCATAAAGCCCGGCCGCGCGCAACTTCAAAGGCTGAAACAGATGGTCCACGGCCGCAACGGAGCGGCCGGTGATGAAGGCCAATGCCCCGTCCAACTTGTGATCCAGGCCTTGCAGCAAAGAGCGAAGCTCGGCGCTGACCGAAACGGCGTCCGGATGTTCGGCATGCTCCAGCAGGGTGCCATCGATGTCGAGGAACAGCGCCCACTCGCCGGTCAGCAAGGGCTGCGGCTTTTGCAGGGTCTCGCTCGCAGCCTTTTGCAGGATATCGCTCATGATAGTGCCACCCGTTTGCGCTCGAACATGGGAACGACATTGTCGATACCTTGCGGACGGTCGCCAACACCGGTCACCCGGTCGAGATCACCGCGCTTGCGCAAGCGCGCAGCGTCCAGAAGCATGCTGCCGGCCCAGCGATAGACGTTGTTGTTGCGGATGGTCTCGCGCATGGGCCGCATACGTTCGCGCTGTTCTTCTGAAGTCATGGTCAGCGCCTGCAGCAGCGCTTCGCTCATCATGGCGGCGTCGTAGGGATTGACGATCAGCGCCTCCAGCAATTCGCGCGAAGCACCGGCGAATGTGCTGAGCATCAAAACGCCCTGTTCGTCGTCTCGCGCCGCGACGAATTCCTTTGCGACCAGGTTCATGCCGTCATGCAGGCTTGTGACCATGCATATGTCAGCGGCCCGGTAGATTTCGTAGACCTGTTCCTGAGAGTGATGTTGGGCCACCATGATCACCGGTCTGTAGCCCTCGCTGCCATAACGCTGGTTGAGTTCTTCGGCATAACGGTGGCATTCGTCATGGAGCAGCCTGTAGGCAGGGAGCGTGCCGCGGCTGGGCGCCGCGACCTGCAGGAAAACCAGTTTTCCGATCCATTCAGGGTATCGCTTGAACAATTCGTCCAGCGCGTGAAACCGATCGAGAATGCCCTTGGTGTAGTCGAGACGCTCGACCCCGACGGCCAGCTTCACATCCGCTTTCAGTCCGAACCTATTCCGCAGGCGGGCGCGGCAGTCATCTACATCAGGCAATCTTGCCAGAAGGTCCGCCGGCCATTCTATCGAGATGGGATAGGCGTGCACCAGCGTCGTCTGCCCACCATAGGAGATGGCCGCATCCGCCCGTTCGATGCGGCTTTCCAGGAAGCGATCGACGCTTTCGGTGAAATTGTTGGCGTGGAACTGGGTGTGGAAACCGATGATCGAGCTGCCGAGCAGTCCCTCAAGGATGCGCTCACGCCACGGGCAGATGCTGTACACCTCCGAGTTCGGCCATGGGATATGCCAGAAGGTGATGACGATCGCCTCGGGCAGGCGCTCGCGGATCATCCGCGGCAGCAGCGCGAAGTGATAATCCTGGACCAGCACGATCGGCCGCTCGTTGCGCGCTTCGGCGACTATCGTGTCGGCGAACTTCCGGTTGACGGCTTCATAGGCTTCCCAGTCCGAGGCGCGAAAAATCGGCCGGGTGAAGGCGATGTGGCAAAGCGGCCAGAGACCCTCATTGGCGAAGCCGAGATAGTAGCTCTGATATTCTTCCTCCGTCAGCCAGACCCGGCGCAGCGTGTAGGACGGATTGCCGGGCGGCACCTGCACGCGATCGTTGTCGTCGACCATCATACGGTCTGCCGTTCCACCGCCATAGGCAATCCAGGTGCCGCCACATGCGCGGGTAATCGGCTCGAGCGCAGACACCAGCCCGCTGGCCGGCACCAGCAATTCGACGCCATCATTATTGATGTTGTGGATATAGGGTTCGCGGTTGGACACCACGATAACCTGTGCCCCCGGCAGGTCGTCGGCCAGGATCTTGCGCAATGTTTCGGGCGACCATGTCACCAGCGCCGCGTCGGCCGATTGGCCATTCTTTTCGAACTCCCGTATCACCTTGCGCGCCGCTTCCGCGGCCACGTCCTCGCCGGCCGGATGTACGACCGCCGGAGGGTGACTGCGACGCTGCCGCGATATGGAGAAGAAAACGGCAAGAGCGGAAAGACCGAGGCTCGCAAGGATCAGACCCCAGAGCAGGTCCGCACCGTAATTTGTCATTGGAATATCAACTCACCTCCGGCCGTTCGGCGGCCGTTTTGTTCGTGTTTCCGATTTGAAACTATCCACCGGCGATAAGATCGCCGTCCGGACCTACATTTTTGCAACGCACAAGGCCGGGATCGGTTCCGCCCAATCTGGTTCATGTTCTAACGATGAGCGGCACCAGCCCTTCATGGCGGTCGGCGAGGAAAGCGACGACCCGGTCGCCGACGCGCTGGAAGGTGAGATCGACCACTTTTTCGCCGACGCCCAGATGGCGAAGCGTGAGCATGTCGATGCCGATCGGCAGCCTGGGACGGGTAACGCGGATTTCGCCATCCCAGCCGTCGATCTCCAGGCCAAGGCAGGCCTGCATCAGCATGAAGGCGGAGCCAGCCGACCACGCTTGCGGCAGGCAGGCTACCGGATAGGCGATCGGTGCTTCGCCCGGCGCTCGGGTAAAGCCGCAGAACAGTTCGGGCAGCCGCATGTTGAAATGGACCGCGGACTCGAACGTGCCGCTCATTAGGCGGACCACGCTTTCACGCTCGCCATAGCGCGCCAGGCCGGCACCGCACATGGCGGTGTCATGCGGCCAGATCGAGCCATTGTGATACGACATCGGGTTGAAGAACACCGCATCGTCGGCAAGCGTCCTCAGCCCCCAGCCGGAGTGGAAGGAGGCGGAAAGAAGCTGATCGGTGACCATCCGCGCCCGCCCCGGTTCGGGCAGTCCGACAAGGAGGAGATGGCCCACATTCGAGGTCCGCACCTTGCAGGGTTCGCCTTCACCGTCGATCGCCAGGGCATAGAAGCCGAGATCGTCGAGCCAGAAATCGCGTTCCACTGCGACCCGCATGGCCTCGGCGCGGCCCTCCCAGTGATCGGCCCTGTCGTCCTCGCCGCGGCGACGGGCAAGTGCGGCCAGCCCCCGGAAGGCGGCAAAGACATAGCCTTGCACCTCGACCAGCGCGATCGGGCCCTTGGGAATGCGGCCATCGGCGTGGAAGACGGAATCGAAACTGTCCTTCCATCCCTGGTTGGCGAGGCCGGACTCGGCGGCACGCTGGTAGGTGACGAAGCCGGTCTCGCGGCCCGCCTCCTCCGTCCATTCGGCCGCGGCGCACAGCGACGGCCACAGGCTGTCGATGAACGCCATGTCACCGGTACGATCGGCATAGGCGCAGGCGAGATGGATGTAGAGCGGCGTCGTGTCGACACCGCCATAATAGCGGCCGAAAGGAAGCTCGCGCAGCGCCGCCATCTCGCCCTTGCGCGTCTCGTGCATGATCTTGCCCGGCTGCGAATCGCTGAACGGCGACGTCTCCGTCGCCTGGTGTTGGGCAAGGAAGGCCAGCACGCCCCGCGCCAGGCCTGGATTGAGCCACAGCATCTGCAGCGCCGAGATGACGCCGTCACGGCCGAACGCCGTCGAGAACCAGGGGATGCCGGCATAGGGATAGGGTCCGGTCGAAAGCTCCGTGGTCAGCAGCGCGACATCGGCGCGGGCGCGCTCCACCCAATCGTTGAAGACGCGGCCCGAACTGTGCACCGTCGCGCCATGGCGGCGCTTGGCCCGCATGCCAAAGCGCGCCCGGGCGGCGGCGGCGCGGAAACGGTCGCGGTCGGGCGCATCCGCCATCTCGGGACCGACCTCGACATAAAGCACCTTGCGGCTGCGCTTGGTTACGGCAACCAGGAAATCGGCACGGTCGGCCGTCAACTGGTCCGGCGCCTGCGAGAACGATACCGCCGATACGCGCACCAGCCCATCCAACCCGTCGTAGCGCAGCAGAACGGATGTCGCATCCATCTCGGCCACATGGGCCATTCCGCGCCTCGGCCGTGTCGAGCCGCGCACTTCGAACATGTCGCGGAAATCGGCGGCAAAGTGCAGGGAAACGCCGATTGTCGAGGTCTCCCGGCTGTAGTTGGAAAGGGTGATGCGCTCGAACAGCCTGTCTTGCCAAAGCAGCCTGACGCGTTCGATATGAATCGCGCCCTGCGGAATGTCGCGGCCGCTGACGCTCTGCATCGGCAGATTGGTCAGATTGGCGGTGAACAGCACATTGTCCTGGCTGAGCGAGGCGCCAAGCAGCGATGTCTGCCTGCCGCCGACGGTCAGCCGGAATTCGGAGAGCACGCGTGTATCGTCGCGGAAGAAACCGTCACCGGCGCCGCGTATGTCACCAAAGGCATCGGCAACCGCAAAGCAGTCGCCCTGCTTAAGCGCGAACAGCCGGTGCGGCTCGCGAGGAGCGGTCGCGTCGAGCGAAGCAAGCGCTACGGCGGGATCGAGCTGGCGCTCATCGAGTTGGGCCATTCGTCACAAATCCCCTCTTGTTTCGTTGTCGTCGCCCGAACACATCGTTGCTCACGATGCCTTCGCCTCAACCGGGACACCGATCAGGCGCGTATAAGCGGCGAGATAATCGCCGGCCATTCTTTTGGCGGAAAACCGCTTTTCGAAAACGGCCCTCACCTTTCGCCTGTCGAGCCGCAGCAAGTCCGGCACCGCGGCGACGGCGTCGTCCATCGATCCGGCGATAAAACCGGTTACGCCCTGATCGATGATCTCGGGCAGCGCGCCGCAATTCCAGGCGATCACCGGCGTGCCACAGGCCATGGCCTCGATGGCGGCCAGACCGAACGGCTCCGGCCAGTCGATCGGGAACAGCAGGCCGGCCGCCTTGCCGAGAAACTCCGCCTTCTGGTCCTCTTCGATCTCGCCGACATAGACGATGCGATCGCCGTCGATCAAAGGCTCGACCATCTTGTGGAAATAGGAACGATCGTCGTCGCCGATCTTTGCCGCAAGCTTCAGTTTCAATCCCGAGCGCAAGGCGATCTCGATGGCGCGGTCCGGGCGCTTGTCGCGTGAAAACCGGCCCAGGAAGCAAAGATAGGGTTCCTCCGCCGTCGTCTCGAAACTCGGCTCGTAAATGTTGGTCGGCAGTCCATGATGGATCGTCGCTAGCCAGTTGGCGCTGGCAAGGCCCGCCTTCTGGCTGCGCGAAATGGAAATCAGGGGAAAACGCGGGAAACACTCATAGGCCGGCGCCAGATCGACATAATCCAGCCTGCCATGCGGCGTCGTTACCGTCCGCTCCGCCATGTCCTCGAAGAAGGAAAAGTGCAGGAAGTGGCTGAGGTGGAAGTGGATGACGTCGAACTCCCGCTCCCGTTTCCGCACCTCGGCAAGCATCGAAAGATGCGCCGCGATCTCGGATTTGAAAGGACGCGGATCGAGGCGAAGCGCGCATTCCCGGCCAGCCACCAGCTTCGCGGAGGTCTGGCTGTCGCCGCTGGCAAACAGCGTCACCTCATGGCCCAAATCGACAAGCGCTTCGGTGAGATACGAGACGATGCGCTCGGTGCCACCATAGAGTCTGGGCGGCACCGATTCATAGAGCGGCGCTACATGGGCAATTTTCATATTTCATCCCGGGATGTTCGGCATACAGGGGCGAAATGCGTCAACCGCTCGATTGGTTCCGTTTTAATGATCCATACTGTCGGCGCTACAGTGCCGCAGTCGGCATGGAACTGCGGCTAAAACGACTGCGCGATCAGCGACAGGAAACCGCCGCTCAGCGCGACATTGCCGACGAAGCCGTTGATGCGCGACGCCCGGTCGGCGCCCTGATGGTCCCAGAAATTATGGAACATCGGCGTGGCAACGATGAGGAATGCCAGCAGTACCGCTGCCGCGATTGCCGTCCACAAGCCGGCGATCACCAGCACGCCGGCGCCGACCTGAAGCACGATGCCGAGCCACAGCGCCGGCCGCGCCTGCGGCACGCCGCGCGCGGCCATCAACTGGGTCAGGAACGCCGTATTCTGAATGTTGCGCAAGCCGGCGAAAACGAAGACGCCGCCGAGCAGCAGGCGGCCGAGGAACAATAAGGTCGAAGGCAAATCGGCAGGCATCGAACTCTCCCCTTGAAGAAACAATTGGAGCGCCGCCGATCGACGGCGCTCCAAAACTGGATCAGGACGATCAGGCGGCCTTGGCCGCCGGCATCGGATGAAGTGCCTGGAACGGGACGCACAGCCGGTTCCAGGTGTTGATCATGCCGAGCGCGACGGACAGCTTGACCAACTCCTCCTCCGAGAAGTGCTCGAGCGTCCGTGCATAGAGTTCGTCCGACACGCCGCTGTTGGAGATCAGGGTGACCGCCTCGGTCCAGGCCAAGGCAGCGCGTTCGCGCTCGGAAAACAGCGGCGATTCCTTCCACGCCGAAACCAGATAGAGCCGCTGCTCGGTCTCGCCGTCGCGCCTCGCCTCGCGGCTGTGCATCTCGACGCAATACGAACAGCCGTTGATCTGCGACGCCCGCAATTTGATCAGGTGCAGCAGGCTTTCCTCGAGCCCGCATTCGTCCACCGCCTTGTTGAGCGCCGACACCGCCTTCATGATCTCCGGCGCCTTGGCGAAGAATTGCAGCCTCTGTTTCATCTTGATGTCCTTTACGCTTGCTTGGTTGAACTGGATTTCTGCGGCCGCTGATGGCGCGCCACGAAGGCGCAGCCGGCTGCCACCGAACGCGGATCGGCATCGGTCATGTATTCCGAAACGATGTCGGACAGCTTTGCTTCGGCGAGTGCGGCGCGATAGGCCTTTTCGGCCTTCAGCATCGCGGCGTTGATGCCGCAGGGTTTGACATAGGCGGATGCGTCGAGCCTGACCGGACCATTGCGGCGGATCTCGCCACAACGGAAGGCCGGCTCGCGCCCTTCGACGGCCAGCACGATATCGAGCAGCGTTATACGCTCGGCCGGCCGCGCCAGCCGGTAGCCGCCGGCCGGACCCGAGACCGATTCCAGAATGTGCGCCGCGCTCAGCATATTGAGATGCTTCAGGAGATAGCTCGGCGACAGGCCGAACGCCTCCGCCATGGCGGAGGCCGCCATGGCGCTGTTGCCCTCGACACCGGCCAGCATGGCGGCGCAGTGGATGGCTGCTTCAACGCCCTCGCCCAGCTTCATTGGGTGGATCTCCTAATCATGGATATATTTTATCGTGGATATCTTTTATCCGCAATGGGAAAATGGAGAAACTCCTGCTTTCGAAACGACAATGTGCATGAGGCTTTGTGATACTGCGGGAACGACTGATGCGCAGATTATCTCAGGGGTTGTGCTGCCCCTCATCCGCCTGCCGGCACCTTCTCCCCGTATAGTGACGGGGAGAAGGGAAGCTGCGGGCACCCTTGGCGCTCTTCTTGCAACGTTGATGATTGGCGAAATCGGCGATGACGGCGTCTTTCTCCCCGTCACTATACGGGGAGTTGAGGAGCGGTCCGCGAAGCGGACGAAAAGCCAATTGCTTGGCTTTTCGAGTGACGAACGCCCGGCAGGGCAATGAGGGGCAGCGCTAACTTATGCGATCGAATTTGTCGCGACCATACAAAATCGCCCCGTGCGGACACACGGGGCGATTGCGCTAAATCGGCAATGACAAAAACTACTCCGCCGCCACCTTGGCCATCGGGTTGTTCGGGTGCGTCGTCCAATTGGCATAGATCGGCGACACCGGCTTGCCGGTGCGCTGGTCCATCACGCCGACGGCCAGCGGCTCCATGGTGATGCAGTTCTCGACCGGGCAGACATTGACGCACAGGTTGCAGCCGACGCATTCGGCCTCGATCACCTCGAAATGCCTGACGCCGTCGACCATGCTGGTGATTGCCTGGTGCGAGGTGTCCTCGCAGGCGATGTGGCAGCGGCCGCATTTGATGCAGGCGTCCTGGTCGATACGCGCCTTGGCGACGTAGTTGAGGTTGAGATACTGCCAGTCGGTGACATTGGGCGTGGCGCGGCCGACGATGTCGTCGAGCGTGGCATGGCCCTTCTCGTCCATCCAGTTTTCCAGGCCGGCGATCATCTCCTGCACGATCTTGAAGCCATAGGTCATCGCCGCCGTGCACACCTGCACATTGCCGGCGCCGAGCGCCATGAATTCAGCCGCGTCGCGCCACGTGGTGATGCCGCCGATGCCGGAGATCGGCAGGCCGTGCGTTTCGGGATCGCGTGCGATTTCGGCCACCATGTTCATGGCGATCGGCTTCACCGCCGGACCGCAATAGCCGCCATGCGAGCCCTTGCCGTCGATGGTCGGCTGCGGCGCGAAGCTGTCGAGGTCGACGCCGGTGATCGAGTTGATGGTGTTGATCAGTGAAACCGCGTCGGTGCCGCCGGCATGTGCCGCCCGCGCGGGCTTGCGCACATCGGTGATGTTGGGCGTCAGCTTGGTGATGACGGGCATGCGGGTGTTCTGCTTGCACCAGCGAACCACCATTTCGATGTATTCCGGCACTTGCCCGACGGCGGCACCCATGCCGCGTTCCGACATGCCGTGCGGGCAGCCGAAATTGAGCTCGATGCCGTCAGCCTCGGTCTCCTCGACCACTGGCAGGATCGCCTTCCAGGCCTCCTCGACGCAGGGCACCATCAGCGAGACGACGATGGCGCGGTCGGGCCAGTCCTTCTTGACCTGCTTGATCTCGCGCAGATTGACCTGCAGGTCGCGGTCGGTGATCAGCTCGATGTTGTTGAGGCCGAGCAGGCGGCGGTCGGCGCCCCAGATCGCGCCATAGCGCGGACCGTTGACGTTGACCACCGGCGGGCCTTCCTCGCCCAGGGTCTTCCACACGACGCCGCCCCAGCCGGCCTTGAAGGCGCGGATGACGTTGTAGGCCTTGTCGGTCGGCGGCGCCGAAGCCAGCCAGAACGGATTGGGCGATTTGATGCCGACGAAATTGTTTCTGATATCCGCCATGCTCATGCCCTCCCATTCGAGGTCAGTGCCCGATTGATGCTCTCCGCCGCGTCGCGGCCTTGCGCGACCGCCGAGACGGTCAGGTCGTCGCCACCGAAGATGCAGTCGCCGCCGGCCCAGACCCTGGCCAGCGAAGTGCGCCCTTCCGCATCGACCTTGATGCGGCCGGCCTCGAGGTCGATCGACGCACCGCTGCCGTTGAGTGCGGCCGGCACAAAGCTCTGGCCGATGGCCTTGAACACCTGGTCGGCAACGAGCGTCAGCCTCTCGCCGGTGCCGGCAAGCTTGTCGCCGTTCAGGGCGGTGTATTCGAGTTCGACGCCCGACACCTTGCCGCCTTCGACAATGACCCGCTTCGGCTGCAGCCAGTGGCGGATGGTGACGCCGTTGGCGGCGGCCAGATCCTGCTCGAACTCGGAAGCGTTCATGTGTTCCTGGCCGCGCCGGTAGCAGATCGTCACCTCCTCGGCGCCAAGCAGCTTCGACTGCACGGCGGCGTCGATCGCCGTCATGCCGCCGCCGATAACGACGACGCGCCGGCCAACCGGCAGACCGGAAACGTCACTCGCCTGGCGCAGCTCGGCAATGAATTCGACCGCATTGATGACGCCGTCCGCCTCTTCGCCATCGGCGCGCAGCGCGTTGACGCCGCCAAGCCCCATGCCGAGAAACACCGCATCGTAATTGCGGATCAGGTCGGACAATTGGTAGTCGCGGCCAAGCGCCTTGCCGTTCTGGATGTCGATGCCGCCGATGGCAGTCACGTAGTCGACTTCGGCCTGGGCGAAATTGTCGACGCTCTTGTAGGCGGCGATGCCATATTCGTTGAGGCCGCCGGCCTTCGGGCGCGCCTCCAGGATGGTCACGTCATGGCCATGACGTGCGAGCCGGTGCGCGGCGGCAAGGCCGGCCGGCCCGGCGCCGACCACGGCGACTGTCTTCCCGGTCGGCTCGGCGCGCGGATAAAACTGCTTGTTCTCGGCCATCGCGACATCGGTGGCATAGCGCTGCAGGCGGCCAATCTGCACCGGCTTGCCTTCCGCCACCTCGCGCACGCAGACCTCCTCGCACAGCGTCTCGGTCGGACAGACGCGGGCGCACATGCCGCCCAGAATGTTCTGGTCGAAGATCGTCTTGGCCGAACCGATCGGATTGCCGGTCGAGATCTGGCGGATGAACAGCGGAATATCGATCGAGGTCGGGCATGCATTCATGCACGGCGCGTCGTAGCAGAAATAGCAGCGGTCGGATTCGACCAGCGCCTCATGGTGATCCAGCGGCGGGTGCAGGTCGGAAAAATTGTCCGCGTACTGGTCGGCCGAGAGCCTGCCGCCTGCTATGCCTTCTTTGAACTGGCCTTCTGGCATTCTCAGTTCCCCATGTTTTTCATTTTGGGAAAGGCTAGCACGTTTTATTTTTTTATCAATTGGTCAATTTTCGCCGCAAGCTGTTGAAAAGGCTCGACATAACATGATTATTTTACTCATGTTATGTCGACTGCGATAGCGTTTGCTGCGCGAGCGAATGGCCGGGCTCAAGTCCACGGCCATGGATAGATCTGACCTCGTCCGCGACCAGTTGCTGCAACCGCCAGAGGTTGCGATTGTGGATGCCGAATGCTTCGAGATGACTAACCGTGTTTGTAGAGATATTCGGCGCCGGACCCGATATGCCCGCAGGCTCTGGCCAGCACGCTCGCCACCTTGTCCAGCGGCTGGTTCAGCGACGTTCCCCTGCCCTTCACGCCCACCCAGAAGCCAAGCGCGCGCAGCGCGCCTTGCGCCGTATGCACCGGCAGCCACCTGACCGTGTCGATGATTTCGTGGTCGCTGATCTCGCGTAGCAGCAGCCTTTCGATCTGCGCCGGTTTTTCGCCCTCCGGCAAGCGATAGATCACGCCGTTGCAGCGGCCGCCCCGTTCGAGCGCCATCATCAAACCCGGCTGCTCGGCGCTGCCGCGCCAACGCACCATGTCGAGGCAGAAGGAGCGGTGCCAGCCAAAGGCCGTGGCGAGTTTGTTGCTGGACCGACTCGAATTCCGGCTTCCAGATCAGCGATCCGTAGGCGAACACCCATAGCGGCCCCTCGTCGGCTTCACCGGACAGCCGCAAGGCAAGCGCCCGGAAATCCTCGTCTTTCAACTCCGTCCAGCTCGGGTCCGGACCGGGATCGGCCTCTTGCCGATGGCACAGTGCGATAAGCTCGGGCGTGAGCGACATCAAGCGCATGAACGACAACCCCTCATGACCGCAGAGAAATCGAAAACGGCCCGGCGCGCAATCGGGGAACGCTTGGCATGCGGAGACATTGTTGTTCGGGGGCTGTCGGATTTCCGTCGTGAAGATCGTCCTAGGATGGATCGAATGACGATCGATGCATGAAAGGTGAGGAGACCGAAATGCCAAAAGCCCCGATGCCCTTCTTCTGGTACGAATTGATGACCACCGATCTCGACGCCGCCGAAGCGTTCTACCCCAATGTGGTCGGCTGGACGGCGCAGCCTTTCGACAAGGCCCCCGGCATGCCCCGCTATATCGTCATGAACGTCGGCGAGCGCGGCGTCGCCGGCCTGATGACGATGCCCGAGGATGCCGCCAAGATGGGCATGCCGCCCGCCTGGCTGGGCTACATCCATACAAAAGATGTCGATGCCTCGACGGCATCGCTGGAAAAAGCCGGCGGCACCGTTCACCGCCAGCCCGACGACATTCCGGGCGTCGGACGCTTTGCCGTCGTCGCCGATCCGCAGGGCGCGACATTCATGTTCCTGCAGCCGAACGGCCCCGACCAGCCTGTCGTGCCGGCCAGCACGCCAGGCCATATCGGCTGGCACGAGCTTTACACCAGCGACTGGAAGGCCGCGTTCGATTTCTATTCCGACCAGTTCGGCTGGGTCGATGCCGGCGATTTCGATATGGGCCCGATGGGCACCTACCAGACTTTCACCGCCGGCCCCGAATCTGGTGGCGGCATCATGAACAAGCCGGATCAGATTCCGGTCCCGGTCTGGCAATTCTATTTCAACGTTCCGGCCATCGACGCGGCGGCCAAACGCGTGACCGACAATGGCGGCAAGATCCTGATGGGGCCGATGGAGGTCCCCGGCGGCAGCTGGGTCGTCCAGTGCCAGGACCCGCAAGGCGCGCATTTCGCATTGATGGCGCCGGTACGCTGACGGCGATAAACACCGTGGGAACAAAACGCCGGCCCTTCATCGCACCACCGATGAAGGGCCGTATTCCTTAGCTTGGCGCCAACCTATTCCGGCGCCAGCACCGCGACCTTCAAGTCAGCCTCTTTCGCGCCGCTGAACTGGACGGTGGCCGGGCCGGATGCAAGCTTGAAGCGCACGCTCTTGCGGATGCCGGGGCAGGTTTTCACGCCGCTATAGCCCGCCGACTTGATGGCGTGGCCGTCCTGAATGACATCGATCCAGGCCTCACCCGAGAGACTTATCTGTATAGCACCCTCGGGTGGCACCTCCACGCTGGTAACAGCGCCGAACGTGCCTGCCACAGGAGCACGTTCGGGCGGTATCGCGAAGCCGGCTTTCTCGACCGGCACCAGCGCCAGGTCCGCGGCCGCACCGACCGCCAGCGTCGTTTCCGACGAAGTTGAAGGCGCTGCGGCAAACAGGGCCTGTTCCCGCGTCACCGACCATTTGAAGGCCTCGCAGCCTGCCTCCTCGGCCATGGCGAAGCTGGTGCCCGCAAGGAATGCGAATAGGCTGATGACGACTTTTGATGGCAAAGGGAACCCACCCGGTTGGAGTATCCACACACCAATACAACCATAGCGGCAAGAATGCAACCCTAGCGTGAATGATATGAAAGGGCTGGGGAACATTTCCAATCACCGGTTGTTGATGGCAGGTCATGTGAAGTGAATGGTCCATTGCCGGGCGGTAATCTATGCCCGGTCCGGGAGGGTAAAGGGAGTTTTGGATGAAGCTTTTCGACGGCCTTGCCAGATATCAGCCGCAGGCACTCGGTGTTTTGCGCATCGTCACGGCCCTGCAGTTCATCGAGCATGGCTCGCAGAAGCTATTCAATTTCCCGATCGGCGAACATGCCGGCGCCTTGACTGGACTGACACTCACAGCCGGCATCCTTGAATTCGCCGGCGGCATCCTCCTGGCGCTGGGCCTGTTCACCCGACCGGTCGCGTTCCTTCTGGCGGGCGAAATGGCGATCGCCTATTTCATGGCGCACATGCCGCGCGACTTCTTCCCCGTCAACAACGGCGGCGATTCGGCGATCTCGTTCTGCTTCATCTTCCTTTATCTGGTGTTCGCCGGCGCCGGCGCCTTCGCGCTGGACAATCGCCGCAACGCCTGACCCTTGCGATACCCGCCTGATTTCAGGCGCGCATCCGCTCGAAATTGGCGTCGAAGAGCGCTGCCGGCTGCATGCGCGCCGCATGGCGTTTACCCAACAACTCGATCTCGAACCCGTCGCTCTCATCGGCGATCTCTTTTGGCACATAGCCGACGGCAACGGATTTTTTCGAGTGATGCGCGTAGCCGCCCGAGGTGACCCAGCCGCGCACGGCGCCGCCGAACCAGATCGGCTCGTCGCCGATGACGTCGGCGTCGTCGGCGTCGACGATGAAGGCACGCAGGCGCAATTTGCCGCCCTGCTTGCGCTCGGCGAGTGCCGCAGCCTTGCCGACGAAGTCGGCGTCCTTGCCATAGGCGACGAAACGGTCGAGCCCGGCCTCGAGCGGCCCGTAGATCGGCCGGTACTCGCGTCCCCACGAGCCGTAATTCTTCTCCAGCCGCAGCGCGTTGAGCGCGCGCGAGCCGAACAGGCCAATGCCGAATTCCTCGCCGGCCGCCATCAACGTCTGATAGGCGGCGCGCTGGTATTCCGGCGCTACCCAGACCTCGTAGCCGAGATCGCCGGTGTAGCTGACGCGGCCGACCAGGCACGGCGCCATGCCGATATCCATCCGGTCCATCGCCATGAACGGAACCGCCGTATTGGACACATCGGAGCGCGTGGCTTTTGCCAGCACATCCCGCGCTTTCGGGCCGGCAATCGACAGGCCGGTGAGCTTCTGGCCAATCGCATCGATGCGAACCGAGCCGTCATCAGGCAGATGCTTCTCGAACCAGCGCATGTGATATTGCTCGGCGATGCCGGACCCGGCGAGGAACCAGCCGTCCTCCCCCAGATTGGCCAGCGTGAAATCGCCGATCAGTTTGCCGTCGTCCTTCAGCATCGGCGCCAGCGTCATGCGGCCGGGCTTCGGCAGTTTGCAGGCAAGCATCCGGTCGAGCCATGCGGCCGCGCCCTCGCCCGTCACCTCGTATTTGGCGAAGCTCGAAATCTCGGACAGGCCGACACCGTCGCGGACGGTCGCGACCTCCTTGGCCACCTGCGTGAAGTCGCTCGAGCGGCGCCACGAGAACTCGTCCTTGACGCCCTCCGGCGCGTACCAGAGCGGCACCTCCAGCCCATAGGCAACGCCCCACTGCGCACCCCTGGCCGACAGCAAATCATAGACCGGTGTCGTCTTCAGCGGCCGCCCGGCGGGCAGTTCCTCATTGGGAAAGCGGATCGAAAATCGCCTGGAATAATTCTCGCGCACCTTGGCGTTGGTGTAGGCCATCGTCGCCCAGTCGCCATAGCGCGCGACGTCCATCGCCCAGATGTCGGCGCCGGGATCGCCCTCGATCATCCAGTTGGACAGTGCCAGCCCGACGCCGCCGCCCTGTGAAAAACCAGCCATGACGCCGCAGGCGACCCAGAAGCCCGGCAGCCCGCGCACCGGCCCGACCAGCGGATTGCCGTCCGGCGCGAAGGTGAAGGGTCCGTTGATGATCTGCTTGATGCCGGTGTTCTGGAAGGCCGGGAAGTGCCGGAACCCGACCTCCAGCGACGGCGCGATGCGATCGATATCGGGCGCCAGCAATTCATGGCCGAAATTCCACGGCGTCTGGAACTCGGACCACGGCTTGTTGGCCTTCTCATAGGTGCCCATCAGCATGCCGCCACGCTCCTGGCGCAGATAGAGCTCGCCATCGAAGTCGACCGCGTGGATGATCTCGGTGCCGGTCTTGGCGTTCCAGGCGGCGACTTCCGGCATGTCCTCGGTGATCAGGTACATGTGCTCCATCGCCAGCACCGGAAGCTCAAGGCCAACCATGCGGCCGACCTCGCGCGCCCACAGGCCGCCGGCGTTGACGACATGCTCGGCCACCACGTCGCCCTTGTTGGTGATGACGCGCCACATCCCGTCGGGACGCCGCACGATGTCCTCGACCTTGGTGAAGCGCTCGACCTCCGCGCCCAGTTTCCGCGCCGCCTTGGCATAGGCATGGGTGACGCCGGAGGGATCGAGATGGCCGTCCTCCTTGTTCCTGACGGCGCCGACGAACTGCTTGGGGTCGAGCAGCGGCATCAGCTCGGCCGCCTCGTTGGGGGAGATTTCCTCAAGCTCGATGCCGAGATAGCGGCCCTTGGCGACGACGCCGCGCAGCCAGTCGAGCCGCGCCTCGGTCGCCGCCAGAAGCACGCCACCGGTCAGATGCACGCCGGTGGCCTGGCCGGAAAGCTCCTCGATCTCCTTGTAGAGGTTGATGGTGTATTTCTGCAGCTTGGCGACATTGGGGTCGCCATTGATGGTGTGCATGCCGCCGGCCGCATGCCAGGTCGAGCCGGACGTCAGCTCGTCTCTCTCCAGCAGCACCACGTCGGTCCAGCCGTGGCGAGCGAGATGGAACAGCACGGAGCACCCGACGACGCCACCGCCAATGACCACGACCTTTGCATGCGATTTCATGGATTTTTCTCTGATATCAGTGAGTTGGATGGGTGATTGGATTCGAGCGGGGAAGCGTCACGGCTCGCCCTGCCCGATCGCTTCCTTGCGCCTGGCCATGTAAGCCTCCAGCGCCTCGCGCACGGCGATATCCATCACCGGCTCGACATAGTCTTCCAATGCCTTCTTCCACAGCCGCGTCGCGCGTGCCGTGGCGTCGAGGCCACCGGCCTCTTGCCAGGCCTCGTAATTCTGCCAGTTGGACAGCATCGGCTGGTAGAAGGCGGTGGCGTAGCGCTCCAGCGTGTGCGGCTCGCCGAAGAAATGACCGCCGGTCGGCACCGCGCCCAAAGCCTCGACGGCAAGCTCGGCCTCGTTGACCTCGATCGGGCGCAGGAATTCCATCATGTGCTGGATCATCTCGACATCGATGATGAGCTTCTCGAACGACGCCGTCAGCCCGCCCTCCTGCCAGCCGGCGGCATGATAGACGAGATTGCCATGGCCGAGCACCGCGCCCCACAGTGCCATCAGCGTCTCATAGGCGCCTTGCGCGTCGGCGGCGTTGGAGGCCGAGCCCGGCGTCGTGCGGTACGGCAACCCGTAACGCCGCGCCAGCTGTCCCGACGCGATGTTGGCCTTGGTGTTCTCCGGCGTGCCGAAGGCCGGCGCGCCCGACTTCATGTCGACATTGGAGGTGAAGGCGCCATACATGACAGGCGCGCCCGGACGCACCAGCTGAGTCAGCACCACACCGAACAGCGCCTCGGCGTTCAGCTGCGCCAGCGCGCCGGCCAGCGTCACCGGGCTCATCGCCCCCATCAGCGTGAACGGCGTCACCGCCACCGACTGGCCGAACTCGGCCATGGTCATCAGCCCCTCGGCCATCATCTCGTCGAAGCGGCGCGGCGAGTTGACCGAGATTATGGTGGTGACGCCGGGGTCGTCGCGCATCTGGTCGAGGCTCAAGCCACGGGCGATCGCCATCATCTCGATGCCGTCGAGCGCCCTGCCTCGGCCGATCGCCGAGACATGGAAACTCTTGTCGGTCAGCGTCAGATTGGTGAAATAGGTGTCGAGATGGCGGGAATTGGCCGGCAGCTCGACCGGCGCGCAGACCTGGTTGCCGAGCATATGTATGCAGTTGAAATGCTGCGCCAGCCGGGTCAGATCCGAATAGTCGCGCAGATTGCCGGCGCGGCGGCCGCGCTCCATGTCGTGTACATTGGGCGGTCCGGCAACGAGGGTGAAATTGATGGTGTTGCCGCCGAGATGAACGGCGTTGGCCGGATTGCGCGGCGTCAACACATAGCTGGATTGCGCGGTCTTCAACGCCTCGGCGACCAACCCCCTATCGATGCGGACATTCGCTGAGGCATGATCGACCTTGGCGCCGGCCTTCTCGAACAGCGACAGTGCGCGCGGGCTCATCACCTCGATGCCGAAATTCTCCAATATGTGCATCGACGCCTGGTGGATCTGCTCGATCTGGTCAGGCGACAGCATGGCCATTGGCGGATATGGATTGGTCACCCGCCTGAGCGGCAGTTGCGGAATGGCCGACGGCCCCCTGTTGCTGGTGCGCTCGGCGCCGCGTTTGCGTCTCGGTTCGTTCATGCCTGGCATCAAAGCCCCGGCAAACGAGGCAAGCTGTCAGAAATGCGCCGTTTGCGGGCGTGATTTTAGCCACGGCGGCATTTCTGCGGCATCAATTTAGAAAAAGCGACGAAACACGTCGATTTACAGGTACTGGATTTTTTTCAAGGGGGTGTGCGACGAGGCGTTAACGAACGCTGCAAGATTCCCTTTATGATTTCAGCCTATTGCTCTGCCAATGCGTAGTTCGAGTTTTAGTAAAATTGGTGCCGTTTGCGTGCTGTTGGCACTTTCTGCCTGCGCGACACCGCCCAACCACATCAACAACGTCTGTGCCGTCTTCGACCAGAATGACGGTTGGTTCGACAACTGGCAGTCGGCCGCCGAGCGCGCGCAACAGAAATACGGCGTGCCGGTTCCCGTGCTCATGGCGACGGTGCGCAAGGAATCCGGCTTCAAGAGCAACGCAAGGCCGCCACGCACCAAGCTCCTCGGCTTCATTCCGTGGAAGCATGTCTCATCGGCCACCGGCTTCTCACAGGCGCTGGACGGCACTTGGTCGCAATATCAGAGCGAGACCGGCAACTGGGCGGCGCGGCGCACGAAGTTCGCCGATGCGGTCGATTTCGTCGGCTGGTATCACTCCAAGACCGCTGACACCTATGGCGTCGCTCGCAACGACACCTACAATCTCTATCTCGCCTACTATCTCGGCTGGACCGCCTATGGCCGCGGCAACCGGGGCGATGCCGGCGTCCAGGGCTATGCGAGGGCGACCGACAAGATGGCCCGCGACTATGCGCAGCAGTTGAGCCAGTGCGGCACCTAAAAGGGCTGCCGCGACAGCGGCAGCGCCTTGATCAGCTCGGCTTCGGCTTCTTGCCACGCGGACGCTTCGGCGGCGGGCCGGCAAAGCCCGGGCCATCGCCATGCGGCGAGTCCTCGGGCACGCCCTCATGCGCGGCATGTTCCTTGTCGAACTTGATCACCGGTTCCATCTTGGCCAGCACATCGTCGGAGAGCCAGCACAGGCTCATATGGCCGTCGCCGAGATGCTTGACCAGCGGCACCTTGGTCTCGCACAGATTGTCCGGCACCAGCTTCTTGTAGCCGCAGCGCGTCTGGAACGGACAGCCCGACGGCGGGTTCATCGCCGACGGGATATCGCCTTCCAGCACGATGTGGCGCTTGACCACGCTGGTGTCGGCGATCGGGATCGCCGACAGCAGTGCCTCGGTATAGGGGTGATAGGGCGGCGCGAAGATCTGGTCGGTCGTACCCTGCTCGACGATATAGCCGAGATACATGACGACGACGCGGTCGGCGATGTAGCGCACGACGGACAGATCGTGGCTGATGAACAGCATCGTCGTCTTGTTCTTGCGCTGGATGTCCATCAAAAGTTCGGTCACAGCTGCCTGCACGGACACGTCCAGTGCCGAGACCGGCTCGTCGGCCACCACCACCTTGGCGTCGCCGGCAAAGGCCCGCGCCACGCCGATGCGCTGCTTCTGGCCGCCGGATAGCTGGCGCGGCTTGCGGGTCTCGAAGGCCCGCGGCAGCTTCACCAGATCGAGCAGTTCCAGCATGCGCTTGCGGCGGTCGGCAACCGTCTTGCCGACATTGAACTTCTCTAGGGTGCGGATGATCTGCGAGCCAACCGAATGGCTGGGATTGAGCGTGTCGAACGGGTTCTGGAACACCATCTGGATCGACGATACGGTTTCGACGCTACGGCTCTCGATGCCGGTCGACTGGATTTCCTTGTTGCCCAGCGTCACCGTGCCGGCACTTGCCGTCTCCAGCCCGAGCAGCACCTTGGCCAGCGTCGACTTTCCGCAGCCGGATTCGCCGACGATGGCGACCGTCTCGGATTCACGCGCCATGAACGAGATCGTCTCGTTGGCCTTGACGACGCGGCCCTCGCTCGAGCCGAACACCTCGCTGCCGCCGACTCTGTAGTATTTTCTCAGGTCCTCGATCTTGAGCACCGGCGCACCGGGCACGACGCGCTCATTGACCTTCTTGGCGCCGGGCGGCAGCGCCTCCCAGTCGATCTCATTGAAGCGTACGCAGCGCGAGAAATGGCCTTCATGTCCCGCGACCTCGATCATCGGGATTTCGGCGGCGTTGCAGACGCCCTCGACGAAATGGTGGCAGCGCGGGCCGAAATTGCAGCCCTTGGGGCGCTCATGTGGCAGCGGCAGCTGTCCGGGAATCGAAATCAACGGCCGTGAGTTCTTGTCGGCGCCGGGCAGCGGGATCGAGCGGAACAGCCCTTGCGTGTAGGGATGGCGCATCCGGTCGAACACGTCCTTGATCTTGCCGGTCTCCACCGCCTCGCCAGAATACATCACCGTGATGCGGTCGCAGGTCTCGAGGATCAGGCCGAGATTGTGCGAGACGAAGATCATCGATGTGCCGAACTTCTCGCCGAGCCCCTTGACCAGGTCGACGATGCCCGCTTCCACCGTCACGTCGAGCGCCGTCGTCGGCTCGTCGAGCAACAGAAGCGCCGGCTTCGACAGGAGTGCCATGGCGATGACGATACGCTGTTGCTGGCCGCCGGAGAGCTGGTGCGGATAGGAACGCATCATGCGCTCGGGATCGGGCAGCTTGACCGAGCGCACCATTTCGAGCGCGCGTTTATACGCCTCTTCCTTCGAGAC
This sequence comes from Mesorhizobium sp. M1409, assembly GCF_040317535.1. Taxonomy (NCBI): domain Bacteria; kingdom Pseudomonadati; phylum Pseudomonadota; class Alphaproteobacteria; order Hyphomicrobiales; family Phyllobacteriaceae; genus Mesorhizobium; species Mesorhizobium sp. M1409. The sequence goes on from NZ_JAMYKV010000005.1 coordinate 179,942, forward strand.
CTTGTCGTGGATCAGCGGCACTTCCATCAACTGCTGTCCGACCTTCATCGCCGGGTTGAGGCTGGCCATCGGCTCCTGGTAGATCATCGCGATCTTGTTGCCGCGGATGGCGCGCAGCTCCTCATCGGAAAGCTCGCCCATGTCCTTGCCCTGGAACTTGATCTTGCCGCCGACGATCTTCCCGATGTTGGAGAGGTCGCGCATGATGCCGAGCGACACGGTCGACTTGCCGCAGCCGGATTCGCCGACGATGCCCATCGCCTCGCCCGGCATGACAGTGCAGGAAAAATCCATGACGGCCGGTATCTCGCCCTTGCGGGTGAAGAAGGAGATCGACAGGTTCTCGATCTCGATGATCGGCCCATTGGTCGGCCCAGGGGTCGGCTTGGCGGGATTTCGAACTGCCTCGTTCATGGGTCGCTCCAATCCTGGTTCTTTCAGGCCTAATTCTCTTAGGCGCATCGGGTCGAAACCCGCAGATCAGTCTTTCATCGATTGTTCGCGCAACGAGTCGGCGAGCAGGTTCAAGCCCAGCACGAACGACATCAGCGCGATCGTTGGTGGCAGCGCCGGGTGGATGAAGGAGCGCAGCAACCGGCTGGCGTCCTTGATCGCGGTGCCCCAGTCCGGGCTTTCCGGCGCCAGGCCGAGGCCGAAATACCCCAACGTGCCGAGCAGGATCGTGGTGTAGCCGATGCGCAGGCAAGCATCGACGATCAGCGGCCCGCGCGCATTGGGCAGGATCTCCCACAGCATGATGTACCAGGGCGATTCACCGCGCGTCTGCGCCGCCGCCACATAGTCGCGTGTCTTGATGTCCATCACAAGGCCGCGCACGATGCGGAACACGCCGGGGCTGGAGGCGAACACCACCGCCACGAAGATGTTGAGCTGGTTGGGATCGATGTGAACGATCCTCAGCGGGTCCTTGTCGAACACAAGGCCGAGATAGATCCAGCCGCCGACGATCAAGGTGATGCCGAGCAGGATGTAGAGCCGGTCGGGCCGGTTCTTGTAGCGCGTCCAGAACAGCACGCTGAAGAAGATGATCGGGAACAGGAAGAACACGCCGGCCATCGCATAGGGGATCGGCGTATCCATGATGCCCGGCGTCACCAGCAGGTAGAACAGCAGGATGACCGGGAAGGCGAGCACCAAATTGGCCAGGAACGACAGCACCGTGTCGATCTTGCCGCCGTAATAGCCCGCGGGCAGGCCGAGCGTGATGCCGACCATCAGCGCGAAGCCGGTTGCGGCAGGCGCGATGATCAGCACGATCTGGCTGCCATGGACCATGCGCGAGAACACGTCGCGCGCCAGCTTGTCGCCGCCGAACAGATAGGTCAGCCCCGATTGCGGTTCGATGGCGCCCGGCAGCACGTCCTTCATGATGGGGACCTGGGCCAGCGGATCGAACGGCGAGATGGTCGCGGCGAAGATCGCCGTGAACAGCCAGAACAGACAGATGCCGACGCCGACGACGCCGACACCGCTGTCGAACAACTGGCCATAGAGCGCCAGCTTCTTCTTGTAGGCGAAGCTCGCGCCCATGACGATGACGAGCGCGATCCAGACCGGCCAGAAGCGCGACAGCACTTCGAGAACGACGGTGAAGCCACTGATATATTGAACCGGCATCCGCTTGGCTCCCTACTGAACTCTGATACGCGGATTGAGAAACGCGTAGCCGACATCGGAAATGAGCTGCGTGATCAAGACGATGAACACCGAAACCAGCGAGCAGCCTAGCAAAAGGTCGATGTCGTTGTTGCCGGCCGCCTCGACCAGCGTGTAGCCGAAGCCTTGGTAGCGGAACATCACCTCGACGATGACGACGCCGGTGAGCAGCCAGGGAAACTGCAGCATGATGACGGTGAACGGCGCGATCAGCGCGTTGCGCAGCGCATGTTTGACCACCACGCTGCCGAAGGAGAGACCCTTCAATCGGGCGGTGCGGATATATTGCTGCGTCATCACCTCAACCATCGAAGCGCGCGTCATGCGGGCGATGTAGCCGATGCCGTAGATCGCCAGCGTCATCACCGGCAAGGTGAAATTGTAGAAGGTGATGCCTTGGCTCGCCGACGCGGCTGAACCATTCAGCCAGCCAAGCCATGAGGCGAAGATGACGGTGAAGATGACGCCGGACACATATTCGGGCGTCGCGGTCGAAGCGATCGAGGCCACCGAAAGCACGCGGTCGGTTCGCGAGCCCTCACGCATGCCGGCCAGAATGCCGATCAGCAGCGAGATCGGCACCATCACCGCCAGCACCCAGAACATCAGGATACCGGTGGCGCCGAGCGCCGGGAACAGTTTCGAGGCGACGGTTGCCTTGAACTTGGTCGAGCAGCCGAAATCGCCCTCGAAAACGCCGGCAAAGGTCGGCTCGAGCGGATCGTTGCAGAAGGAGAAACGCTGCGCGGGCTTGCCGGTCGCCGGGTCGCTCACAGGCTGCTTGGGCACGACGCCCAGCCACTGGCCATAACGCACGAAGAAGTTCTGCCGGTAGCCATGGTTGACCAGCCAATTCTCGAGCTGCTCGGCCGATGTATGCATTTCGGTCTGGCTGATCGCCAGCTTCTTCAGATTGGGTTCGAGGTTGATCAGGAAGAAGACAACCATGGTCAGGCACAGCATCGTCAATGCCATGGTGCCAAGACGCCTGATAACGAAAGAAAGCATGGCTGCCCCCTGCCGATGGGTTGGGGTTTGAGCCGGCTATGAAAGCCAACCCTGCCGTGACCGGCGGGGCTGACTGTCAAACAGGCCTTCGGATGCGATCAACCTTGTTTTTGTTGCACGACCTTGCCCCGGAGTCCCGCAACTTTTTTGAGAAGCGCGGACCCACAGGGGCAGACGATGCAAAGAGCGAGGGAAAGGGGCGACGCCCCTTCCCCTTGTCGGCGCGATCAAGCCTGTTCGAGCCAGACCTTGCCGTAGTCGCGCTCGAAGGTCGGGTGCATCTTGTAGTTCTGCACCGCCTTGACCGAGTGGCTGTAGAGCTTGCGCCAGTACGGCTGGATGATGATGCCTGAATCTTGCAGGATCTGCTCGATGTCCTTCATCATCTCCTTGCGCTTCGCGGCGTCGGCAACGGCGAGCGCCGCATTGAGCTTGGCATCCCAATCGGGATTCGAATAGCCCGTCTCGTTCCAGGCTTCGCCCGTGCGATAGCCGATCGCAAGCACCTGGACGCCAAGCGGCCGCATGTTCCAGTTGGTCATGGACAGCGGATACTTGGTCCAATCGTTCCAGAACGTCGAGCCCGGCAGCACGGTGCGCTTCACCTTGAGACCGGCGTCGCGCATCTGGGCGGCGATCGCATCGCCGGTGTTCTTGTGCCAGTCCTCGTCGACGGTGATCAGCTCGTGTTCGAAGTCGGCCTGGCCGGCTTCCGCCATCAGCGCCTTTGCCTTGGCCGGATCGCGCGCGACCTTCGCAAGCTCATAATATTCCGGATGGATCTGGCAGACATGGTGGTTTTCGGCGACCGTGCCGGCATTGCCATAGCCAAGCTGAAGAACGACATTGTTGTCGACCGCGAGTTGCAGCGCGTTGCGCACCTTCTGGTCGCCATAAGGCTTGTTGTTGACGTTGGTGCGGCAGACGATGGTCGACGCCGTGACGATTTCCGACTTCACCAGGTCCATGCCGTCGAGGATCGACACGTAGTCGGCCGAGGTCTCGAAATTGGTGTGCACCTCGCCGGCTTCGAAAGCACTGACCATGGCGGCCGGATCGGTGCCGTAGTCGATGAATTCCAGGCCATCGAGGAACACTTCGCCGTCCCACCACTTGTCGTCGGTGCGGCGCTTGTAGACCACTTTCTGGCCGACATCGTAGGAGACGAGCTCGAACGGGCCGGTGCCGATCGGGCAGGCCTTGAAGTCGCCGCCCTTCTCGTCGAAGCTCTTGTGGACGATCAGGCCGGGATAGTCGCACATGTTGGGAATGAGCGCGATGTCAGGCTTGCCGAGCTTGAGCACGACCGTATGGTCGTCAGGCATGGTCACGGCGCTTTCGTCGAGCTTGTCGTCCTTGACCAGCGAACCGAGACGGCCGGGCATCGAATTGCCTTCGGCTTTCTTGTCGGCCCAACGCTTGAGGTTGAAGACGACGTCGGCGGCGGTGAAGGCATCGCCATTCGACCAGGTGACGCCCTTGCGCACATGCAGCGTGTACTGCGTGGCATCGTCGTTGACGTCCCAGCTTTCCAGCAGATAGGGGCGGAATGTGTATTCGGGTGTGTACTTGACCAGCGGCTCGAGCGCCTGGCGCTCGGCATTGGCAATTTCCGACCAGTCGGACTTGCGCGGATCCTTCGGATCCTTGATCCACTGGGCGATCTTCAGCGTGCCGCCCTTCTTGCCTTTTACCTCTTCGGCTTTTGCCGGCGTCGGGTCGGCGAGGCCGAGCAAGCCGTAAGCCATTGCCGTCGATGCACCGAAGACACTGGCCATGGCCAGGAATTCGCGGCGATCCACCTTGCCTGCCTTGGCGTCTTCGGCCATGGCCAGGATGTGATCTGGAACGCGATCGCCATTACTCTTATAAATCGTCATGACTTAACTCCCATTGTTGGCTTTCCGCCTTTTAACATTCCGCATCCGGGCCATGATGTCAAAGACGGCATGGATTGGGAACATGTTAGGGAATGTGCAACTTTGGAAAGGGAGCGGTTCGCGTGATAACGACAGTCTTGGCGCAAAATTGCTATTGCACGACGGATTCCTCTGAAATCTCGATAGTCGATTAAACCGAGACATTTACCGGGGGCCGGACAGCGCCACTTTCGAGCCACCGTGGGGCCAAAAGTCCAGTCGAAAGATCAGTATTCCTTTTCGTAAAAGATGCCGCCCTTGGCTTCGCCGGCATCGTTGGCCTCGCCGCGCAGCTTGACGCCGCGCCCGACATTGAGGTCGATCGTCGCCTTGCCCGAGCCCGGCTTGTCACCCTTCTGGATCGTCACATAGGTGCGGTCGTTGAGGTATTTGCCGGCCGAAACCGCCGTGCCGCCCTGCTCGTCCGTGGTGACGTCGAGATCGTCGACGCCGATGGCGCTGCGCAGGTTTTCCAGCAGTGACGTCGAGCCGCCGACCCCGGCCAGTTGCCCTGCCGCTTCGGCAAGCTGGGCGATCTGCAGCGGCGACAGGTTCGACATCGAGCGGCCGAAGATCAATTGCGCCAGCACCTCGTCCTCGGGCAATGCAGGCACCGAGGAGAAGATGAATTTCGGATTGGTCGCCTCGCCCGACACCACTATGGTGACGGTGGCGCTGGTCGTCGTCGTTGTCGCCGTCAGGTTGAGATAGGGCACCAGCGAGCCCGAGAAGCCAACCGTGCCTTCGGTGAAGGTCAGCCGCTTGCCGAGGATCGTCAGCCGGCCGCGCTGCAAGGTGAAGGTGCCTACCGCTTGCGGCGACGAGGCCGGGCCGGTCAGCCTGAGCGAGCCGCCGAGTTCGGCATCGACGCCCCTGCCCTGGATGAATATCTGGTTCGGCGCATTGACCGTGACATCAAGGGTAAGGCCAGCGCCGCCGCCCTTGCCGCTTGTCGTCGGCGGCCGCAGCGCCTTGTCCTGCGCCCGTACGGTACCTGGCGCGTTCTTGTGCTTGACGTCGAGCGCCGTCAGCGAACCCGGCAATTTGTCCGGAACCGTGATCACCGTCTTGGCGAGGTTGACGGTGCCGGCGATCACCGGAGCCGACGTCAGCGGTCCCTTTACCGTCAGGTCGCCGCCGAGATTGGCGGTCACGACCCTTCCATCCGTATAGCGGCCGTCGACCAGCTTGATCGACAGGTCGGCCGGGAAACCCTGCGCCGGCTTGATGCCGACCGTGCCGCTGGCCGACAGGCTGCCGCGCGTCGACAGCGTCCCGGTCAGCCGGTTGATCCTGGCGATGCCGCCGGAAATCGAGATATCGGCGGCGAGATCGTTGACGGCGAGGCCCGAGCGCGCATCGACCAGGCGCGCACCAGAGGTGCTGACGCTGCCGCCGATGACAGGCGACGTCGCGGGACCGCGCACCTGCACGTTGACATTGGCGGTTCCAGACAGCGCCAAGCCCTGCGCGGCGAGCTTCTGGCTGAGCAGGCCGAACGGCACGGCGCCATTGAAGTCGAGCACCAGCGCCGGCGTGCCGGCCGTCGTCACGGTGCCGCCGCCCTTGAGGCCAAGGCCGGCGCCATCGCTGACATTGGCATTGAAGGTCAGCTTATTGGCCGCAAAAGTGCCGGACGAGGAGATGCTCACGGCACCGACACCGGCACCTCGGGTCTGCGATGTCTGCACGCCGGCCGCGTCGATGTTGAAGGCAACAGTGGGGTTCGCCGGCGCACCCGTCACCTTCACCGTGCCCGAAATCGAACCGGCGGCGTCGAGACCGGCCGAGAAACTGTTGGCGAGCGACATCGGCACCCGCGCCAGCGTCGCGTTGATGTCGAGCGCCGCGCCGACCTTGCCCGTCACCGTCGCGGTGCCGCCGCCAAGGTTGAGCACCAGCCGGTCCAGCGTCGTCGTGCCATTGGCAATGCTGACTGTCGAGGCCTGGGCGATGGCCGCCTTGATGCCCTGGACGGTCGCCTGGCCGGACGCAAGCTCGATGGTCGTCGTGCCGTTGGCCACTTTCACGCGGCCAGCGGCCCGCGCCGGAATGCCCTTGACGGTTGCGCCGCCGGAAAAGCCGGTCCAGTCACCGTCGCGCTTCAAGTCGACATCGATGCCGCTAATCACGGTGCCGCCTGAAGTGACGGTGTCGGCGCGGATCTTTCCGGAGATCACGGGTACTGCCAGATAGTTGGTGACCAGCGCATCGATAGAGACGGCTTTCGCCTGAAGGTCGCCCCGCGAAATCGATGCCGTCGCCGCCTTGATCGCGACTTGCGGTGCGGGGCCATTCTTCGAAAAAGCAATCGTGCCGCGCACGTCGCCTTCGGCCTTTTCCAGCGCCAGTGCCGCCAGCGGCCCGATATCGGGCAGGTCGAGCGCGATAGTGCCGACCGGCACGAACTTCTCGTCCAGCGCCAGATCGCCCGAAATCCTGTTCTTACCCAGCGACAGCAGCAGGCCGTTGATGGCGCTCTTGCCGTCCGCCGTCGCCAGCACCGCGCTGCCTTGCAGCGCCTGGCCGGCGACATTGCCGGTCAGTTGCACATTCGCCGCCGGATTGGCGGCATCGGCCTTGCCGGTGGCGGTCAGCTTCAGAGCGGTGATGTCGCGCGATGCCACCAGCAGCCTGTCGCTGTCGACCGTCAGCGACAAATCCGGCGCGGTGGCTGACCCCTGTGCATTCAACGCGAAGGCTACGGCGCCCTTGGCATCTTTCGACAGCAGCGAGATGTCGCTCAGCGCACCCTTGATGTCGGCGGCGAGTTTGTTGTCGGCAAGGCTGGCTTGCCCTTGCGCGGTCAGCGCGCCCGAGGCCAGCTTCAATCCATCGACATTGACATTGCCCGACGCATCACGCTTCAGCGCAGCGCTCAGTTGCGCGCGTTCGGCAAGCAGGCCGCGCACCGCCGCCGGCAGCGCCGTCGAGGCGGCATCGGCTTTCAAATTGAGATCGATGGCGCCGTCGGCCAGCGATACCCGCCCGTTGAAGCCACTGTTCAGCGCATCGCTCGTCACCGAGCCGCTGTCGATGGTGACGGCGTCCGCGGCCAGGCTGCCGGCAACCTTGGCCGTGACCTTGCCGGCGATGAGCGGCGCGATGGTCGCATTGTCGAGACCGATCTTTTCCGCCGACACCGTGCCGGAGATCGGCCCCGTGCGGGTCTTCAAGTCAAAGGCATCGGAATGCAGGGCGACCGCTACGCCTTCGACCTTGGCCAGCTTTGTGGCAACCGAAGGCAGCGTCGCCGAAATGTCGAGCCGGGGCTGCGTGCCCTGCCCCGCTGCCTTCACCAAAAGCGCCTGCAGCTCGAGCTTGATCGGGCTTTCAGCGCTGCCCAGCGTCAGCGGCAGGCTCGGTCCGGACGAGGCGAGGTCGAGGGCGAAATCGCTGGCGCCGTTCGGGTTGAGGGTGCCGGCCGCCTTGCCGGAAATCTTGTCGCCGGTCAGCGTCGCATGGTCGAGAACAACACCGCCGGCCATGGTGTAGCTGCCGGCCGCGTCGACAGCGAGCGGCCCTAGCCCGGCCTGGCGGGTCTGGCTGGTTTCGACGCCAGCAAGCCGCGCGTTGAAACGGACGTCGGGGGCGGCCGCCGATCCGGTCACCTGCGCCGTGCCGTCGAGCGTGCCCACCGCATCGAGACCGGGCGAAAAATCATTGGCGAGCGCTGCCGGCAGTGCCGAAAATTGCGCCGCGAGGTCCAGCGTCTGGCCAGCGGTACCGGACAAGGTCACCGAGCCGCCCCCGACATCGAGCGCCAGTCTTTCGATGCGGGTCGTGCCGTTGGCGATGCTCAGCGTCGAGGCTTGAGCGATTGCCGCTTTGATGCCGCGAACGGTGGCTTCGCCCGAGGAGATCTCGACGCTGGTCTTGCCATCGGCGATCTTCACCCGGCCGGCAGCGGTCGCCGGAATCCCTGATATGGTGGCGCCGCCGGTGAAATTGGTCCAGTCGCCGTCGCGCTTCAGGTCGACGCCGATGGCGCCGATTTCGGTGGCTCCCGAGGTGACGCTGTCGGCCTTGATCGAACCAGCGATCGCCGGCGCCTTGAGATAGTTGGCAATCAGTGCATTGACGGTGATCGCCTTGGCCGTCACCTCGCCGCGCGCGATCGACGTGCTCTTCGCGTCAATGGCGACCGACGGCGCGTCGCCCTCCTTGGCAAAACGGATGGTGCCGTCGATGTCGCCCGTCACCGCCTGGCCGGCAAGCGCGGCCAACTGGTCGATAGCGGGTGCCGCGAGCGTCAGCGTGCCGAGCGGCATGAATTTGTCGTCCAGCGCGAGATCGCCCGAGACCTTGTTGTCGCCCAGCGACACCAGGAAGCCATTGATCGAACGCTTGCCTTCGCTCGTCACCAGCGCCGCCTTGATGTCGAGCGGCTGGTCGTTGACGGAGCCGGTCAGCGAGACATCGGCGGCGGGGCTGGTGATGTCGGCCTTGCCGCTGGCCGTCAGCTTGATGCTCTTCACCGTGCGGCCCGAGGCCGTCAGGCTGTCGCTGTCGGCCGAGACGGTGAAATCCGGCGCCGTCATGGCGCCGCTTGCAGACAGTGCGAAATCGACGCCGCCGGCAACCGGCACGCCGACCGTCGGCGACAGCACGGAAACGTCGCCCAGTTTGCCCTTGATGTCGGCCTGGATGTCGGTGCCTTGCATGCTGGCCGTACCGGCGGCGCTGAGTGTACCGGAGGTGAATTCGATCGAGTTTGCGGCGAAGGATCCTTGCGGATCGCGCGTCGCGGTGGCCGAGAATTTCACGCGGGCACCGAGCACCGATGCAATCTGCGGCGGCAAGGCCGTCGCCACGGCATCCGCGTTCATCTTGAGCTGCATCGACAGATCGGCGAGCGCCACGGTGGCCGTCAGCGAAGCGTTGAGCGCGTCGGAGCGCAGCGTGCCCTGGTCGATGGCAATGGCATCCTTGCTGATCGATCCGGCCAGATCGACACCGACCTTGCCGGTGATCAAGGGCGCAAGTGTCGCCACGTCGGTCTTGAGGCCGCCCGCCCCCAGCTTGACGGTGACCGGCCCGGCGCGGTTCTGGATGTCGAAACCGTCGGAATGGATCTGCGCCGCCAGATCGTCCAGGCGCGTACCACCGGCGACGATGGAAACGAAGGAGGCGCCGATATCGATGATCGGCGCCTTGCCGTCACCGAACGCGCGGGCGGTGGCGTTGCTGATCGCCAGCGTGATCGGCTGCGCCTTACTGCCGACGCTGATCACCACGGGCGGGCCCTTGGCGGCGAGTTCGACCGAAAGATCGCTGGCGCCGGCGGGATCGACGATGCCGGTGGCGGTGCCATGCACCGCATCGCTGTCGATGTTGGCGCGGTCGACACTGACACCGCCGGCCGATGTGGCGGTGCCCGCGACATCGAAGCTGGTCTTGCCGGCAAACAGCGGCTTCAAATTTTCCGGCAGGAAGCGGGCGAAATCGCCATCCCCCTCGGCCTCTATGTAATTTCCCTTGTCGGTCAGCTGGTGGCGGCCCGTCAGCTGAGTGACGATCTTGCCGTCGACCGCGAACGTGCCGATGCCGTTCCAGTTGGCGAGCGGTCCTGTACCCGAGACGATTATGTCGACGGGCGGCGTATCGGGCAATTTAAGCAGATTGGCGATGATGCCGCCTGCCGGTTCCGAGGCCTTGAGGTCGAGATCGAGCCTGTTGTCTGCCGGCGCAAAGTGGATTTTGGCATCGACATTGCCCTGCTTGCCATCATGGCGGGTGACGTTGAGCGTCGTCTCGAACGCCAGCGGCGCGGCGTCGGCCTTGAGCATCCCCTTGGCGGCAAGTTCGGCGATGCCGCTGCCGGCTAGGTCTTGCCCCAGCGCGATCTCGGGCAGGTCGATCTGCTGGATGTCGAGCGAACCCGGCAGCGTCGTCGTGCCGCCGCTCCGCGCCGGCTGCGTGCTGGCCACCGGCAACCGGGCGAGTTCGATGCGCTCGGCCGCGATGCGGTCGGCGCTGAAATTTTTCGACAGCAGCGCCAGCGGCGACCAATCGACGGCCACCTTGCGCGCCACCAGCCAGGCGCCTTCGCGGTCTTCCAGCACGACATGGTCGACGCTGAGAGCCCCGGACCAGATGCCGTCTATGCCGTTGACGGTGATCTTGCGGTCGTCGCTCGATGCCAGGCGCGAGATGATGCCAGCGAGATTGTCGCGTCCGCGTTCGGTCTTGGTCAGCACGACCAGGGCGCCGATCGCACCCGCGACCACGATCAGCAGCGTGTAAAGGACAATGCGGAAGATGCGCCAGACCGTCTTCATCGTCAAAACGCCTGTCCGATGCCGGCATAGATGCCGAAATGCGGATCGCTCGGATCGCGGTTGAGCGGCACGGCCGCATCGATGCGCAGTGGCCCGAACGGCGTCACATAGCGCAGGCCGACGCCGGCGCCGACCTTGACGTCGGCAAAATCGGGGAACGATTTGGTCGACACGGTGCCGGCATCGACAAATGGCACGATGCCGATCGTGTCGGTGACGGCGATGCGCATTTCGACCGAGGTCTCGAAGAAGGACAGACCGCCGATCGGCTGGCCGGTGAAATCCTTGGGGCCGATGCCCTGATAGGCATAGCCGCGCACCGAACCGCCGCCGCCGGAATAGAAGCGCCGGTCGGCCGGAACATTTTCAAGGCTGGTGCCGACGATCGAACCAATGGCGACACGTTCGGCCAGCACGAATTTCGAGGCCGAATCCAGCGACTGATAGGCCGATCCCTCGCCCTTCAGCTTGAGGAAAGCCGCGCCGCTCAAAATGTCGTAGCTGGGCTCCGCATAGGCCAGCACGCGGAAGCCGCTGGTCGGATTCAGCCGGTTGTCCCTGTTGTCATAGACATATTGCAGCGGAATGCTGGCGATCAGATATTTGTGCTTGCCGAAAGCGTCGTGGATGCGGGAATAGTCGAGCGCCACCTCGGCTGAAACCGTCTGCTTCTTGGTCAGTTCGTAGGACAGGCCGGTGCTGCCCTTGACCGAGAAATGGTCATAGGCATCAGGATGTTCTAGCACGGTCTTGACGCTGGCGAAGAACTTCGATGCCGGCCCGATCACGCCGGGCTTCTCGAACATGATGCCGGCATTATAGTTGAGTTCGCCGAGATCGTTGCTGCCGATGCCGCTGATCTTGCCGTCGATGCGCAGCTTTTCGGCCCGGCCAAACAGGTTGCGGTGGCCCCAATAGCCTTCCAGGCCCAGCCCCTCGGTGTTGGAAAAGGTGCCGCCGACCCCGAAATAGCGTGGTTTGCGCTCGCTGACCTGAACGCCGATCGGAATGTTGCCGTCGGCGTCGAGCGTGTCGGCTTCCTTGAACGTCACGCTGTTGAAGACCTCGAGCGCCAGCAGCCGGTCGCGCGCGTCGTCGATCTCTTGCGGCGAGTATTGCCGGCCGCGCTTGAGGCCGGTCATGTATTCGGTGAAGTCGCGGTCGACCTTCTCGGTACCTTCCACCGTGGTGGGGCCGTAGCCGGCGACCGGCCCGGCCGCGACCGTCAGCGTCACGTCCAGCGTCGAAGTCGCATGGTCGGCGACAATCTGGCGGTCCGTAACCTTGGCCAGCGGCCTGCCTTGCTCTTTCAGCGTCCGCACGATCAGCGCCTCCGCCTTGAGCACCGCGCCGGACCCGGCGTCGCCGCCTGATATCAGGCCATAATCGGCGCTCATCAGCCCAGCCGCGTCGCCTTCCAGCTTGATATTGCCCAATGTGAATTTCGGCCCGCTGGCGATATCGATGACCACCGGGACCGGCTGCGGCCCCTTGAATTCGGCGTCCGGCGGCAAATCGTCGAGCGGCTTGCCCTCGATGGTGACGGTGACGACGCCTTCGTAGCGAGCATCGGCATAGAGCGCGGCGACAAGCTGTTCGCGATCGCCGCGCGCCTTGGCCATCAGCCCGAGCGAACCGGAAACCGGACGTTCCTCGTCACTTTTCAGTGTCGAGGTGTTTTCGAGCTTCTTGACGAGATCCTTGTCGGCGTCGGGGGCATTGATGGTGACGGCGTAGCGCATGGGATCGACGATGTCGGCATCCTCGTCGCTGGACGATCCCCACAGCTTGATGCCGAAAAGCTCGAAAGCCGCCGCCGGCCGCGATTCGGCGACAAGCGCGCCCAAGCACATCATGGCCAAGAGCAGGGCGCGCGGAAGCACACGCCCTGGCGTGCCACCTCCTGACATCTGCTCTTCATGCGCCGGCATTAAGACAACCTAGGTTATAAAACTAAAATTGGAATGAAGTTCTGAAGCGCTCGTAAAGGGGCCACAATCCAATTGTCTGAAATAGGACGGGCTTGGAATTCACACCTTTTGCGTTGCCGCAAGAAAGCGTGATCCCCTGTCCTATGGAGGTACTACCGGCCATCGGCCGGAAAGGAAACCGTTGGCAGGCGGAACCTGCCGCGTCCTTGTGTTGACAAGCCCGACTGAAGCTTGATCATGCCTGGACGTTAGCTGTGTCTGGAGGGGTGCTATGGCAATGCGCGCGGCTCGTGGTCTATCGGTCCTGATTCTTCTGTTTTTTGCCTTGGCCAATGTCTTAGCCTGGAGCGGTATCGCGCAAGCGACTGAGTCCCGACGAATAGCGACGACGGACAATTCCGATTATTTCGGCTTTGATCTCAGATCCGACCAGAACGTCACGCTCGACCAGTGCAAGACGACATGTCTGGGCGATCCAGCCTGCCGCGCCTTCACCTACAACAAAAAAGCCAAATGGTGCTTCCTCAAATCCGACTACAACCAGCTGAAATCGTTCAGCGGCGCGGTCGCCGGCAAGGTCGTCAACATCGATGGCGATCCCGATATCGGCGCGCCGCCTGAACTCGCCTTCTTCCCCAACTGGATGGCCGATCAGGCCCAGCAATACCGCAACAAGTTGCTCGGCCCGGCCTATGACAAACCGACCGAGGGCATGGCGGCCCTGATGAACGCCGCCGAACAGGCCGTGCTGACCGGCGATCATCGCTCCGCCATGCTGAAATACGAGGCCGCGGTCTCGGTGCTGCCCGACGATGGCCAGCTTTGGCTCAACCTGGCGCGTGAAACGCTGGCAGTGCAGCCCGCCGCCAACACCTCAGATGCCTCCACTTTGCCGGCAAACGGCACCTCTGCCGCTTTCAATGCCTACAAGTTGCTGCGCACCACCAAGACGCGCGCCGAAGTGCTCGCGCTGCTCGGCAACGGCCTCGACAAGCGCGACCTCTACCGGCCGGCCCTGCAGGCATATGAGTCAAGCCTTGCCTTGAACCCTTCGCCGGCCGTCCAGGCCGATTATGCCGATCTCAAAGCCCGCAAGGGTTTCCGCGTCATCGACCACACCGTCGATGCCGACACCAGCGCGCCGCGCATCTGCGCGCAGTTCTCCGAGGATCTGGTCAAGACCGGCGTCGACTATGCGCAGTTCGTCACCGTCGACAACGCGCCGCCCAAGGGCGTCGAGGCCAAGGACAAACAGATCTGCGTCGAAGGGCTGGAGCACGGCCAGCATTACGACGTCACCTTCCGCGCCGGCCTCCCGGCGGCCATTGGTGAAGTGACCGCGGCCCCCGTGGTGCTGTCGATCTATGTCCAGGACCGCGCACCGTCCGCCCGCTTCACCGGTGACAGCTTCGTACTGCCGGCCGGCGCGCGCCGCGGCATTCCGGTCGTCACCGTCAACATGAACGCCGCCGAGATGAAGCTCTATCGCATCGGCGACCGTTCGTTGGCGCAGCTTCTGTCGGGCTACCAGTTCCTGCACCAGCTCGACGGCTATGACATCTCCAACATTTCCGAGCAGATGGGCGCGCCGGTCTGGCAAGGCCAGCTCGACATCGCCAACGATCTCAACAAGGAGGTCACCACCTCCTTCCCGGTCGACGAAGCGCTGCCGCAGCGCAAGCCCGGCGTCTATGTGCTGACCGCCCAGGCCGTCAACGACAACAGCGACGACTATAATTCCATGGCCACGCAATGGTTCGTCGTCTCCGACATCGGCCTGTCGACTTATACCGGCCAGGACGGGCTCAATGTCTTTGCCCGTTCGCTGCGCAGTGCCAAGCCGATAGCAGGCGCCGAACTGACCCTGGTTGCCAGGAACAACGAGGTTCTCGGCACGGCGACATCGGATGCCGATGGCCACGCCGTCTTCAACCCCGGCCTGACGCGCGGCGACGGCGGCATGGTGCCGGCCGTGCTGATGGCCAAGCAGGGCGACGATGATTTCGTCTTCCTCGACATGGGCCGGGCCGGCTTCGACCTGTCCGACCGCGGCGTCACCGGGCGCGCGGCGCCAGGCGCGCTCGACGTCTATGCCTGGACCGAACGTGGTATTTACCGCGCTGGCGAGTATGTTCATGTCGCGGCCCTTGCCCGCGACGGCGCCGCCAAGGCGGTCGAAAACCTGCCGCTGACCTTCATCTTCTCGCGTCCAGACGGCGTCGAGGACCGCCGCATCGTCAGCGACGGCGCCTCTGCCGGCGGCCATGCCGTCGACCTGCCGCTCGAACCCAACGCCATGCGCGGCACCTGGTCGGTGTCGATCCATACCGATCCCAAGCAGGCGGCGGTGGCCAGCCAGATGTTCCTGGTCGAGGATTTCGTGCCGGATCGCATCGAATTCGACATGAAGGCCGACAAGCAGGAGATCGCGCAGGGCGAAACCGCCAACATCAACATTGACGGCCGCTTCCTCTACGGCGCGCCGGCGGCGGGCCTGGCGCTGGAAGGCGAGTTGACGCTGTCGACCTCGCGCGATTGGGACCGTTTCCAGGGCTTTTCCTTCGGCCTTGCCGACGAGCAGTCGGCGGAACCCACGGTCACCCCTTTCGCCGATCTGCCGGTGGTTGGCGATGACGGCAAGGTGACCTTCCCGGTCTCCGTCGAGCAGCTGCCCTCGACCACCAAGCTGGTCGACGCCAAGGTGACGGTCAGGATGCGTGAAACCGGCGGCCGTGCCATCGAACGTTCGCTCAACATCGGCATCCGCCCGCAAGGCCATATGATCGGCATCCGCCCTGACTTCGCCGACAATGAAGTGCCGCAAGGCGGCACGGCGAAGTTCAGCCTGATTGCCGTCGATCCCGACGGCAAGCGTGAGGCGCTGAAAGGCGCGCAATGGACGCTGGTCAAGGTCGAACGCAATTACCAGTGGTACCGCTCCAACAATTCCTGGAACTACGAGCCGGTCACCTTCACCAAGTCGATCGCCAACGGCCAGATCGACCTCAGCGCCGATGGCGATGCAACCGTCTCCGTGCCGGTCGACTGGGGCCAATACCGGCTCGAGGTTGAAACCGCCGATCCAGAAGGACCGGCGACCAGCTACGAGTTCGATGCCGGCTGGTATGTCTCGTCGACCACCACCGAAACGCCTGATGGCCTCGAGATCGCCCTCGACAAGGACAGCTATGCCGCCGGCGAAGTGGCCAAGCTGAAAGTGTCGCCGCATTTTGCCGGCGAACTTCTCATCAACATCGGTTCCGACAAGCTGTTGAAGACCGTCACGGCGTCAGTGCCCGCTGGCGGCAGCACCATCGATATTCCGGTCGGCGACGACTGGGGCGCCGGCGCCTATGTCACGGCAACCCTGTTCCGGCCGGGCGAGGCGCAGGAAACGCGCATGCCAGCCCGCGCTATCGGCGTGAAATGGCTGAAGGTCGATCCGGGCTCGAAGAAGCTCGCCATCACCCTGACGCCGCCGGACAAGACCATGCCGCGCCAGCAGCTGTCGATCCCGGTTTCCGTGGCCGGCGTGCAGGCGGGCAGCAATGCCTATGTCATGGTTGCCGCCGTCGATGTCGGCATCCTCAACCTGACCAACTACAAGGCGCCGGATCCGGAGAACTGGTTCTTCGGCCAGCGCATGCTGGGTATGGAAATCCGCGACATCTACGGTCGCCTGATCGACGGCTCGCTAGGCAACACCGGCAAGCTCAGGACCGGCGGCGACGGCGCCAACATGCAGGCGCAGGGCAGCCCGCCGACAGAAAAGCTGGTCGCCTTCTTCTCCGGTCCCGTCGAGCTTGACGCCGACGGCAAGGCACGGATCGACTTCGACATTCCGCAGTTCAACGGCACCGTGCGCGTCATGGCTGTCGCCTGGACCAAGGATGCGGTCGGCCATTCCCAGTCCGACGTCATCGTGCGCGATCCCGTCGTGATCACCGCCGGCCTGCCGCGCTTCCTGGCGCCTGGTGACGCCGCCGTCATGCGCCTCGATGTCGCCGACACCGATGGCCCCGCCGGCGACTATGCGCTGTCGATCGAAACGACGGGCGACCTGTCGACGGGCGACAAGCCCCTGCCCCAGAAGCTGACGCTCGCCCAGGGCAAGCGGCAGACACTGACCGTGCCGCTGATCGCACGGACGGCCGGCAATGCCTCGCTTACCATCAAGCTCGCCCATGCCGATGGCACCAAGGTCGAGCAGACGCTCTATGTGCCGGTGCGTCCGGCGCAATTGCCGGTCACCACCCGCCTGGTGGTCGACCTCAAAGGCAATGGCGGCGCGCTGCGCGTCGACAAGGAACTGCTGGCGGCAAGCCTGCTCGATGGCGCTTCCGTAAGCGTCGGCGTTACCCAAGCTGCCGCCTTCGACGTGCCGTCGCTGCTGATGACGCTCGACCGCTACCCCTATGGTTGCGCCGAGCAGACCACCAGCCGCGCCATGCCGCTTCTCTACGTCAATGAGCTGGCATCCGGCATCGGCATGGCCAGCGATCCCGATATCCACGGCCGCATCCAGGACGCCATCTACAAGGTTCTGAGCTACCAGGCCTCGGCCGGCAGCTTCGGCCTATGGGGTCCGGGCTCCGGCGATCTATGGCTCGATGCCTATGTCACCGACTTCCTGACCAGGGCGCGCGAGCAGAAATACGACGTGCCGAGCCTGGCCATGAACCAGGCGTTGAGCAATTTGCAGAACTCGCTCGGCTACGACCAGAGCGTACAGGACCGTGGCAGCGAGATTGCCTATGCCCTCTATGTGCTGGCCCGCAACAAGAAGGCCTCGATCGGCGATCTGCGCTACTACGCGGACACCCAGCTCGAAGCTTTCTCGAGCCCGATGGCCGTTGCCCAGCTGGCGGCGAGCCTGGCGCTCTACGGCGATACGCCGCGCGCCGAAGCGACGTTCAAGACCGCCCTGCAACTCGCCAAGTCGACCACCGACTACGACTACTACCGCTCCGACTACGGCTCGCGGCTGCGTGACGGTGCGTCGATGCTGGCGCTTGCGGCGGAATCGAAGCCGGTGCCGACGATCGTGCCGGAACTGATCAAGCTGGTGACTAGGGAACGCGCCGAAGCCCGCTGGACCAGCACCCAGGACGAATCCTGGATGCTGCTGGCGGCCCGCGCGCTGAAGGAAGGCAATGATTCGATCACGCTGGCCGTCAATGGCGCCGCGCACTCCGGCGGCTATTCCAATCAGGTCGACGGCAGTGACCTGATAGACAGCCCGCTGACCATCGCTAACACCGGCAAGACTCCGCTGCAGGCCGTCGTCACCGCCGTGGCGTCGCCGATCCAGCCCTTGCCGGCCGGCGGCGACGGCTTCACCATCGCTCGCACCTACTACAAGCTCGATGGCACCGAAGCCAATGTCACCGAGGCGACGCAGAACGAACGCTATGTCGTTGTGCTCAAGGTCAACGAGCAGAACAAATGGCCGTCGCGCCTGCTGATCACCGACCTGTTGCCAGCCGGCTTCGAGATCGACAACCCCGGCCTGGTCTCCAGCGCCCAGTTGACGAACTTCTCGTGGCTGGCGCAGACCGATGCGGCCCATCTCGAATTCCGCGACGACCGTTTCGTCGCGGCGTTCAACCCGGCCGACGGCGACCACGACCACAATTTGACCCTCGCCTATGTCGTGCGCGCGGTGACACCTGGCACCTATGCGCATCCGGCGGCAACGGTGGAAGACATGTACCGGCCGCAATATTCGGCCCGCACCGCCACCGGCATGATGGAGATCAAGGCGCCGTAAGGCGCCTTGGTGACGATCATGATTAGGACGATGGCGCTGCCCCTCATCCGCCTGCCGGCACCTTCTCCTCGTATAGAGACGGGGAGAAGGGTGCTGTCGCGATCGTCGGCACCCGTTCTGAAACGTGGCAAGTCGGCGAAAGCCTCAATGCAGGCCCCTTTCTCCCCGTCTCTATACGGGGAGAAATGCCCGGCAGGGCAATGAGGGCAGCGCCATGCTTTCAAGAAAACACCTCCGTCGCGCCGCCATTGCCGCAGCTTCCTGCACTGGCATTCTCGCTCTCTCTGCCGCTACTCTCTGGGAATTCGACCGCGCCTTCCCGCCCCCGCTGCCGGCCGAACTCACGGTCTCCACCGAAGTCCAGGACCGCGACGGCCAGCTGCTGCGCGCCTTCGCCACGCCGGACGGTTACTGGCGGCTGGAAACCCGGCTCGACCAGGTCGACATGCAATTCGTCGACATGCTGGTCACCTACGAGGACAAGCGTTTCTGGGATCATGAAGGCGTCGACGTGCTGGCGCTGGCCCGTGCTGCCGGCCAGTTCGCCACCAGCGGCCACATCGTCTCCGGCGGCTCGACCCTGTCGATGCAGCTTGCCCGGCTGATGGAGCCGCGCGAAAGCCGCAGCCTCGGCTCCAAGATCAAGCAGATGCTGCGCGCCATCCAAATCGAGCGGCGGCTGTCCAAGCGCGAGATCCTCGAGCGCTACCTGACGCTGGCCCCTTATGGCGGCAATCTGGAAGGCGTCCGCGCAGCGTCCCTCGCCTATTTCGGCAAGGAGCCGAAGCGGCTCACAGTCTCCGAGGCCGCCCTGCTCGTCGCTTTGCCGCAGCTGCCGGAAAAGCGCCGGCCCGACCGCAACCTGAAAATCGCCCACGCCGCCCGCGACCGGGTGCTGACCCGCATGGTGTCCTCCGGCCTGCTCGGCGAGCATGAGGCCGCACGCGCCGCCCTCGACGATGTGGCGGGCCTGCGCCGCACGCTGCCGACGCTCGCCGCGCACGCCGCCTATGCGATGCTGCCCAAGGCCGTCCCCGGCCAGCCCTTGCAGCTGACGATCCGCAAGAGCGTCCAGGAAGGGCTGGAGCAGGTGGCGAGGGATGCGGCCGCCAAGCTCGGGCCTCGCCTATCGGTCGCCATGGTGCTGGCCGACTCCCGCACCGGCGACATTCTCGGCGAAGTCGGCTCGGCCAATTTTTTCGACGCCAGCCGCTCCGGCTGGATCGACATGACCAAGATCGTCCGCTCGCCCGGATCGACGCTGAAGCCGTTCATCTACGGTCTTGCCTTCGAACAGGGGCTGGTGGCGCAGGAAACGCTGATCGATGACAGCCCTGTCGATTTCTCCGGCTACCGGCCGAAGAATTTCGACATGGGCTATCAGGGCGACGTCAGCATCCGGCAAGCGCTGCAACTGTCGCTCAACGTGCCGGCGATCCGCGTGCTCGACGCGGTCGGACCAACGCGCCTGATGGCGCGCTTCCGCCAGGCTGGCGTCGTCCCCGTGCTGCCGGTCAACGAGGCGCCGGGCCTGGCCATCGGCCTCGGTGGCGTCGGGATAACACTACGCGACCTCGTCCAGCTCTACACAGGGCTCGCGAATGGCGGCAAGACGCACACGCTGCATGACGGCACCGAGCCTGCCAATGCCGAGCGCACCACCGCCACCATTCTCGACGGTCAGGCCAACTGGCAGATCATCGACATTCTGTCGGGCGTCAAGCCGCCCGAGGGGGCCTCGCAGCGCGGCATCGCCTACAAGACCGGCACCTCCTACGGCTATCGCGACGCCTGGTCGGTCGGCTTCGACGGCCGCTATGTGCTGGGTGTCTGGGTCGGCCGCCCCGACGCCGGAGCGGTGCCGGGCCTGTCCGGCTATGTCTCGGCCGCTCCCATCCTCTTCGAGGGTTTTGTCCGCTCGGGCCTGGCCATCGTGCCGTTGCCGGGCAAGCCGCCCGGCGTGTTCAGCCCCAGGCGCGAGGATCTGCCGGTGACGCTCGCTCGCTTCGGTGCCGGGGCCGACGGCCTGGTGCAGGCAACAGTGACCGAACCCGCGCCGACAATCGTCTTCCCGCCCGACGGCGCCCGCGTCGATCTCGGCACCAGCTCTGCCGAGACCTCGCCGCTGGTGCTGAAGCTGCAAGGCGGCCGCGCGCCGTTCCGCTGGCTGGCCAACGGCAAACCGCTCGCCGGCATCGATCGTCGCCGCACCGCGACCTGGCAACCCGATGGCGCCGGCTATTCGACGCTGACCGTGATCGACGCCGCGGGACGCGCGGCGAGCGTGAAGGTTTTTGTCGAATAGACCGAGCCAAGCGATTCATCGAATTGGCTTTCCGGGCGCTCGGCAGATAGCAGGATACTCACCTATGCCTGTTCCGAGGCGCAATCGATCGTTGATAGCCTCAGCGCTGGCAGCAATGATTCTTGTCGTGGCAATCCCTCTACCCGCTTCGGCCGACACCCTGCCCGCCGGCTTCGTCCGGCTCGCCGATATCGACCCCTCGATCCGCCAGGACATCCGATACGCCGGATCGGACAATTTCCTGCATCGGAAGGTGATCGGCTATGACGCGCCGGCCTGCATCCTCACCGAGCAGGCGGCAGAGGCACTCAGCCGTGTCCAGAAGGCGATCGCCGTCAAAAGCCTGACGCTGGTCGTGTTCGACTGCTACCGCCCTGCCCGCGCCGTCGCCGACATGGGCGAATGGACGAGACAAGGCGGGCCACCCGATCCGCAATGGCATCCGAAGGTCCAGCGAGGCGATCTGATCGCCAAGGGCTATGTCGGAGAACAATCGACCCATTCGCGTGGTTCAACCGTCGACGTCGCCATCGCCCGGACGGATCGCAGGGCCAGCCCGAACCCAGCCTGTGGCGCAGTCAATGCCGATACGCTCGATTTCGGCACCGGTTTCGACTGCTTTGACCCGACGAGCGAAACCGCCCACCGCGGCCTCGCCGGTGAAGCAGTGTCAAACCGCAAGATGCTTGTCGACGCCATGCGCACCGGCGGTTTCAAGAACTATGCACGCGAATGGTGGCACTTCACGCTGGCGAACGAACCGTTCGCCAAGGAGCGTTTCGATTTTCCCATCACCGCCGATTGAGGCGCCGGACTAAATTCCACACGGCCTTGCCTCGGCACTGCTCATCTCTAAATAGGTTGGATGGCCGGCAGGATTTCTCCCGGAGACACAGGAGGAAAATATTTCTCCATGCCGCGAAGGATCGTCGACTATTTTCTCCAGAGGGGCAAAAAAGGCAACATTCAATGCATCTAATTTCTACCAATTCGGTAGATTTGCCGTGGGTTCAACGGAGGCAGAAATGACCAAACCTCATTTCAGGAAACTGCTCGGCGCACTGGTCGCCACATCTGTCCAGTTCGGCACGCTCGGTTTCGCGTTTGCCGACACCACCATTCTCAACGTGTCCTACGATCCGACACGCGAGCTCTACAGGGCCTATGACGAAGCCTTCGTCGCCCATTGGAAAGCCGAGACCGGCGAGACGGTCACCGTCCAGCAGTCGCATGGCGGATCGGGCGCCCAGGCCCGCGCCGTGATCGACGGCCTCGACGCCGACGTGGTGACACTGGCGCTCGAAGGCGACATCAACGCCATCGTCTCGAAATCGAAGAAGATCAACCCTGACTGGCGCACCGAATTCGAAAACAATTCAGCACCTTACACCTCGACCATCATCTTCCTTGTCCGCAAGGGCAATCCCAAGGGCATCCACGACTGGAGCGACCTCGTCAGGGACGGCGTCCAGGTGATCACGCCCAATCCCAAGACCTCCGGCGGCGCACGCTGGAACTATCTCGCCGCCTGGGCCTACGCCAACGCCCATGATGGCGGTGACGAGGCCAAGAACAAGGAATTCGTCGGCAAGCTTTACGCCAATGCCCCGGTGCTCGACACCGGCGCGCGCGGCTCGACCGTGACCTTCGCGCAAAAGGGCATCGGCGATGTGCTGATCGGCTGGGAAAACGATGCCTATCTGGCACTCGACGAATTCGGCGCCGACAATTTCGACATAGTCTACCCGCCGACATCGATCCTGGCCGAGCCGCCGGTGGCGATTGTCGACGCCAATGTCGACGCCAAGGGCACGCGCAAGGTCGCCGAAGCCTATCTGGGCTGGCTCTATTCCAAGGAAGCGCAGACGATCATCGCCAAGAACCACTATCGTCCGGCCAAGCCCGAACTTGTGGCGCCGGCGGATCTGCCCAAGACACCTGATATCAAGCTGATCTCCATCGACGATCCGCTTTTTGGCGGCTGGAAGAAGGCGCAGCCTTATCATTTCGGCGATGGTGGTATATTCGACCAGATCTACAAGCCGGCCCAGTGAGCTAAATCTAGATCAGGACGCTATGACCACAGCACCCGCGCAGGCGGGGTGGCGGTTCAGACAGCCGAGTGTCATTCCGGGTTTCGGATTGACGCTCGGCTTCTCGCTTGCCTACCTCACCCTCATCATCCTCATCCCGCTGTCCGGGCTGATCTGGCGCTCGGCCGCCCTTGGCTGGCCCGAGTTCTGGGCAATCGCAACCGACCGTCGCACCGTCAACGCGCTGGAAATCAGCTTCGGCACCGCCTTCATCGCGGCTGCCGTCAACGTCGTCTTCGGCACGCTCGTCGCCTGGGTGCTGGTGCGCTATCGCTTTCCCGGCCGCCGCATCGTCGATGCCATGGTCGACCTTCCCTTCGCCTTGCCGACGGCAGTAGCCGGCATTGCGCTGACCACGCTCTACGCGCCGAACGGCTGGATCGGCAAATTGCTGATGCCGCTTGGCATCAAGGTCGCCTACACGCCACTTGGCATCGTCATTGCGCTGGTCTTCATCGGCCTGCCCTTCGTCGTGCGCACGGTGCAGCCGATCATGGAGGAGATTGACAAGGAGGTGGAGGAAGCCGCCGCCACGCTTGGCGCCAGCCGCTTCCAGATCATCACCCGCATCCTGTTTCCGGGCCTGGCGCCGGCCATCATCACCGGCTTTTCGCTGGCCTTCGCGCGCGGCGTTGGCGAATACGGCTCGGTCATCTTCATCGCCGGCAATTTGCCTTACAAATCCGAGATCGCGCCGCTTCTGATCGTCATCCGCCTGGAGGAATACAATTATCCGGCAGCGACCGCGATCGCGGCGGTCATGCTGTTTTTGTCGTTCTTGATGCTTTTGATCGTCAATCTCGCACAGTCATGGAGTCGCAAGCGCTATGGCTGATCCCGAGATCAAATCCTACCAACCCTATCATGAGAGCCGCTCGGCGGCGGTGACCGAGAGCCGGCCGGCGCAAGCCATCCTGATGGCTTTCGTCTTCGCTTTCCTTGGCATCTTTCTGCTCCTGCCGCTGATCGTCCTCTTCCACGAGGCGCTGGCAAAAGGCGTCAGTGCCTATACGCAATCGCTGAGTGACGCCGACACGCGCTCGGCGATCCGGCTGACCCTGCTGGTGGCGGCGATTTCGGTGCCGCTCAACATCGTCTTCGGCATCTCCGCCGCCTGGGCGATTGCCAAGTTCGAGTTCAAGGGCAAGGCCTTCCTGACCACGCTGATCGACCTGCCTTTCTCGGTCTCGCCGGTCATATCGGGCCTTGTCTATGTGCTTTTGTTCGGCGCCCAGGGTCTGCTCGGCGGCTGGCTGAAAGCGCATGGCATCGTCATCCTGTTTGCCGTGCCGGGCATCGTGCTGGCCACCGTCTTTGTCACCTTTCCCTTCGTCGCCCGCGAGTTGATCCCGCTGATGCAGGAACAGGGCAATGGCGACGAGGAAGCAGCCCTTTCGCTTGGCGCGAATGGCTGGCAGACCTTCTGGTACGTGACCTTGCCCAATGTCAAATGGGGGCTGCTCTATGGCGTGCTTTTGTGCAATGCGCGGGCCATGGGCGAGTTCGGCGCGGTGTCGGTGGTGTCGGGCCACATACGCGGCCTGACCAACACAATGCCGCTGCATGTCGAAATCCTCTATAACGAGTACAACGCCGTCGGCGCCTTCGCCGTCGCTTCATTGCTTGCGGGCCTGGCGCTCGTGACGCTGGTCTTGAAAACAATTCTCGAGATGCGCTACGGCGCCGAGATCGCCGCCACGCGCGGACACTAGAGGGTTCAGTAGATGGAAGTCCGCGTTGCCAACGTGCGCAAGGAATTTGACCGGTTTCCGGCGCTTCACGACGTATCGCTCGACATCAAGTCGGGCGAGCTGATCGCGTTGCTGGGTCCGTCCGGGTCCGGCAAGACGACGCTGCTCAGGCTGATCGCAGGGCTGGAGCGGCCGACGCGGGGAAATATCTTCTTCGGCGACGAGGACGCCTCGCAAAAGTCGATCCAGGACCGCAATGTCGGCTTCGTCTTCCAGCACTATGCGCTGTTCCGGCACATGACGGTGGCCGACAATATCGGCTTCGGCCTGAAGGTCCGGCACGGGCCGTCGCGCCCGCCGGCGCAGGAGATCCGCCGCCGTGCCTCCGAGCTTCTCGATCTCGTCCAGCTTTCGGGCCTGGAGAAGCGCTATCCGGCACAGCTCTCCGGCGGCCAGCGCCAGCGCGTGGCACTGGCCCGCGCCATGGCCATCGAACCCAAGGTGCTGCTGCTCGACGAGCCGTTCGGCGCCCTCGATGCGCAGGTGCGCCGGGAGTTGCGCCGCTGGCTGCGCGAAATCCACGACGCCACCGGCCACACAACCGTCTTCGTCACCCACGACCAGGAAGAGGCACTGGAGCTTGCCGACCGCGTCGTGGTGATGAGCCAGGGCCGCATAGAGCAGGTCGGCACCGCCGACGACATCTACGACACGCCGAACTCGCCCTTCGTCTACGGCTTCATCGGTGAATCGAGCTCACTTCCCGTCAAGGTCGAAAATGGCGAGATCTGGCTCGCCGACCGCCCGATCGGGCTTGCCGCGCCCAACGAGCCCTCGGGCGATGCGACGCTTTACTTCCGCCCGCACGATGTCGAATTGCTGGACGGCTGCAGCGGCTGCATCGCCGGCACGGTCGCCGCCAGCCGTCGCGTCGCCGGCACGCGTCGCGTGGAACTCGAGATCGGTGGCGAGCGCCAGCGGGTCGAAATCGAACTGCCAGTCAATCACCCAGCGGCGCAGAAGAGCCGGGTGGCGTTCCGCCCCGGCCGCTGGAAGCTTTTCCCAGCTGCCTGATCCGAGATCGGGCCCTAATGCATGTCGCCCAAAGTGCGCCGCGGTTTTGGGATAACGACATGTGCAAAACCACGGTTTAAAGCGCGATGCGCTTCAAGCCAGCCAGTTTTCGACCTTCAGGTTCCTGATCCGGGTGAACTCTCCCGTGTTGGCGGTCACTAGCGTGGTGCCCAATGCACAGGCATGAGCGGCAATAAAAAGATCGTTGTGGCCAATGGTCTGGCCCGCGGCTTCAAGCTCGGCACGAAGAGCGCCGTATTCGACATCCACCGGCACATCGAGCGG
Organism: Mesorhizobium sp. M1409; assembly: GCF_040317535.1. Lineage (NCBI taxonomy): Bacteria > Pseudomonadati > Pseudomonadota > Alphaproteobacteria > Hyphomicrobiales > Phyllobacteriaceae > Mesorhizobium > Mesorhizobium sp. M1409. The sequence goes on from NZ_JAMYKV010000005.1 coordinate 205,976, forward strand.
CAGGATAGGAATCTCGGCCAGCAATTGCTCGACCTTCTTGAGCAACTTGGCCGATCCCTTTTTGGCGCAGCCATATCGCAATTCCGAGGCGACCACGATGCTGGTGCACACGGCGGCGTCTCCCTCGCGCACCATTGCACTCGCGGCCTTGCCAGCCGGGTTTCGGATCATGTCGCTGATAATGTTCGTATCCAGCATGAACCGCATCTAGAAAATGTCCTCCGATTTGACCGGCGTGTCGTCGATCTCGGGGAAGTCGTCCTCAGGAGCGAGCGGCGGCTCTTTCGCCCACTGGGCGAGCAGCGCGGTGAGGCCGGCTTTGCGGACCGGCTCGATGACCAAGCGATCGCCTTCACGGCTGATCAAGACCTTTTCGCCGGGAAGCTCGAACTCGACAGGAATGCGCACCGCCTGGCTGCGGTTGTTGCGAAACAGCTTTGCTTCTTTCGGCGGTGTCGTTGAATGGCGGTTCCGGGGCATGATCGCAACTCATTGTATATGCCATTTGTATATGTCAAAAAATGCTACGACGCAAGCATCGGAAAAACCAAGGCATAAGGGGACTCGACGTGGAACGAGATTCCAAGAATCGTCCATTTCGATGATACATTTTCTCACCGAAAGGTCACGCGGCTACAAGACGTGCCTCGTCGCGCGCCCTGCGCCGCAGCTATGGTTCGACCATAAACTCATTGCATCCGGAGCTGTTTTCATGAAGCGTTTTTTCCTGGGCGTCGCTACCGTCGCCGGCCTGCTCCTGGCATCCTCCCAAGCTTGGTCGGCCGACAAATTGCTCAACGCGTCCTATGATGTCGGTCGCGAACTATTCGTGCAGGTCAACAAGGCCTTCATCGCGCGGCATCCGGGCGTCACGGTCGACCAGTCGCATGCCGGCACTTCGGCGCAGGCGCGCGCCATCGCCGAAGGCCTTGGCGCCGATGTCGTCACCTTCAACCAGGTCACCGACATCGACTTCCTGGTCAAGAAGGGCCTCGTCTCGGGCGACTGGCAGAAGGATTTTCCCGACAACGCCTCCCCCTTCTATTCGCTGCCGTCCTTCCTGGTGCGCGCCGGCAACCCCAAGCACATCAAGGACTGGAACGATCTCGTGCGCGACGACGTGCAGGTGATCTTCCCCAACCCTAAAACATCAGGCAATGCGCGCTACACCTATCTGGCGGCCACCGCCTACGCCAAGGAAGCCTTCAAGGGCGACGACGCCAAGGTGAAGGAGTTCATCACCAAGCTGTTCAACAACGTGCCGATCTTCGACACCGGCGGCCGTGCCGCTACCACCACCTTCGTGCAGCGCGAGATCGGTGACGTGCTGATCACCTTCGAATCGGAGACGCGCGGCATCCGCAAGGAGTATGGCGACGACAAGTTCGAGCAGGTCACGCCCTCGGTCAGCCTGCTGGCCGAATTCCCGGTCGCGATCGTCGACAAGGTCGCCGACGAGCATGGCACGCGCGATCTGGCCAAGACCTATCTCGACTTCCTCTACACGCCGGAGGGCCAGGACATCCTCGCCCAGAACGGCACGCGGGTTCGCGATGCGGCAGTGGAAGCCAAATACAAAGCCCAGTTTCCCGATGTCCGCCTGCTGACGGTCGAAGATGTCTTTGGCGGCTGGGACAAGGTGCAGAAGGAGCATTTCGCCGCCGGCGGCCTGCTCGACCAGACCTACGGCAGCCGCTGACGGCAGCAACATCCAGAGCAGACGAAAAAGCCGGCGCTTTTGCCGGCTTTTTCGTTTTGTGCGCCGGCAACCCGGTTTTCAGCGGAATATCGGCAGCATCCGTGCAAAACGTTACAAAGAATCAACGCGTTTGTGCCTAACGTGCCATTCGGCGGCCTGTTTTCGCGAAATATCATCGCGCGGCGAAAACGTCATTATTTGCACACAAACAGTCGCCAGATGCGAATGGTTGGGGCTTCAATGGGTTGATCTGGGCATGCTGACAAAAAAAGGCAAATACGGCCTCAAGGCCCTCGTGCATCTGTCCGGCCTGCCGGTCGGCCAGTTGGCCTTCGTCAACGACATCGCGGTGGCCAACAACATCCCGAAGAAATTCCTCGATGCCATCCTGGGCGAGTTGCGCAATGCCGGCTTCGTCCAGAGCCGCAAGGGTAAGGAAGGCGGCTATCGCCTCGCCCGGCCGGCCTCCGAAATCAAGATCGGCCATGTCGTGCGCGTGCTTGACGGGCCGCTGGCGCCGATCCCCTGCGCCAGCCGCACGCAGTATCAGCGCTGTGACGACTGCGACGAGGCGACCTGCCAGGTCCGGCACATGATGCTCGAGGTGCGGCAGGCGATCGCCGAAGTGCTGGACAATCGCAGCCTCGCCGCCATGCGCGATGCCGACAATGACGATTTCCCGGTCGAACTGACGTCGCAGATCTAAACCACCGGCTGCCGCTCGCTATCGTAAGCTTGCGCGGCCCATGCCGACGCAGTAAAGCGGGGTCGAAGAACGGGCTGGACCGATGAGGCTGTGGTGGTTCGCGAAATCCCGCAAGGCCGCCCATAAGCTGCCATCGGCCGCAAGCTTTCGCACTGAAATCATCGCCGACATCTTCGTTCCGGAACGAGCCGAGGATGTGCGCTTCTTCAGCCGCAAGCCAGTTCACCCCGGCAGGCTTCGCCGCTTTTCGAACAGGGACCTTCGCGAAAGCCTGCTGTCCGTCTTCTATCTCATGGTGGCAGCGGCACTGCCGGTGCGCTGGTGGGCACCGATCTGCGGCCGCGTGTCGAGGTTTCGCCTGAAGCGCCATATGCGCAAGGAATTTCCCGCTTACGCTGCCGCCACGCGCGCTGTGCTTGGCGAAGGCATCGATGCGCGCCAGCTATTCGAGGGGTTGCTGGCGGCCCGCCATCGCCGCCGCCTGCAGCTCGCCGCGCATCTAGTGGCTGGCCGCTGGTCGCCGACGATCCGGCTGGAGGGGTTGGACGGGCTGCGGTCGGCTTTGCAGCGCGGCCACGGCGCCATCCTCTGGTGCGATCAATTCATCGCCCAGACCATCATCGGCAAGCGTGCTTTGTACGAGGCCGGTATCGAGGCGCATCAGGTGAGCGTCAACACCCACGGTATTTCCGAAAGCGCCTTCGGCCTGCGTTTCCTCAACCCGCCGCTGGTCAATGTCGAGAACCGGTTCCTGAAAAGCCGGGTCGCCTTTGATCGCGACGATGCCTATCAAGTCACCATCCGCATCCAGAAGATCCTGAAGCAGAATGGCGTGGTGACGATGACCAACACCGTCCATGCCGGCTCCACCTTCACGGAGGCCGCCATGGGCGAGACCGGCTGGACCCACCTCGCCTCGGCGCCGGCGAATTTCGCGGCCAGGGGCAGGACCGCCCTGTTTGCCATGTCGACCTTCGAAGTGGTTCCCTTCAGGCAATACCGGGCCGTGCTCAGCCCTGCGCTGGCGCCGGAGGCGTCCGTCACCCCGGCAACGGATACGATCAGGGCTGGAGCCAAGAACATGGCCGTGCAGGCACACTACATCCTGCTCAAGCGCGACCGCTTGCTGGAGGCGCTGAAGCTCTACCCCGAGCAGATGCTGAAATGGTCCCGTCGGCAGCGGCTGACCGAGGCTCAGGACAGCACCGGTATCGGCACTGATGATGAAGGTTCATGACCGGCGTAGCCGGTGGACGCCGGCAGCGACGAGTTCGCTGACCGAGCGGGTCGCATCGAGCGTCAAGGCCTTCTCATCCGCTGTCGGCGGCTCGAGGATGGCGAACTGGCTGTCGACGAGGCTTGCCGGCATGAAATGGCCCTTGCGGCTGCCGACACGCCGCCTGGCCGTGGCAGGGTCGATCTCCAGATAGAGGAAGACGATCTCCGGGCAGAAGCCGCTCAAGCGCGCGCGATAGCCGCGCTTCAGCGCCGAGCAGGCGGCAACCACGCCTTCGCCCTGCCCCACCGATCCCGCGATGCGCTCGCCGATCGCGTCAAGCCAACCTTCACGCAGTTGATCGGTGAGCGGCTCGCCGCTAGCCATGCGTGCGACGTTTTCCGGCGGGTGCAGCCTGTCGCCCTCGATAAAGGTAACGCCCAGCGCGGCCGCCAGTGCAATACCGACGGCCGACTTGCCGCAGCCGGCGACGCCCATCACCACGATGGCCGGAGGCATCGAGCCGGGAGCGCCCGTTGGCGCCTGTGCTGCCTTTTCGTCCATTGTCAGCGGCTTGCCGGCGCGCGGCCGTAGAGCAGCAGCATGGCGACGATGACGACGCCGTAGATGATCTGCCGCCCCGCTTCCGGCATCTGCATGACCGACAGGATGGATTGCAGCAGGGTGATCAGGATGACACCGGCGACGGTGCCGAGATACGAGCCGCGGCCGCCCAGGATCGAGGTGCCGCCAAGCACGACAGCCGCGATCGACGGCAACAGATAGGCATCACCCATCGACTGCGCCGCCTTGGAGGCATAGCCGGCGAGCAGCACGCCCCCGAAAGCGGAGAGACCGCCCGACGCCGCGAAGGCGATCATAACCACGCGTCGTGTGTCGATGCCGGAAAGATAGGCGGCGCGCTCGCGGTTGCCGATGCCGTAGACGGTGCGGCCGAAGCTGGTGCGGGTCAGCACGAACACCATTGCAGCGCCGATCAGCGCCCAGATGATGACGGCGTTGGGGACGCCCGGAATGCCAAAGCCGGTCGCCAGGTAGCGCATCGCGCCCGTCGCCGAATCCTGTGGCGAGAAGCCGCCGGTATAGACGACCATCAGCCCCTGCGCGACGGCGTTGGTGGCCAGCGTGATGATCATCGAGGGGATGCGCAGATAGGCGACGCCGATTCCGTTGACGATACCGATCAGCACACCGCAGAGAATGCCAAACGGGATCGCCAGCACCACCCCGGCCGGACCATAGGCGGCCGCCGCGCAGGCCATCATCGCGCCCGCCGCCACGCACCAGGGCACCGACAGGTCGATCTGGCCAAGCAGGATGACCAGCATCATGCCGGTGGCGATGACGCCGAGGAACGAGGCGACCTTGAGCTGCTGCAGCAGGTACTCCGGCGACAGGAAGCTGCGCGAATAAAGGCTGCCAAGACACAGCAACAGCGCAATGCAGGCAAAGGCGGTCAGCACCGCTGGATCGGCGCGGCGGATGAAGCTGGGCATGCGGCCGGCAATGCCGCCAAGCGTCGTTTCGCTCACAGGAACCACTCCAGCCGGTTGCGGACCCGAAACAGGGCGAAGGCGCCGAGGCTGACGGCGACCAGCAGGATAACGCCCTGGAACAGCGGCTGCCAGAGCGGATCGAAATCGAACACAAACAACAGGTCGCCGATGGTGCGGAAGGCGAGCGCGCCGAAGATCGCGCCGATGGCACTGCCCTTGCCGCCGAACAGCGAGACGCCACCGAGCACAACGGCGGCGATCGAAAACAGCGTGTAGGCATTGCCGCTGGCATAGGCCGCGTCGCCCGTATAGGTGAAGAAGGTCAGGAACAAGCCGCCGATCGCGGCCAGCAGCCCGGCTAGCGTGTAGGCGGCAAACTTGCCGCGCCGGATCGGCACGCCGGACATGTAGGCCGCCGTCTCCGACGACCCTGCCGCATAAGCGGCGCGGCCTAGCACCGAGCGGCTGAACGGCACCCAGATCACCAGCACGATTGCCAACAGCGCGACGAGGCTTGCCGGCACCACGCCGAACACGCGGCCCGTCAGCGCATCGGCCAGATCCTCATTGACCGAACCGCCCGGGAATGGCCGCAGCAACAGGCCGATGCCGTAATAGACGGCCCCTGTGGCAATGGTGGCGACGATCGGCTGCAGCCGTCCATAGATGACGATGGCGCCGTTGATGGCGCCGCAGAGCAGACCAACCGCCAGCACCGCGATGACGCCGAACGTCGTCTGCATCGGTGTGCCCACAACCAGCCAGGAGGCCAGACAGTTGGTGAGCAGGAAGATCATGCCGACGGAGAGATCAATGCCGGCGGTGATCACCACCAGCGTCTGCGCCATCGCGACGAAGGCGAGCAGAACGCCCTTGTTCGAGGCCGTCTGCACGACATTTGCGGTGAAGCCCGCCGGATGGTTAGACGTGTAGATGACGAACATGACAACGAAGATGCCGAGCGCCAGCAGCGTTCCGCGCTGCTCGGCAAGCCAGTAGCGCCAATCCTTCATGCGTCCGCTCCCAGGCTCACGGGGCTGTCCTCGCCATGGATGTTGAGCGCGCTCGATATCAGCGCCCGCTCGGTGATCTCGGCGCCGACCAGCTCGCGCTTGACTGCCCCGTCATAGAGCACCAGCACTCGGTCGCAGCAGCCGATCAACTCGTCATAGTCGGTCGAATAGAACAGGATCGCCGCCCCGGCATCCGCCAGCTTGCGCATCAGCTGGTAGAGCTCCTGCTTGGTGCCGACATCGATGCCACGTGTCGGATCGTTGAGCAGGATGATGCGCGGCTGGCGCATCATCCATTTGGCGATGACCACCTTCTGCTGATTGCCGCCCGAAAGTGCCGCGACCGGAATGTCGAGACCGGCCGTCTTGATCGCCAGAAGGCCGACCATATCGTCAATCAGCCGCTGCTCGGCGGCGCGGTCGATGATGCCGCCCTTGGACAGCCGGTCCAGCGCGGCGAAGGACAGGTTCTCGCGCACAGTCATCGGCAGCATCAGGCCTTCGGTCTTGCGGTCCTCCGGTATGAGCGCCATGCCGATGCCGTCCTTTCGGGCAGCAGAAGGACTGGCGATCGTCACCGGCTTGCCGTCGATCAGGATCTGGCCGCTGAGGCCCCGCAGCACGCCGAAGAAGGCGAGCAGCAATTCGCGCTGGCCTTGGCCGTCAAGGCCGCCGAGGCCGACCACCTCGCCTGCCCTGACGGTCAGCGAGATGTCGTGCAGCCGGTTAGTCCACGAGAGCTTGCGGGCTTCGAGCCTGGGGGCGGCGGTGGCAGGCACGGCCGCGGGCTTCGGCGGAAAGATGTGGCTGTACTCACGGCCGATCATCAGCTCGACCACTTCATTGTCGCTCTTCGAGCCGGCCGGATAGCTGGCGACGTTACGGCCATTGCGGAACACCGTGCACTGGTCGGCCAGCTCCGCGATCTCGTTCATGCGGTGCGAGATGTAGAGCAGCGACAACCCTTCCGAGCGCAGCCGCTTCAGCACCGAGAAGATCTTCGAGACGTCCGCCGCCGTCAGCGCCGACGTCGCCTCGTCGAGGATCAGGATGCGCGGCTTTCTGGCGAGCGCCTTGGCGATTTCCACCATCTGCCGCCGCGACAAGGGCAGGTCCTTGACCAGTGCCAGCGGATGAATATCGGCGGCACCAGCACGCGCCAGCGCCTCTTCCGCGATGCGGCGCTGCGCCTTGCGGTCGATCATGCCGAAGCGTTTGGGCGGATCGGAAATGACGATGTTGTCGGCGACGCTGAGTTCGGGAACCAGCGACAGCTCCTGGAAGATGCAGACGATGCCTGCCTGGTTGGCAGCAGCAGGCGAGGCGAAGGTCACCTCGCGGCCATCCAGCGTCATTCGGCCCTCGTCGGCCGCGACGACGCCGGCCATGACCTTGATCAGCGTTGATTTGCCGGCACCGTTTTCGCCAAGGATGGCGTGAATGCTGCCGGATGTGACCGAAAGCTCGGCGTTTTCCAGAGCTCGCACGCCACCATAGCGCTTGGATATGCCTTCCATACGAAAGAGCGGAACAGCAATGTCCATCGGCCCTCCCGGGGCGCTTTGATCACCAAGATATCGAACTCCCGGCGCAATGAGCAATCTCACGGCGCCGGGTGTGCGGCCTACTGGTTTTCCTTGGTCTGCCCCATGATTTCCTGTGCGGTGAAATTGATGCCGCAGGTCGGGAAAGAATTGCCGACGAAGAAATTGTCGGATTGGTCGGGGAAGAAATCCTGACCAGCCTTGAAGTTCGGATCCTCGACGACGGCAAGCGGCAGCTTGATTGACTGGGGGACGACATTGCCTTCAAGCGCTGCGATCGCCGTCTTGATGGCAACAGCCACCTGCGCCGGCCCGGTACCGGCCGACGAACATTTCAACCCGTCGGCTGCATGGGCCGCGCAGAACTTGCGGAAGCCGTTTTCGGTCTCGCCACCGAACGGCACGAACGGATGCTTGGCATCGATCATCGCCTGCACGATGCCGGTGTCGCCGCCCTGTCCAGTGACGCCGTCAAAGGGGCCGTTGGTGGCGATTGCGTCGGCCGAAGCCTTTTGCGCAACGCCGTCATCCCACTTGCCGACAACCTCCGTGACGGCCCATTTCTTGCCGGAGGCGTCGAGAGCCTCATGGATGCCATTGTGGCGGTCGGTGTCGACGGATGTTCCGGCAACGCCGCGCACTTCGAGGATCTTGCCGCCATTCGGCACATGCGAGACCAGCCATTTGCCCCACAGCTCGCCAAGACCTTTCTGGTCGACGTTGACGTTGATCGCGTCCTTGGTGTCGAGGATGTTGTCAAAAGCAACCAGCACGACGCCGGCTTCCTTGGCACGCTTGATCACCGGCCCGAAGGCAGTCGGGTTCTGCGCGTTGACGACGATCGCGTCATAGCCGGAATCTATGAAGTTGTTGATCGCCGAAATCTGCGCCGGCACGTCTTCGCCGGTCGAGACGACCTTGAATTCCTTCAGCTTCGCGGCGACGTCCTTCTGTGCCGCATAGGCTTTCGCGGTCTGCACCATCTGGATGCGCCACGTATTGGCAATATAGCCGTTGGCGAGCGCAATGCGGTATGGGCCCGCCTTTTTGGGGAACTTGAAGAACTGCGTATCCGCGGCCCAGGGTACGAAGCAATCCGGCTCCGCTGCCGGGCCTTTGACGACTTCAGGGCCCGCGGCAATTGCCGACGAGCTCAACATGACGAATGCAGTGGCGGCAACGATGCCACCAACAAGTGACTTGATCATCGATATTCCTCCCAGTTGCAGTTCTTGATTATGGTTTCGCTTTGCGAAGTTTTTGACGCGATGGGCCCGGCACCTCCTTGCCATGGCATACGCGTTTAGTCGCCCGTGACGGCCGACCTGGTTCCTCCCCTCGTCACCGCCAGCCGGGCGAAAACTATCATATTATCCATAATAAACAAGTTTTAGTTGTCGCTTATGTATAATAAACAGGCGCGACCCCGCTGCTCGTCCACCTGTTCAGAAGGAATGGTAGCGCTACCAAATTGGCGTGTAAACCGGCATTCGCACAGTCGCCTCTGTGTATTCAACGGGCGGTGCTCTCGCGGCGCTTGAGCTCGAAACCGAGATCGACGATCCGTTGCTCCGGCCTGTTGCCGGCGATCGCCGCCAGCGCCATGGCGACCGCGCGTCGGCCGATCTCATAGCGGTGGGTGCGGATGCTGGTGATCGACGGGAACGCCACCTGCATCATGTCGAGGTCGTTGAAACCGACGATGCCGATCGTCTTCGGCACCGCGATCGAGGCGCGATGACACTCGAACAACACGCCGAGCGCGATGTCGTCATTGTTGCAGAAGACACCGTCGAGTGTCGGCACCTTGGCCAGTGCGTCGCGGAACATTTCGCGACCGAGCGACACGCTGGATGGCACCGGCGTGGTGGTGACAAGGCGCGGGTCGAACAGGCCGGCGGCCTCCATCGCCGCGCGGTAGCCTGCCAGGCGCCGCTGCGAGCGCGGGTCCATGCGCGCGCCGATGAAGCCGATGCGGCGGTAGCCCGCTTCGATCAGATGTTCGGTTGCCGTCCTGCCGCCGTCGAGATGCGAGAAGCCGACCATCATGTCGACTGGATCGGGACCGGTCTCCATGACCTGCACCACAGGGCAGCCGGCGCTTTCCAGCAGCTTTCGCGAGACCGGTGTCTGGTCGATGCCGGCGACGATCAGCGCTGCCGGCCGCTGCGAGCCGAACACCTGCAGCAGCCGCTCTTCCTCGAGGCCGGAATAATGGGTGTTGCCGAGTTGGATGCGGAACGGGCTGTCCGACAAGCTGTCATAGATGCCGCGCACCACCTCCGCGAAGACGTTGTTGGTGAGCGACGGCACCAGAACGCCGAACACCTCGGCGCGCGCCGAAGCCAGCGCCCGCGCATTCGGGTCCGGCATATAGCCGAGTTCGTCGACGGCGGCCTGGATCTGGCGACGCAGCTCTTCCGAGACACGCTCCGGCTCGCGCAAGGCGCGCGACACTGTGATGGCGCCGACACCGGCCTTGCGCGCGACATCTGATATGGTCGGGCGGCCGCCGCCACGGCGTGAGCGTGGCTTGATCACGGACGCGCTCGCTCGGGAATGCACCTGGCAGGGCGCGGTCGCGATACGATCGTTTTTGCTGTCGCCATCCCACCGGCCCGCTTTGCCGCACCCACTCGCCTTCTGGCGTCGCGCGGCCTGTTGTCCTTGTCAAGCAACGGCAACAATCCTGCTCGCCTTCAAGCCATCACGGCGGTGCTGCGCCGTGCCTTCCAGAATAACAGTCCGATCGCCAGTATGTTCAGCAAATTCCAGGCGATGCCATTCAGAAACGCTGCGGCATAGGAACCGGTCAGGTCGTAGATCCAGCCCGACATCCAGCCACCGATCGCCATGCCGAAGATGGTCGCCATCATGACGATGCCGATACGCTGGCCAGCCTCTTTGGCGGGCATGTAATCGCGCACGATGATGGCGTAGCAAGGCACGATGCCGCCTTGCGACAGGCCGAACACCAGCGACACCACATAGAGCGAGGCAAGTCCGTCGAACGGGATGTAGAACAGCAGCGAAAGAGACTGCAGCACCGAACCGATCAGGAGCGTTTTCATGCCGCCGATGCGATCGGCAACAAAGCCCGACGCCAACCGGCTGACGACGCCGCCCGCCATCATGATCGACAGCATGTCGGCGCCATGCGCCACGCCGTAGCCGAGGTCCATGCAATAGGCGACGATGTGCACCTGCGGCATCGACATCGCCACGCAGCAGCCGAGGCCGGCGACAACCAGCAGCACCTGCAAGGCCGCCGGCGACAGCGAGATCGGCTGCACCGGCCGGCTTCCCGGCGAGCCGGCGGCGGCCGCCGCCGGGGCATCGCGCCGCAGCATCAGCACCAGCGGCACCATGGTCACCAGGCAGAAGATGCCGATGGCCGCATAGGTGAAGCGCCAGCCTTCTGCCTTCATCAGCGTCGGCATGATGGTCGGCCAGATCGCTCCGGCAAGGTAATTGCCGGCCGCGGCCGCGGTCACCGCGACACCGCGCCGGCGGTTGAACCAGTGCGAGATGTCGGCGATCAGCGGCCCGAAGATCACCGATGTGCCGACACCGATCAGCAACCCTTGGGCAAGGGTGAATTGCAGGATCGAGGTCGACAGCGCCGCGAGCAGAAGGCCGGCGGAGAGCCCAATCGAAGAGAGCAACGCCGGGATCCAGTAGCCCATTCGGTCGATAGCGCGCCCGATCAGCACGTTGCCGGCGGCAAAGCCGACCATGGTCGCGGTGTAGGGCATGGACGCGGCGGCGCGGTCGACACCGAACTCGGCCTGCACGGCGGGCAGCACCACGACAACCGCCCACATGCCGACGGCGCCGATCGTCGCCAGCAGCATCGAGATGGCAAGCCGCATCCAGGCATAGGAGCTGTCGATGCCGGGGCTCGGCCGGCTCAATTCGGTTCGGGTCAAGGGGTTTCCTGTCGGCGGTCTCGAAATGGGCTGCCGTTCTCGCCACTATCGGCGCATTCTCGGGCCGCAGCAGCGCCACAGCGGGCAAATCCGTGGCTCCAGACCTAAAGGCGAATGCAGGAACCGATGCCAATATGCGGAGTTTCCCAACAAGCAAACCGGCGAAGGAGTCCACCATGACCGCCACCAAGGAAAAATGGTCGGCCAACGTGACCGAGCACAGCGACGCGTTGGATCTCGAGGACCACGTCTTCGAATCCGACGACGCCAAGAAGATCGCTGCCTCGCTCAAGCGATCTGCCGAACACAGCCACCGGCGCAAGGCCGAGCCGTTCCAGTCAGCCATGTCGATGCTCAACTTCTACATCAACCGCGCCGGCAAGAACCTACCTGCAGCGCGCAGGCAAGTGCTCGAGGACGCCAAGGACGAGCTGCGCACCGCCTTCGGGCGTGAGAAAGACGATTAGCTGCGATCGATAAGTCTACCGGGCGCGGATGACGCCGTCTGTATTGGCGAGCAGTTTTCGCACCGCGTTGCGCGCCGCATCCGGGCGTTGCAGCCGAATGTTCTTCTCGATCGCCTCGTGCAGCTTCTGCGCATGATTGAGATCATCGATTTCCCGCGTCGTATAGGCAAAGAGATGATCGAAGGCGGATTCGATGAGCACGCCGAGCGGCACCAGAAGGTCGTTGCCCGAGGCGCGCAGGATAGCGAGGTGAAAACGGGTGTCGGCGCGGGTACGCTCCTGCAGGCTGGTTGCCGCGCCCATCTCCCGGCACGCCTGGCTGATCTCGGCCATCTGTTCGTCGGTGCGCCGCATGGCGGCAAAGGCGGTCGCTTCCGGCTCGATGATGTGGCGGAACTCCTGCACGGTCTTCAAAAACACTTCGCGATCCGGCGACGTCGCGTACCAGGCCAGCACGTCGCGGTCGAGCAGGTTCCATCGCTCCTTCGGCTCGACCCAGCTGCCGATCTTGGGACGTGAGGCCAAGAGGCTCTTGGCCATCAGCATCTTGATGGCTTCGCGCACCGCCGAGCGGCTCACGCTGAAGGTCTCCGACCATTTCGCTTCGTTGGGCAGGATGGTGCCGGGCGGATAATCGCCGCGCACGATCCTGAGGCCGATCTCGCTGGCCAGAGAGGCATGGACGCTCGACCCTGGAATGCGCGCCGCATCAGGTCGGCGAGCGCCGGCGGGACGCTCGGTGGAGGCCGCTTTCGACGGCGATTTTTCCTTGTTCGGCTTCGCGTCCCGCATAGGCTCCAGAAAGTCCGGATTGAGGGTGCTGTCAAGCGCGGCAAGCGGCTTGGGCCGCAAAGCCGGCCGCTGTGCACAGATCAGCCCGGATGCTCCCGCGGCTCAGGCCTGCTTGACGTATTTGCGCCAGCTGTGCTCCGGGCGGAAACCGAGCACGTCACGCGCCTTGCGATTGGAGAGCAGCGTCTCGTATTCGCCGAGTTCGGCCTTGACCGGCACGCCGGGATAGAACCGCTTCAAGAGTTCGGCGGTCGGCAGGTCGGACGATGTGTCGTCATTGGCGGCATTGAACACCTGATAGCCGAGGCCATCCTTCTCGATGGCGCGCAACGTGATCTGGCCGAGGTCGCGCGCATCGACATAGCTCCAGGCGATGCGCTTGCGGAAACCAGGATCGGCGAACCATTTCGGAAACAGCGAATATTCATGCGGCTCGATGACGTTGCCGATGCGCAGGGCATAGATGTCGGTGCCGTTGCGCTGCGCAAAGGCGCGAGCTGTCTTCTCGTTGACGACCTTGGACAGGGCATAGCTGTCCATCGGATCGACATCGTACTCCTCGTCGAGCGGGAAATATTGGGGATCGCGCGGCTCGTTGGCGAACACCAGCCCATAGGTCGTCTCGCTGGAGGCGATGATAACTTTGCGGATGCCGAGCTTCACCGCCGCCTCGATGACATTGTAGGTGCCGAGCGCATTGATGCGGAATACCTCGTTGTCGGTGGTGATCATGATGCGCGGAATGGCGGCGAAATGGACCACGGCATCGACCGGCTGGGGGCGCAGCGATGGGTCGAATTCATGCAGGCCCATGTAGCTCGATAGCGCGTTGAACACCTGTCCGCTGTCGGTGATGTCGGTGATCAGCGTGCGCACTTTGGGGTTGTCGAGCGGCTTGGTGTCGATGTTGAGCACCTGACAGCCTTGCTCCACCAGATACTGCACGACATGGCGTCCGGCCTTGCCGCTGCCGCCGGTGAACATGATCCGCTTCGCCATTTTGCTCTCCACATCCTCTGGGATTTATGTGTATTGTCAGACAATATCGCGATCCGCAACCATTTCGCCTGCAAAACGGCAGCGCCGATCATCAATCATTGCAACAGGACTTGAAGACATGAATACGACCGCCGCGAGCGAAAAGATCGGCTTTATCGGCCTTGGCCTTATGGGACACGGGATCGCCAAGAACATCGTCGACAAGGGCTACGCCCTGACCTTTCTTGGCCGCAAGAACCGCAAGCCGGCGGAAGACCTGCTCGGTCGAGGTGCGAAGGAAGCATCGACCCCGCGCGATGTGGCGGCGGCATCGACAATCGTCTTCATCTGCGTCACCGGCTCACGCGAGGTTGAAGCCATCATTCGCGGCCCCGGCGGCCTCAAGGAGGGTTTGAAGAAAGGCTCGGTCGTGATCGATTGCTCGACCTCCGATCCGGTCTCGACGGTGGCGCTGGCAGCGGAACTGAAGGCGCTCGGCATCGATTTTGTCGACGCGCCACTGAGCCGCACGCCGAAGGAAGCCTGGGAAGGCACGCTCGACGCCATGGTCGGCGCGCCGGACGCCCTCTTTGCCAGGGTGAAACCGGTGATCGAAACCTGGGCCGGCCGCATCGTCCATATTGGCGACACCGGCGACGGCCACCGCATGAAGCTGCTCAACAATTTCATCTCGCTCGGCTACGCCGCTATCTATTCCGAGGCATTGGCGCTTGCACAGAAGGTCGGCATCTCGCCGCCGCGCTTCGACAGCGTCATCCGCAACGGCCGCATGGATTGCGGCTTCTACCAGACCTTCATGCGCTGGACGCTGGAGGGCGACCGCGACGCCCACAAATTCTCGATCGCCAATGCCTTCAAGGACCTGACCTATCTGGAATCGATGGCGGGTGCGGCCGGCATCGCCAACCCGCTCGGCAACGCCACCAAGAACTCCTTCGCCGGCGCCCATGCCACCGGCCCGGCCGAGCAATTCGTGCCGATGCTGGCGACACATATCGGCAAGGTCAACGGCGTCGACCTGATGCCGACCAGGGACGGCAAGAAGCAGACGATCTGAGCCAGACGGAGGCGCCGATCACCGCCTTGACCGCCCGATCCCATCGTCGGTGTTTTCAAGCAGTTTGTGCACGGCACTGCGCGCGGCTACCGGACGCCGCAGGCGGATGTTCTTCTCGATCGCCTCATGCAGTTTCTGTGCCTGCCGCTGATCGCCGACCTGCTGCGTCGTGAACGCGAAGAGATGGTCGAGCGCCGACTCGATCAGAACGCCGAGCGGCACCAAAAGATCGTTGCCGGAGGCGCGCAGGATAGCGAGATGAAAGCGCGTGTCGGCGCGGATACGGTCCTGCAGGTTCAGGGCCTCGTTCATATCGCGGCAGGCCTGGCTGATCTCCTCCATCTGCTGGTCGCTGCGACGCAGGGCGGCAAAGGCCGACGCCTCGGGCTCGATGATGTGGCGGAACTCCTGTACGGTGCGCAGAAAAGCCTCGCGGTCAGGCGCGGTCGCGTACCAGGCCAGCACGTCGCGGTCGAGCAGGTTCCAGCGCTCCTTCGGCTCGACCCAGCTGCCGATCTTGGGGCGCGATGCCAACAGGCTTTTCGCCATCAGCATCTTGATGGCTTCGCGCACCGCCGAACGGCTGACGTTGAACATCTCGGCCCATTTGGCCTCATTGGGCAGGATAGTGCCGGGCGGATAGTCGCCGCGCACGATCCGCAAGCCAATCTCACCGGCCAGCGAGACATGCACGCTCGCTCCCGCGAAGTGCGCCGCACCAGTACGCATGACGGCCGGACGGCGGCTGGCTTGTGCCTTGGTCCGATCGGCTCGCTCTTTTGACTTCTCGTCCGGCATTCACGTTCCAATGCGTCGGCCGTCTGTCGTCCGGGCTGGCCCGAACCTGCACGGTGCGCCGATCTCGTTGCCGAAAAATCCAGACCATGGACGCGCCAAAGCCGGAGCCTGTCGCCCCGAGCATTGCGTCCCGTTCAGGAGTGACGGGACGCCCGTTGCCGGGCGTCCCGAAATCGACAACCTACTTTTGGATGCAGGTGTCGACAGTATCCTTGGTGCATTCGTCGAGGCCGGTGAACACCGGATCGGCGACGGGCTTGCCTTCGATGAGGTCGATCATCACCGACGGCGCCTTGTAGCCCATTTCGAACGGCCGCTGACCGACCAGCGCGGTCACGAGGCCGTCACGGGCGATCGCCACCTCGTCGCCGATCGTGTCGGCGGCACCGATGACGAAGTCGTTGCTGGCAATCCGGTCCTTGAGCGGTCCGAACAGATCGCGATAGGGCTGCGGCGCGCCGAACAGCGGCCAGCCGCCCATGATGCCGAAGGCGTCGAGCTTGGGGTTGGCGGCGAGGATGTCGGTCATCGCCTGTACGCCCTTGGCGCCGTCGTCATTGGTGAACACCGGGCAGCCTGCAACTTCGGTCCAGCCACCTTCACCGGCAAGTGCGGCGAGGCCGTCCTTGCCCGAAAGCGCATCACGCATGCCCTGGGCACGGCGCAGGATGTTGTCGGCGGCCGGGTTGCCTTCAATGGTACAGATCGTGCCGCCATTCGGCTTACCCTTCTTGATGTACTCGCCGATCTTCTTGCCCATCAGATAGTTGTCGGTGCCGAGATAGGTCTTGCGAAGCCCTGCATCTTCCTTGCTGAGGTCCGCATCGACGGTCATGATCGGGATCGTCGGATTGGCGGTCTTGATCGTCTGCGCGATCAGTGGCGCGTTGGACGGCGAAATCGCCATCGCCACCGTGTCGGCCTTGCTCAGCATGTCCTGGACGATCTGCGCCTCGCCGGCTTCATCGGAAGTCGACGCCGGACCGGTGTAGAAGCACTCATATTCCGAGCTGGCGTTTTCCTTGTTCCATTTCTCGCAGCCCTGGTGAATGGCTTCGAAGAACGGATTGTCGAGACCTTTCACGACAATGACAAGCTGTTTCTTGGCCAAAGCCGGCCCGGCGCCAAGCGCCATGGCGGCGACGGCGGCGAGCAAAAGTGTTTTCCTCATGTCAGTCCTCCCTTGGAAACAGACGGACACGGCGTGTCCGCCACACAGATCGACCGGATGCGTGATGACAGAGGGTCGTTGTGCGAGCGCTCATGTCATACGCCAGGCCGATAAGTATTTTCATTTCGGTCAGCCAGATCGAAAACTGACTGGCAACGACCGACAATTCTCTGATGATCCCGCGCGGCAGGCCGGCATGGGATCGGTATATTGATTTAGTCCTCCGATGCTCAGCTAATCTCGGCTCGCGGCCAACGTCAATGCCATTTGTCCTACAAAACTGATTTTTCGAAAGATTCAACTCCGTCCCGCAACAGCCCCCGGCCGCATTTCCCCGACTATTGGCAATTCTTATTCGTCTGACAATTGACGCCTGCGCGGGCATTCGCGTAGATGCAGGTCAGCGCTGTTTCCGGGAGGAGCTGGAAAAGCGTGGCGAAAGCTGCGCCCGGTCCACCGGAAAAGCAGGCAAGGCACGGGGAGGTAAAGGCTGGTGGCGGTTCTCGAACTCACCAACATCTCAAGGCATTTCGGCGCCATCCAGGCGGTCAACGACGTTTCGCTGTCGATCGAGCCCGGACAGGTGGTCGGCCTGATGGGCGACAACGGCGCCGGCAAGTCGACGCTGGTCAAGATGATCGCGGGCAATTTCCGCCCGAGCCATGGCACCATGCGAATGGACGGCAAGGAGTTGATCCTGCACAAGCCGGCGGAAGCCCGCCAGCACGGCATCGAGATCGTCCACCAGGATCTGGCGCTCTGCAACAATCTGACCGCGGCGGCGAATGTCTATCTCGGCCGCGAATTGCGCCGCGGCCTGGGGCCGCTCCGCATCCTCGATTATGCGACGATGTATAAACGCGCAGGCCGGCTCTTCGCCGAATTGAAGTCCGAGACCCGGCCGCGCGACCTCGTCAAGCAGATGTCGGGTGGCCAGCGCCAGGCAGTGGCGATTGCCCGCACCATGCTGTCCCAGGCCAAGATCGTGCTGATGGACGAACCGACGGCGGCGATCTCGGTGCGCCAGGTCGCCGAGGTGCTGAACCTGATCCGCCATTTGCGCGACCAAGGCATCGCCGTGGTGCTGATCAGTCACCGCATGCCCGATGTCTTCACCGTCGCCGACCGCGTCATCGTCATGCGGCGTGGCCGCAAGGTCGCCGACAAGACGATTGCGTCGAGTTCGCCCGAGGAAGTCACCGGGCTGATCACCGGCGCCATCGAACAGGTTTGATTTCAAGCGTTTTCACCATGACAGCAAATGAAGGTCGATGATGGCACTGACAATTGACCAGCCGATCGAGCACAAGCAGCAATCCTTGCTGGCAAGGTTGTTGGCCAGCCAGACTTTCTGGGTGGTGATCTCCGTCATCCTTGCGTGCGTGTTCCTATCGTTTGCCACGGACGCCTTCGCCACGTCGAAGAACCTCTACAACATCACCCGCAACATCACCTTCGTCGCAATCATCGCGCTAGGCATGACTTTCGTCATCATCACCGGCGGCATCGACCTCTCGGTCGGCTCGGTGCTGTGCCTGTCATCGATGGTGCTGGCCGTCACCATGCATGCCGGCTACTCGATCGAGGTCGGCATTCTGGCCTCTATCGCAACCGCGCTCGCCATCGGCGCCTTCAACGGCGTCCTGATCGCCTATCTTGGCTTTCCACCGTTCGTGGTAACGCTCGGTGTGCTGTCGATCGCCCGCAGCCTGGCGATGGTCGCCTCCAACAACACCGTCGTCTTCCAGTTCGGGCCGGACCACACCAAACTGCTGGCATTGGGGGGCGGCGCCTGGGTGTTCGGGATCGCCAATCCGGTTCTTTACATGATCCTTCTGGCGCTGATCACCGGTTTCATCCTGCGCTGGACCAAATTCGGCCGGCACATCTTCGCCATTGGCGGTAATGAGCATGCGGCGACGCTGACCGGCGTGCCGGTACGTCGGATCAAGGTTGCCGTCTACATGATCTCGGCTCTGTCGGCAGGCATTGCCGGCATCATCCAGACCGGCTGGCTGGGCGCCGTCACCACCAATCTCGGCACGGGTATGGAGTTGCAGGTGATCGCCGCCACCGTCATCGGCGGCGCCAATCTGGCTGGTGGCGTCGGCACCGCCTTCGGTGCCATCGTCGGCGCGGCCCTGATCGAAGTGATCCGCAACAGTCTTGGCCTGCTCGGTATCAATGCCTTCTGGCAAGGCGTGTTCATCGGCGGCGCCATATTGCTGGCGGTGCTGTTCGACCGCATCCGCAATTTCCGCCGCAGCGATTAAGCCGGGACAGTCTGTGACAAACTCCCTGTTCAGCCTCGATGGGCGGCTGGCGCTGATCACTGGCTCCGGCCAAGGCATAGGTTTCGCCTTGGCTCGGGGCCTGGCTGAACACGGGGCAAGCGTGGTGCTGAATGGCCGCGATGCCTCCAGGATCGACAGCGCCGTCGAAAAGCTGCGTGCTGGCGGCTTCAAGGCGCACGCCTCGATCTTCGATGTCACCGATTTTCAGGCAGTCAACACGGACATTGCCCGCATCGAGGCAGAGATCGGTGCCATCGATATCCTCGTCAACAACGCCGGCGTGCAATTCCGCGCCCCGCTCGAGGATTTTCCCGAGGAGCAATGGGAGCGGCTGTTCAAGACCAATGTGTCCGGCGCCTTCCATGCCGGCAAGGCGGTCGCCCGCCACATGATCCCACGCGGCAAAGGCAAGATCATCAATATCGGCTCCGTGCAGAGCGAACTGGCTCGGCCGAACATCGCGCCTTACACCGCAACCAAGGGCGCGATCCGCAACCTGACAAGGGGCATGTGCGCCGACTGGGCGAGATACGGCCTGCAGATCAATGCGATCGCGCCCGGCTATTTCCGCACCGAGATGAACCAGGCGCTGGTCGACAATCCGGAATTCTCCGCCTGGCTGGAAAAGCGCACACCGGCCGGGCGCTGGGGCAATGTCGACGAGCTGATCGGCGCCGCGGTGTTCCTCGCCTCCGACGCATCCTCCTTCGTCAACGGCCAAATGCTGTATGTCGACGGCGGCATGACGGCTTCGGTTTGAGGGCTGGCGTTCTTCCCCAAACCGCTATTCGTTCCGGTGCCTATCGCTCAGTCTGAAAATCCGCCCGCATCGGCTGTCCTCCACGCTCGTCACGGACTCCCGCCTTGACGCGGCCCCGAACTCAGCCGCAATATCCGCGTTGCAGGCGAAGGGAGGCCAGTCGCCTGCGGGAGGAATACCCATGACGGAAGCGATCAGGCTCTACTGGGGCCGGTTCGGACATGTTTCTGTCCTGAATGTCGCAAGCGACTTCGTCACCCATGCCCATGTCGAGGCCCATCTCATCATCTGGCTGGAAGGTACGGCCGGCGAGATGACCATCGGCCGCGAAACGGTACCGCTTGGACCTCGCATCGCCGCCGGCATCAACTCCTTCCAGCCGCACAGCCATATTCTGTCGCGAGACGGCACGCCGGGCCTGTTCCTCGCCTTCTACATCGATCCCGACTGGGCGCGGCGCCGCCGCGACCTGCCCCCGTCCGCGCCGCTGTTTTCACAAGCCGCGATCACGCTGGAGCCTTGGCTGCACCAGGCCGCCGCCAATCTGCTCGACCGTCTCAGCGACAATGAGAGCATCGACGATATCGCCAACTACGAGATCGAGCGTTTCATCGATTCGGTGCTCGACGCCGCCGACGCCTCGGCGCCGCAGGAGGCGCGCGTCCGCATCAGCACCATGCAGGACTTCCGTGTCCGCAAGGCGATCCAGCTGATGAAAGCCAATGTCTGCGAACGCATCTGCTTCGACGAAGTGGCGCGCAGCGTCGGCCTGTCGCGGCCGCATTTCTTCGCTTTGTTCAAGGAACAGACCAATCTGACGCCCAATGTCTACTGGAACACGCTGCGCATGGAGGAAGCGGTGCGGCAGCTGCAATGGTCGCAGGAGCCGCTGATCTCGGTCGCCTGCAATCTCGGCTTCACCACGCAGGGCAATTTCTCGCGCTTCTTCCGCGACCATGTCGGCGTGCCGCCGACGGTCTACCGCGAAGCCGCGCGGGCGATCGCCTGAACCAGCGGCCCGCCACCCTTTTTCAGACTCCTTGATAGGCATTCAAGACGCATTGATAAGCGCCCCTGGGATGACCGCCCTACCCTTGCACCGGATCGCTTTGCAAGGGAACATTTGAATGGCCAAAGTCACTATCTCCAGCGTCATCGACGCGCCGGTCGAAAAGGTCTGGGCGCGCATACGCGATTTCAACGGACTGCCAAGCTGGCACCCGCGCATGGTCGAAAGCCATATCGAGGACGGCAAGGACGCTTCGACGATAGGCTGCGTTCGCAATTTTCAGCTCGTCAGTGGCGCGCGCCTGCGTGAAAAGCTGCTCGACTTCTCCGACCGGGATTTCCTCGTCAGCTATTCGATCCTCGAGACGCCGCAGCCGCTCACCAATCACAAGGCGACGCTGCAATTGCGGCGCGTTACCGATGGCGACCGCACCTACGCCGAATGGACCGCAAGCTTCGACGCAGCGCCAGAAGAAGCCGACAAGCTTGCCGAGGGCATGGGCGCCAATGTTTTCCAGGGCGGCTTCAATGCCCTGAAGAGCCATTTCGCCGGCCAGAGCTGACAGGAGCCAAACCATGGCGCTAGCACTGCAGACCTTTGCAACGGTCAAGGACGCCAACGCCGCGCTGAAAGCCGCCGGCACGCGCTATCTCGGCGGCGGCACACTCGTGGTCCGTGCTGCCAATGAAGGCGATGTTTCGGTCTCCGGCCTCGTCAGGTCGACCGAGCCGTCTTTGTCCGCCATCGTCGTTGCCGGCGGCAAGGTCCGCATCGGCGGTTCGGTGACCATGGCGGCGATCGCCCGCCATCCGGACCTCGGCGCCCTTGCCAAGGCCGCCCGCGCCGTCGGCGGCCCGGCGGTCCGCAACATGGCGACAGTCGGCGGCAATCTGTTCGCGCCGGCTCCCTATGGCGATTTCGCTGTTGCCCTGCTGGCGCTCGACGCCATTGTCGGCACCGATGACGGCGAAACGCCGATCGAGATATTTCTGGCCAATCGGGAAGGCAGCCGCGCCATCGTCACGTCCGTGAGCTTCGCGCTTCCGAAGGCCGACAGTTTCCGCTTCCTGAAAGTGTCGCGGGTCAAGCCCAAGGGCGTCTCGGTGCTCAGCATCGCCAGCGTTCTCGCACTGGCGCCGGATGGCACCGTGTCTTTGGCGCGGATTGCACTGGGCTGCATGGCCGACCGGCCAATGCGTGCCAGCGCGGCGGAAAAAGCGCTGATCGGCAGGACGCTGACCGCTGACGGCATAGCGCCGGCTTTGGCCGCGGCCGGTGATGGCACCTCGCCGATCACCGATCCGATTGCCAGCGCCTGGTATCGCAACGAAGTGCTGCCGGTCCATCTCGGCCGGCTGCTGCTCGCATAATATTTCGTTCGGGGGCGCGCGTCTGTCCGATGGTTCGGGCAGGCGCGCTGGGAGGGAAAACATGGCAAAGGTTCCGGTTCAGTTCACGCTCAACGGTTCGGAAACGGCCGAATTCGTCGACAGCGGCACGACGCTGCTGCACGCCTTGCGCGACAAGATCGGCGACACCTCCCCGAAAGGCGGTTGCCATCAAGGCACGTGCGGCGCCTGCTCGGTCATCATCGACGGCGAGCTCAGGCTCTCCTGCCTGACGCTGGCCGAGACATGCAGCGGAGCCGCCATCACAACGACGGCGGGACTTTCGGAAGCTGGCGTGCTGCACCCGCTGCAGCGCGCCTTTCTCGACGCCTTCGCCACGCAATGCGGCTTCTGCACGCCGGGCATGATCATGGCCGCCAAGGTGCTGCTCGACCACACGCCCAACCCCAGCCGCGACGAGGTGGTCGATGCGCTGTCGGGCAACATCTGCCGCTGCACCGGCTACGAGCCGATCATCCAGGCGGTGCTGGCCGCCGCGCGGTCCAACTCTCGGAACGCGGCCTAGAGCCGGATGATTTCAGGTCGATTCGACCTGAAATCTGAATCCGCCTCTAAATCAAAGAGATAGAGCATGATGTCGTCCGAAAACCGCTTCACACTTTTCGGCATCATGCTCTGAGGGAACAAAAGAATGGAACTGCGCAAGAACTACTTCGCCGATGTCCGCAAGGACGATCTGCATGAGATCGGCCAGCCAAGGCCGCGCTCGGATTCGCCCGGCCATGTCACCGGCAAGACCGCCTTTTTCGCCGACCGCAATTTCCCCGGCATGCTGCACCTGAAAATGGTGCGCAGCCCCCATCACCATGCCCGCATCCGCTCTATCGACACGTCGGAAGCCGAGAAGCATCCGGGCGTCGTCAAAGTGCTGACCGCCAAGGATGTGCCGCACAATGTCTACACCATCCTCATCCTGATCCAGATCGGGCCGGAGGACGAAACCGTGCTGGCCGATGGCAAGGTGCGCTGGAAGGGCGAGGCCGTGGTGGCGGTGCTGGCCGAGACCGAGCGCGCGGCGCAAGAGGCCGCCGCCAAGGTCAAGGTCGACTATGAGGTGCTGCCGGCTGTCTTCGACATGGAGGAAGCGCTGAAGCCCGGCGCGCCGCTGGTCAACGAATATCACGGCCAGAACTACTACCTCTATGACAGCGGCGAGTGCCGCAAGGTGCGCTTCGGCGACGTCGAGACGGGCTTCGCCGGTGCCGATCACGTGCTGGAGCAGAGCTACCAGTCCTCGCCGATCGAGCACGCGCCGACCGAGACCACCGGCTGCGTGGTGGCGCCCGAGGGCAATGACCGCTTCACCTGCTACACCGACACGCAAGCGATGTTCTTCACGCTCGACAACACCTCGATCATCCTGCAGATGCCGGGCAGCAAGCTGCATTTCGTCGGCGGCACCGTCGGCGGCGGCTTTGGCGGCAAGGTCGACGTCATCGTCGAGCCGATCGCCATCCTCGGCGCCAAGCTAACAGGACGACCAGTCTGTTTTATCTACAGCCGCGAAGAGGAGATGCAGATATCGTCACCTCGCGCCGCCGAAAAAATCGTCATCAAGGACGGCGTCATGAAGGACGGCCGCATCGTGGCGCGCAAGGTCACCGGCTATACCGACGCCGGCGCCTATTCGCGCCACTCGCCCTATGGCGCGCAGAAGGGCGCGGGGCACTATCCCGGTCCCTACACCATCCCTAATGTCTGGATCGACACCTACTGCGTCTACACCAACCGCACGCCGTCCTCCGCCATGCGCGGCTTCGGCGTCACCATCGGCGACTTCGCGCTGGAGGTGCAGATGGATAAGCTGGCGCGACTGATCGGCATGGACCCGCTCGAATTCCGCTTCATCAACGCCTATCGCGACGGCGACATGAAGGCGCACCGCCAGCCGACCGAAGGGGCAGCCCTGATCGAGTGCATGCAGGAAGCCTCGCGCGCCGCCAACTGGCCGGTGGCGGAAAAATTCATGGCGATGTCCTCCTATGTGAAGGGAGCTTGAGATGGCGATCAGGCGTGGACGCGGCGTCGCCGCCATCAACTATCCGACGGGCATGAACCTCGGCGGCGACCCCACGCAGGCGCTGGTGCATTCGACACCGACCGGCAATTTCATGGTGACGCTGTCCTCGGTCGATCTCGGCCAGGGCATGAAGCAGATCATGGCGCAGATCTGCGCCGAGACGATCGGCGTGCCGACCGACCGTGTCGTCGTCGACACCGCCGACACCGACACCGGCCCGCACTGCATGGGCACCTTCGCCTCACGCGGCACGCATCGCGCCGGCAACGCCGTGATCCAGGCAGCGAAAGAAGCCCGCCAGGTGATGCTGGAAGTGGCGGCGGAAGAGCTGGAGGTGAATGCCTCCGACCTCGAGACCGACGGCCAGGGCAACATCCTGGTCAAAGGCGCGCCGCAAAAGTCGATCTCGATCTTCGATGTCGCGCTGTCGGCGCATTTCAAGCGCGGCCGCTCGATCTCGGGTCGCGGCATGTTCCTCATTCCGCGCTCCTATCCGGAGAAAGAGACCGGCGCGATGAAACCATCGACTTGCTACGCGCATGCCTGCACCGTGGCCGAGGTCGAGGTCGACGACGAGACGGGCGAGGTGACGGTGCTGACGGTCAAGAACGTCTTCGAGATCGGCCGCGCGCTGAACCCGAAAATGGTCGAGCAGCAATTGGTCGGCGGCTCCTGGATGGGCATCAGCCACGCGCTGTACGAGACCACCGAGCCCTACTATCCCAACCGCGACCATGGCGGCACCGACTTCAACCAGTATCTGATGCCCGGCCCCGGCGACCTTGCCGAGACCGAGATCATCGTGCTGGAGCGACCCTCGGCCGACGGGCCATACGGTGCCAAGGGACCGGGCGAAATGTGCGCCAATCCGCAAATCCCGGCGGTCGCCAATGCCGTCTTCGATGCCGTCGGTGTGCGCATCGACACGTTGCCGATCACGCCGGAGCGGATCTTGCGCGCGCTGAAGGCGCAAGCGGCGAACTGAGGGGCGAAATGACTGGGACAAGCGCCGAGACTGTCGCGACCTCGCCGGAGGCGGTGGCGCGGCATCTGGCCGCCTCGCGCTATCTGGCCGATGACAGTCTGGCCACCGCCATCTTCCTGGCGATCCGGCTGGGCAAGCCGCTGCTGCTCGAAGGCGCGCCGGGTGTCGGCAAGACGGAAGCGGCGAAAGCGATCGCCGCGCTGCTCGGCCGCGATCTGGTGCGGCTGCAATGCTATGAAGGCATCGACGCCGCGCACGCGCTCTACGAATGGAATTATCAGCGCCAGCTGCTCGCCATCCGCCATGCCGGCGAGCACGAGATCGATATCTATGACGACCGCTTCCTGATCGCGCGGCCGCTGCTGCAGGTGCTGAAGGCGCCCGAGCAGCGCGTGCTGCTGGTCGACGAGATCGACCGCTCGGACCATGAATTCGAGGCGCTGCTGCTGGAATTCCTGTCCGATTTCCAGATCAGCATTCCCGAGCGTGGCACCATCCGCGCCACGGCACAGCCGATCGTCATCCTGACCTCGAACCGCACCCGCGAACTCGCCGAAGCGCTGCGCCGGCGCTGCGTCTATCACTGGATCGGCTATCCCGACGCCGAGCGCGAGGCCGCCATCATCATGCTGCGCGCCGGCAATGTAGCTGAGGCAACGGCGCGCGCGGTGGCGGCGGCGGTACAGACCATCCGCACCCGCCCGCTCGCCAAGCCACCGGGCATTGCCGAGGCGGTCGAATGGGCTAATGCCGCCACCATCCTGGAAAAAGGCGGCAGCCCTTGGCCGGAAGCCTTCCGCCGCGCCATCGGCGTGCTGATCAAGGACGAAGAGGACCTCTCCTACATCGCGCCGGAGCTTGGCCGCATCGTCGAGGAGGCGCTGGCGTGAGCCGAGACGTCAACAATCCCTTCTCCCCGTTCACGGGGAGAAGGTGCCCCGAAGGGGCGGATGAGGGGCGGCGCGACGCTCGGATGTCAGCGCTGCCCCTCACCTGCCTGCCGGCATCCTCTCCCCGTGAACGGGGAGAGGAGAGCTTACCCCGCGCGGCCGCACCCTTGCTTGGCTTCGGCCGGTTGCTGCGCCGCTACGGCTTTGCCATAGCACCCGAGCAGGTCTCCGGCTTCATGCAGGCGGTGACGCTGCTCGGGCCGCGCTCCATGGCGGACATCCGCGAGGCGGCGCTCGCCACGCTGGCGCCACCGCCCGACCGTCGCGACGAATTCGAGGCGCATTTCCAAAGCCATTTCTATGGCAACACATCCGCCGTGGTCGAAGGCGACGCAGACAAGGAAACCCGCATCAAGGATGATGGCGGGGCAAGCCAGGAAGAGATCGAGGCGATCAGTCATCAGGAAGGCGGCGAGCTATCCTCAGCCCTGGAGCAATTGAGCCGCCGCGACTTCCAGCGCGACGATGACGACCTTGCCGCTTTCCGCCGCAAGCTCGCTTCCGCCCTGCCCGCCCGCCGCTCCTTCCGCACCGTGCGCACCCACTCGCGCGGCAAGCTCGACCTGCGCCGGTCGCTGCGGGAGATCGTCAGCGCCGATGGCGATGTCCCCTCACCATTGCTGCGACGCCGCCAGACCGTGCCGCGCAAGCTGCTGATCCTCATCGATGTGTCCGGCTCGATGAAGCTGCACACAGCGGATTATCTCAAGCTGGCGCATACCGCCGTGCAAGGCGCGGACCGCGCCGAGATCTTTACCTTCGGCACGCGGCTGACCCGCATCACCGGGGCGTTGCGCATTCGCGACCGCGACCAGGCGTTGGCCCGCGCGGCCACGCAGGTCGACGACTGGGACGGCGGCACCCGCATGGGACCGACGCTGCTCGCTTTCCTGTCAGTGCCGCGCTTCTCCGCCTTCGCGCGCGGTGCCGCGGTCGTCATCCTGTCCGACGCGCTGGAACGCGGCGACCATGCCGAGTTGGAAATGGCAATGCGCCGGCTGAGCGCCCGCGCGTTCCGACTGTCGCTGGCAACGCCGTTGGCCGGCGACCCGCGCTTCCGGCCGGCAACGGCAGCACTTCGCGCCATCCTGCCGGTGATCGACGATCTCGTCGACGGCTCGTCGCTCAAGGGTCTAACCGATTTCATCCTGTCGCTCGCCCGCCCTGCCCCGGCGGCGACGACAATCTGGAAGAGGGTTTCATGATGCAGAAGGCAATCGACGCGCATTTCCACATCTGGCGCCAAAAGGATCAGCCCTGGCTGGTCGGCCCGATGGTGCCGCGCATCTTCGGCCCCTACGGGCCGATCCGCCGCGACTATCCGATCGAGGAGTTTCTGGCCGATCAGAAGGGATCCGGCGTCGAAAAGGCCGTCTATGTCCAGACCAACTGGGCCAAGGAGGATTTCGAGAAGGAAGTCGCCTTCCTGCAGAAGACCGCTGACGAAACCGGCTGGCCGCATGCCATCGTTGGCTACGCCGACATGACCGCCGACGACATCAGGCCCCAGATCGATCGCTTGAAAAAGTATCCGCTGCTGCGCGGCGTGCGCATGCAATTGCACTGGCACGAAACGCCGGCCTTCCGCTTTGCAGCTTCGGCGGACCAGGTCATCGACCGCAAGGTGCGGGCGAATGTCGCCCGGCTGAAGGATTATGGCTTGTCCTTCGACCTGCAGCTCTTCCCCGCCCAGATGAAGGACGGCCTGACCCTGGTCGGCGAAAACCCCGAAACGAATTTCATCCTCACCCATGCCGGCATGCTGACCGGCATGGAGCCGGAAACCACCGAAGCCTGGAAGACCGGCCTGCGCACGCTGTCGGCAGCGCCCAATCTCTACGCCAAGCTCTCCGGCCTCGGCACCTTCGTCCATCGCAACGACCCGGCGCTGATCGCCTACATCGTCGACAATACGATCGACATCCTGGGATCAGACCATCTGATGTTCGGTTCGAATTTCCCGATTGAGAAGCTATGGACCAGCCACGCCGAACTGATCAAGGCGCACCGCAATGCGATCGCCAATCATGGCGCGGCTGCGGCGGCTGATATTTTCTGGAACACGGCGGAGAAGGTTTACCGGCCGGTGTAGCTGCTCACAACCGCCGGCCCAAAACCTGGACCATATGCCGTTTGGCACCGAGCCTGACCGGTCCTGCTGTCCGCATCAACTCGAAATCTTGCGCTTGCCAGAACCGAAGCCCTTGCTCATTTTCCATAAACACGCCGAGTTCCACGCGTTCGGCCCGTTGCGATTTCAGCCACGCAAAAAAGTCATCGCAAAGAGCTCGCCCCACTCCTTTTCCGCGAAGTGCTTTGTCGATCATGAGCAATGCGATCCACCAGCATCCCGCTTGCGGATAATCGCGATCGCAGGCCAGCAAGCCGACAAATTCGCCATCGACTGCCTTCAACCCGAACACGTACTTGTCGGCCTGCGTCTGTTCGGCGGAAAGTTTTCAAATTCCTCTTTTGCGCTGGCGGCGTTGGGCGGTTCGCCTCGTTCGACCACGACATAGTCCGAGCAAGCCTGATACAGCGGCACCAGTCGCGGGGCATCAATTCCAATCAGCCCTTCGATCTCATACCCGGAGAGCGAAGTTGGAAATCTGGTGGTTTTGTCCATGAAAATCCTGGCTCTGGAAAGCCTCGCCGCCTCACTTCACCTCGAACTGCGGATCGACCGGGATCTGCATCGCGGTCACCAGATGGTTGGTCTGGCCGGCGAGCCCGATGATCGACACCAGTTCGCCATGCTGCGCGTCGGTCATGCCCTTGGCCCGGGCTGCCGCCGTATGCGAATGAACGCAGTAGGAGCAGCCATTGGCGGTCGACACGGCGATGTAGATCATCTCCTTGGTCAGCGGATCGATGGCGCTGTCTGCGACCATCACCGCCTTCAGCTGTTCCCAGATCCGCTTCAGCGCCGCCGGATCGTTGGCCAGCCCACGCCAGAAATTGTTGACGAAATCGGATTTGCGCGTCGCGCGGATGTCGTCGAAGACGGCCTTCACGGCCGGGATTTTTTCGACCTCGGCGTCGCTGAGGAGTCTTGTGGTGGCCATGGCGTGATCCTTTCGTTTCGATCGATGAACGTTAAATCAAGTTTCGAGCAAAGGCGGCTAACCAGCTTGAAGATTAGCCGAGGCACCTAAACTTCGTCATCCACGGGCGAAGCAGGCGCGAAGCGCCGTCGCGGAGACCCGAGGATCCATTCCGTGAACGTCAGCCGTGGAGTGCAGCGGCGAAGAATCCCGCACCGCTGCAACGCTCAGGAGTCCCGGCATGGCAACTGTGTTCATGCGAAAGCTTTTTTGTCTCGAATGATGGCGTTTAGGACGACGAGAAGCTTCCTTGCGACGGCGA
>NZ_JAMYKV010000006.1:0-232927 GCF_040317535.1 Mesorhizobium sp. M1409
TCTGGCTGATCGTCAGCACCGTGCCGTTAGCGTTGAGCGCCTGGATGAAGTCGCCGTTCACCGCCGACGAGGTCGGCAGGCCAGCGCCGCTCAGCAGCGTCGAGCCGGCGCCGTCGGTGCCGTAGCTGTGCGCCAGCGTGCCGGTGGTGTTGGCGGTGTCGGGATTGACGTCGCCTGTGCCGCCCGCATTGCCGCCGGTCAGCGCGTCGTCGTCGAGTTGCACGGCCGCGTTGGCCGACACCGTCGGCCCGTCATCGTCGGTGTGCAGCTTGTCGCCGACCGATTCAGTCACCGTCACGCCCTGCGATAGATCGACCCGGCCGACGTCGAATTTGCCGACCACCGCTGTCGCCTGAAAGCGGTTGAAGGTCTCCACCGCCTGTGTGCCGGTGTTGTCAGTGAACCACTGCACCGTATAGGCGTCGTTGAGATGTTGTGCGGTTATGGTTCCATCAGGTATGCCGTTAACGGTGTTGAAGGTGACGAAATTGTTCGTGACGGTTGTGTCGGTGACGACCTGCCCGTTGCCGTCTTTGATGATGACGCGAACGATGGCCACCGCCGCATCGTCGGCAAGTGCGCTTTGGCCGCCATCGTTGCCGAGATTGGCGCCACTGTTGAGATTGTTGTCGATGTAGCTCCGGCCCGACTCAGCAGCGGTTGTTGCGCCGCCGGCGCTGAATGCCCCGATCTTCACGGTGAAGTTGGTGCTCGGAGTGCCTTCCGTCTGCGAGATGAAGAGCGCGGCGTCGGTGACATCGATGAAGTCGGTGTAGCTCATGTTGTCGATGTCGCCATATGTGCCCGGTGCCTGGCCTTTGACGAAGCTGAACACCGCCGTCTCACCCGGATCGAACATCTGGTTGTTGACGCCGATCGTGGCGCCGATGCCGCCCTGGCTGGTCTTGATGTTGTCACCTGAATTGTCGAGTGTTCCGTCGGCGTGGATGACCGGGTGTATGCCGCTTACCACCAATCCTGCGCCGGATGTGCCCACCGCCACGAACAGGTTGTTGCCGGAGGCGAGATTGTCGAAATTGAAGGACGTCGATCCCGTTGCCGAGACGTTGAGAATGTCGGTCCAGTCGATACTGTCATCGCTGCTCGTTACATCCGGGTGCGCGATGGCCTCGAAGGTCACCATCTCGATGCCGGCGCTGAGATTGTCGCCGGCCGCTTTCAGATAGAAGGCGGCAACGACGTCGCCTACGCCCTCGGTGGCGCTGGTGGTGGCCAGCACGATCGTGCCGTTCGCATAGGAATGCAGATAGATGGCATCGCCATCGACCGTCAGTAGCGGGCTGCCATTGAAGATGACCTGATCGCCATCGAGCGGCGCGCCGCTGCCATCGGAGAAGAACAGCTTGCTGATCGTCGCTCCGTCGGGATTGACCGTGACGAGCCCAGCCCCGCTGACCGCCGCCTCGACGTCGTCGGCATAGGCGCGCTGGCCCGCGGACAGTAGCAGGTCGCCAGCAAGGCCGTTCAGGAAAGTCTGGAAAGCGGAGGAAAGCCCGGTGAGGTTGCTGTCGATTACGGTGTCGTTGCCGTCCAGCAAGGTCTGCTGCCCCGAACTCTGATCCAGAGTCAGTGTGCCGGTGATGTCGATGGTGGTTGTCATGATTGTTATCCCCAACAAGAACTTTGAGTTTTGAATCTTGTGATCCGCCATCCGGCGACGCCGACATGTCGGGGTTCCCCAGATCCGATGGCTTATCGAATTGCGGCCTTAATTCCCTCAATGTGCCGCCGACGCGGAGGACGCGTCCATTCCCGCTTAGGTAGTATTGGGGTCAATGGCCGTACCTGATCGAACGATATATATCCTTCGATAGTGGCCGGTGCCGGCGGTTGCACGGCCGATGCCGTCAGGCGGCTTTCCTGCCCGTTGACGGCATCATGTCGATGTCAGTTGAAAGCGATGGTCAGATGAGGCCGGTTCGGCCCGTTCCCGGGCGCTCGGCGTCTTTGCCATGCGCCACCCAGGCCAGTTCCGCCCGGCTGCCGAGGTGCAGCTTCTCGTAGACGTGATGCAGGTGCATCTTCACCGTGCCTTCGGATACATGCAGCCGCTGCGCGATGGTCTTGTTGCGCAGCCCGCGCGAGACGAGATCGGCGACTTCAGTCTCCCGTCCGGTCAGCTTGGACATCGGCTGGGACTGCGTTTCCGGCATCAGCAGTTGCTGGACGATCTTGTTGTCGATCCACTTCTTGCCCGCCGCCACCGCGCTCACGCATTCGACGAGATAGCGGTGGCTGATGCCGTCCAGCAGCAGACCGTCGCTGTCGAGCGCCTGTATTTCCTTGATGTCGATCCTGCCGGCTGGCTGGACGATGAAGATGATGCCGAGAGCGCTGTTGCAGGCCTTCAGCCGGGCTGAGAGACCGGTCGTCTGCGGATCCGCGATGTCCAGGCCGACGATGACGATGTCTGGCCGATGGCGCTCCACATGAGGGACCACGTCGACAGGGCGGCGGCACTGGGCGACAACATCGTGTCCAGCCTTCTGCAACACCCACTCAAGACCGGCGAGATACACCCCCCGCGGGTCGGCGACAACCAAAGTCGACATACCAACACCGTCCGAAAAAACGCAACAAACTTGGTTAAACACCCGTTAAAGCACGAAACCAGAGCTCATGCGTATTGTCAAGTAAACACTAATATAGTGATTGCTATAATAACGATCCGAGGCTTTCAGACCAGCGCGGAATCCCACACGCCGTCACCATGTTTTCCCGGCGGACCGCCTTACGATGGCGCGACGCGCGTTTTCTCCCCGCTGACGGCGATGTCAAATCTCGCCCCCAGATTGCGGCGACTTGTGACCAAAAAAAGTGCTGGCAGCCCAACCCTAAAGCGCGTCGCGTTTGAACGGATTCAGGCGACGCTTTAGGTCCTTGTTTTTATGCATGTCGTCCTCCCAAAACCGAGGTCACTTTTGGGCGACATGCATTAGTGCATTCGAGGCAACGAGGCGGCCCGAATCGCCCGCGTGTTAAGTTATTGGTAACCCTCACAAGTCGAACACAACTCGAAGGCCAAAAAAGGCATTGGCTTCTCGTGCCCTGCATGGATGCTGCGGCTGATATCGAGGCGAGTCCAAGGAGCAGAGACCAGCATGGCCACCGTCCTCAACGCCAAGGGCGTTCCACTCCCCTATAGCGGGTCCTCGACCAGGTGGTACTCGGCGACGAATTCCGGCCCGGCACTTTATGGCAGCATATACAACGACTCGCTCTACGGCGACAGCAGCGTCAGCGTCACGATGTATGGCGGCAAGGGCGATGACATCTACTATCTGTATTCCACGAAAAACAAGGCGGTCGAACTGGCCAACGAGGGTGTCGACACCATCTCGACCTGGATGAGCTACAGGCTCCCGGCGAATTTCGAGAACCTGACGGTCACCGGCGACAAACACTACGCTTTCGGGAACGAACTGAACAACGTCATTACCGGCGGCTCCGGCCAACAGACGCTCGACGGCTTAAAGGGCGACGACGTTCTCAAGGGCGGATCCGGGGCGGACATTTTCGTCGTGGCCCCCGGCAACGGCAGCGACCTGATCCTGGACTTCAGCGCCGAGGATACGGTGCGCGTCGGGAGCTACGGCTTCACCTCCTTCGAGCAGGTGCACGCCAACATGGTCCAGTCGGGCGCGAACGTCCGACTTGATCTATCCGACACCGAGTTCCTCGTCTTCGCCAACAAGACAATCGACCAGTTCACCGCAAGCCAGTTCGATCTGGCCCTGGACAGGTCGCATCTGCAACTCACCTTCTCGGACGAGTTCAACACGCTGAACCTGTGGAATGGCTCGAGCGGTACCTGGGACTCGAACTTCTGGTGGGGAGCCGCGAACGGCAGCACGCTCACGAGCAACAACGAGCTTCAATGGTATATCGATACCAGCTACGCCCCGACGAGTTCAGTCAACCCGTTCAGCGTCGAGGACGGTGTTCTCACGATTACCGCCGCCCGAGCCCCCGAGGCTATCAAGCCCTACATAAACAACTACCAATACACGTCGGGTTTGCTGACGACTCACGAATCCTTCGCGCAGACCTACGGCTATTTCGAAATTCGGGCCGACATGCCCGAAAAACAAGGCGCATGGCCGGCCTTCTGGCTTCTTCCGGAGGACGGCTCCTGGCCACCGGAACTGGACGTCATAGAGATGACCGGTCAGGATCCAAACAAGCTTCTTATGACAAGCCACTCGAACGAGACGGGAACACATACGACCGTGGCCTCGACGCCCTTTGTCTCGGATACCGGAGGGTTCCACACATACGGGGTGCTGTGGACGGAAGACGAACTCGTCTGGTATTTCGACGACGTCGAAGTTGCCCATGCCGCGACACCCGCCGACATGCACGAGCCGATGTATATGCTGGTCGATCTGGCGGTGGGCGGCATCGCGGGAGCGCCCGCCGACGGGCTTGCGACGCCCGCGGAAATGCAGATCGACTACATCCATGCCTATTCGTTGAACGATTGGGTTATCTAGGTGGCACGGTGCACGCTGAAGGCAACAACCCGCAGGGTATGCATACGAGAGCGCTGCATTGAAATCATTGATCAATTTCCGCCGGCGGCACCGCCGCCAGCATAGATTTTAGTTATTTCAACAGCTTAGCGAATTGCGGGAGAGCGCTACCGCCTTTCTTCGACCCTTGACGGTCTAGTGAGCACGCGTTGCGGCGCGCTCGGGCGGGCACGGATATGCTCATCATCTTTCGACCTGCCGCGCCCGAAACGGCCCGGGAGGGAGCGCGGCAGCTAAGCGGCTGATCGCGCCCCCAGCTCCCGCCGAACCAGGACAAGCGTCGCATCGTCGGGATCGGTGGTGATGGTGAAACCCATGTCGCGCTCGACCTCGATCGCGGCACGGTTTTCACGGCTCTCGATCGCTTCGATCGCTTCGAGGCCGAGGTCTTCGGCATATTTCGCAATATAGGCGAGCAGCTCCCAGCCGACGCCCAGATGCTTGCGATCGGCGCGAATGCAGATCGCGACCTCACCGTTTCGGTCGGCTGGATCGCTTGCCAGCGTCGCAACCGCGATCAGCATTCCGTCCGCCGAGAACGCAAGAAAATTATGGATATGGGCGTCGTCTGAACGCGTCATCGCGACCAGCCGTTCATGGGAGACTTCCTTCACGGCGCCGAGAAAGCGGAAGCGCAGGTCGTCCGGCGTCACATGGGTGAAGAACTCCGCCAAGGTCGGTTCGTCTTGGGGATGCGCAAGGCGTATCTCGAAGCGAAAGCCGGTGCGTGTGGTGATTGAGCTATTCGTGGTCATACGCGGACCTCTAATCCTGGATTGTTCTGAAGCGGCCGGATGCTGCGGAGCCAAAGGGATATGGCTTTGCTCAGTATCTCCATGCCGCCGTTCGACGATATCCGGGTCATTCGCTCATGCAGTGGAGCGCGTCGCGCTTGACGATTTCGATGCTGCGCAGGCTGAGCAGGCGGATGACGCCCTTGTCCTTCAGCCGGGTGAAGACCCGTGAAACGGTCTCGATGGTGAGGCCGAGATAGTCGCCGATGTCCATACGAGACATGGGCAGTTCCACCTGTCGCAAGCCGCCCTGCCGTTCCGCGATGTCGACCAGGAAAGCGGCGACGCGTTCGATGGCGTTCTGGCGACCCAGGACCAGCAGGTGTTCCTGCGCGCGGGTCAAACCCTTGAGCGCCAGGGGCAGCAACTGGTGGGACATGTCCGCCCCGGCATTGAGCCGCAAGACGCGCACAGCGGTGGCGTTGATTGCTTCCGCGAAGAAATGATGTGTCGTGTCAGCCTCGAAGCCGAATGTCTCGCCGGCGAGGTGGAAGGCGCTGATCTGCCGGCGGCCGTCGGCAAGCAGGCGGTAGATGCGCACGGCGCCGAACTCGACCTGATAGAGGGCTAAGGCCTTCTCGCCCTGGGCATAGATCTCCGAACCAGCGGGAAAGAAACTAACCGGCTGCAATGGTGCCGGGTCGAATACCGCCGGCAGGCTTGGCTGGACAGAATGCGACGGCAGTGAAATTCTGGAGCTCGTGTAGGCGTGCATGGCTGTTTTCCCGGTTGTTCCGTGACACAGCAATCGCGCGAATCCGCGGGTCGCGAAATTCGGTTATATCCCTACGGGAAACTACCTAGGATTCGACCGTGGCAGCACGGGAGCCGTTGATGATGGCCGGTGCATGCCCGATCTGCTCGGGCGAGGTCGGGGGTGCCTGCCGGAGCCGATCGAGCATCTGGTCTGAGCCGTAGCCCATCGGACCGCCCATGGAAAAGCGCTACGGTCCCCGCCGGGCTCGCGGCACCGGTCGAGGATTTGATGCGGCGAATTTCACCACCGCGCTTGCCCAATTGTCATCCCGCGGTCATACGTTGGCGCTACATACCGTTAAATCTGGATTTATAGATACATGGATAAAAAACTAGCTCTCCTTGCCTTGGCGGCGCTCGGCCAGGATACCCGGCTCGAGGCTTTCCGCATGCTCGTTCAGGCTGGCGGCGAGGGAGTTCCCGCAGGTGAGATCGCTGCACGGCTCGATACCGTTCAGAACACCATGTCGGCGCACCTGAAGATTCTAGATCATGCCGGCCTGGTTCGAGCCGAGCGCGACGGCCGCACAATCCGCTACGTCGCGGACATGACCGGCTTCCGCGATCTACTCGCCTATCTGATGGAAGATTGTTGCAACGGCGCACCGGAATTGTGCCAGCCCGTCATTCAAGCTGTGACCTGCAAATGCTAGAAGGGAGGCGTACGCGATGAGCGAGCCGTACAACGTTCTGTTTCTCCGCACCGGCAATTCGGCCCGTTCGATCATCGCCGAGGCGGTCCTTAACCGTGTCGGTGTCGGCAAGTTCAAGGCCTATTCCGCCGGATCGCACCCCAATCAGCCTGCCGATGAACATGGTCGACAAACTTGCCCTGCAGAAGCAGCTGGACGAGATCGGCCGCAACCCGCCGAAGGCCGGCTGAGTCAAGGAACCAACCATGACTGATCATGCTTTGAACGCGGGCGAGGCGACGCGGCCCAGGATTGGCTTCGTTGAGAAATACCTGACGGTATGGGTAGCGCTGTGCATCGTTGCGGGTGTGGTGCTCGGTCATCTGCTGCCCGGCGCGTTCGGCGCCATTGCTTCAGCCGAGATCGCCAGGGTCAACATTCCCGTCGCGGTGCTGATCTGGCTGATGATCGTGCCGATGCTGTTGCGCGTCGATTTCGCCTCGCTGGCCAGGGTCGGCACCTACTGGCGCGGCATCGGCGTGACGTTGTTCATCAACTGGGCGGTGAAGCCGTTCTCGATGGCGCTGCTGGGCTGGCTCTTCATCGGCTGGCTGTTTCGGCCTTGGCTGCCCGCCGTGCAGATCGATTCCTACATTGCAGGGCTGATCATCCTTGCCGCGGCACCGTGCACGGCGATGGTGTTCGTGTGGTCGAACCTGACGCGCGGCGAACCGAACTTCACACTGTCGCAAGTGGCGCTCAACGACGCGATCATGATCGTCGCCTTCGCACCCATCGTCGGTCTGTTGCTCGGCCTGTCGGCCATTGCCGTGCCGTGGAGCACGCTGGTGTTGTCGGTGGTGCTCTACATCGTCCTGCCGGTGATCGTCGCGCAACTGGTTCGCGCCCGGTTGCTGGCGGCGAAGGGGCAAGCGGCGCTCGACGCGCTGCTGGCTGCCATGCAGCCGCTGTCGCTGTTTGCCCTGCTGGCAACGCTGGTGCTGCTGTTCGGCTTCCAGGGCGAGCAGATCATTGCCCAGCCGCTGGTGATCGCGCTGCTGGCGGTGCCGATCCTGATCCAGGTCTATTTCAATTCCGGCCTTGCCTATCTGCTCAACCGCATCTCCGGCGAGCGGCATTGCGTGGCCGGGCCATCGGCGTTGATCGGCGCGTCGAACTTCTTCGAGTTGGCGGTGGCAGCCGCGATTGCGTTGTTCGGGCTGAATTCGGGCGCCGCCCTCGCCACCGTGGTCGGCGTCCTCATCGAGGTCCCGGTCATGCTGTCCGTGGTGTGGATCGTGAACCGCAGCCGGGGCTGGTACGAAGAGGGTGCCGCCGTCAAAACCACAATGTCGACAGAGAGGCCCGCGCAATGACCGTCACCATCTACCACAATCCCGATTGCGGTACGTCCCGCAATACCCTCGCGATCATCCGCCAATCGGGCGAGGAACCGGAAGTGATCGAGTATCTGAAAACGCCGCCGTCGCGGGAACGACTGGTCGAACTGATTGCGGCGATGAGGATGAAGCCCCGTGACTTGCTGCGCGAGAAGGGCACGCCCTATGCCGAACTCGGCCTCGGCGACCCCAAGTGGACCGACGACGAGATCCTCGATTTCATGCTGGCGCATCCCATCCTGATCAACCGGCCGATCGTGGTCACACGTCTCGGCGTCGTCCTTGCCCGGCCTTCGGAAGCGGTTCTCGACGTCCTGCCAAATCCGCATATCGGGCCATTCGTCAAAGAGGATGGCGAAGTCGTGGTCGACAGGACGACATAGGGGCGCACCCTCGCGGTGATGCAGGTGTCGGGCGGCTCGCGGAGCTTCAGCGCCGTCAACCAGCTGCGTATTCTCGGCCGCTGGGTGCGGATGGTCACGATTCCCAACCAGTCGCCGGTAGCCAAGGCGTTCGCCGAGTTCGACGAAGCCGGCGGTCGATCTGAGCCAGAAAATTCATATTTCGAGAATCGCCGAAATTCATTTGACCGACTTCCCAATCGCGCTTATACATATTTCCATGAAACTCGAACAAGCAGCATCGCAACTCGAAGCTCTCGGGAACCCCACCCGGCTTCAGCTCTACCGTGTCCTGGTTAGGGCGGGGGACGAAGGGCTTCCGGTTGGCAGTATCCAGGAGAAACTGGAGATTCCGTCCTCGACACTGTCGCATCACCTCAAGCGGCTTGTCGACACTGGCCTCGTGACCCAGGAACGCCAGGCAACAACTCTGATCTGCCGCGCCAACTATCCCGGCATGAATGCGTTGATTGGCTATCTGGCTGACGAGTGCTGTGCCGACGCAAAATGTGCGCCAGCGGCCAGCAAAGCTGTCGCCTGATTTTTTTTGCGCGAATAATTCGAAGATACTGGAAGGATCGAACAAATGAGCGACATCGCAAATCTCCCGGTGGCCGTCATCGGCGCGGGGCCCGTGGGCCTCGCCGCGGCCGCTCAACTGATCAGCCGTGGACTGAAGGTGAAGGTGTACGAGGCCGGCTCGCATGCAGGTTCGAACCTGTTGGACTGGGGGCACGTTCGCGTTTTCACGCCGTGGCGCTATTGCGTCGATGCGGTTGCCCGCCGGCTGCTCGAGGGCCATGGCTGGACAATGCCGGAGCTTGAGGCATTTCCCACCGCCGATGAGATCGTCGATCAATACATCGGCCCGCTCGCGCAGCTTCCGGAACTGGCACCGTCGATCGAGACCAATGCTCGCGTCATCGCCGTATCCCGCTGGGGTGCCGACAAGGTCCTCAGCAAGGGGCGTGAACAGAGGCCCTTCATGCTGATGGTCGAAACCGCAAGCGGCCGGCGCCGGGATACGGCCCGCGCCGTCATCGACGCTTCGGGCACATGGCAAACACCGAACCCGCTTGGCGCAGGCGGCTTGTCCGCTGAAGGCGAGAGCGAGTTCGGCGACCGGATCGCCTACGGCATACCCGATGTCCTCGGCCGGGACCGCCATCTCTATGCGGGCCGTACGACGCTCGTGGCGGGGGCCGGTCATTCGGCTGCCAATGCCTTGCTGGAACTGGCCAAGCTGTCAGAAAGCGCTCCAGGCACCTCTGCAATCTGGACGACGCGCGGCACCGACCTGGTGCGGATCTATGGGGGCGGCGATGCTGACGCGTTGCCGGCACGCGGTGAACTCGGCTCCGAAGTCAGGGACCTTGCCGAAAGCGGGCGCGTCCGCCTTGTCACCGGCTTTGCCACCACAGCCATCAGTGAGGTGGACGGCCGCCTGCTTGTGGACGGGCAAACCAAAGACGGTCTTCAAACCATCGGGCCCGTCGACAGGATTATCGCGGCCACCGGCCAGCGGCCGGACCTCGCCCTGACCCGCGAACTGCGGCTCGATCTCGATCCATGGCTTGAAAGCGTAAAGGCGCTCGGTCCTCTCATCGATCCTAACGAGCACTCTTGCGGGGACGTCCCCCCGCATGGCCACCGTGAACTCAGCCATCCGGAACCGGGGTTCTATACGGTCGGAATCAAGAGCTATGGGCGTGCGCCGACATTCCTGCTGCTGACCGGCTATGAACAGGTCCGCTCCGTCGCAGCAGTGATCGCCGGTGATATGGCGGCGGCCGATGCCGTGCATCTGGTGCTGCCGGAGACCGGCGTTTGCACGGTGCCGGCATCGTTTTCCGGCTCAGCAGCCAAAGGCTGCTGCGGTGGCCCGGCGCCTGTGGCCGTTGACGCCTGCTGTGTTGCGGACGCGCAAGCCAAGGACAAGGGCAAGGCCGGCTGCGGCTGCAGCGCCGCAGCATGACCATGTCGCCCCCGTCGGCCGCCGTCGTGCGTGGTCGTCGCACGATCATCACGACGCTCGGCGTGACACAGATCATGGCGTGGGGATCATCGTATTATCTCCCCGCGGTCATTGCGCCGGCAGTCGCCTTAGGCACAGGCTGGCCTCTGGCCTGGGTCGTTGGGGGCCTGTCTCTCGGATTGCTCACAGCGGGAGTTATCTCGCCGCATGTCGGGTCTTCGATCGAGCGGCACGGTGGCCGCAACGTTCTGGCCTTCAGCGCGGGTTGCATTGGGCTTGGCCAGATCGGACTTGCGGTAGCGCCCAATCTGGCCGCCTACATCATCGCGTGGCTCGTTATCGGCCTCGGCATGGGGGCAGGGCTCTACGACGCCGCGTTCGGCACCCTTGGCCGGCTCTACGGCCATGGGGCTCGCTCCGCCATCACCACGCTCACCCTGTTCGGGGGCTTTGCGAGCACGATATGCTGGCCGATCTCGGCTTTTTTGCTGGGGGAGATTGGATGGCGCGGCACGTGCCTGGCCTACGCCGCGGTCCAGCTCTGCCTTGCCTTGCCGCTTTACCTTGTGATCTTGCCTCGTGGCCTGCCGCAACCGGCTGCCAAAGCCGCGTCGAGTAGGGCGGTGACGCCTGCCCTGCAAACCGGCTCCAATCTCACGATCATGATCGTCCTGGCCGCGACCCTCACGCTTGCGGCGGTAATCTCTTCGATGCTGTCAGTGCATCTGCTTACGATCCTGCAACGGAGCGGCATGACGCTTGCCGCAGCCGTTGGGCTTGGAGCCCTCGTCGGCCCCTCCCAGGTGGCTGCCCGGACGGTCGAGATGGTGATCGCGCCCCTCCATCACCCGATCTGGACCAAGTTCGCGTCGGTTACCTTCGTCGCTATCGGGGTCTCGGCGCTCTGGCTCGGCATGCCGATCATCCCGCTAGCACTCGCGTTCTACGGCGCGGGCATCGGGCTGGAATCCATTGCGCGGGGCACTCTGCCGCTCGCGATCTTCGGCTCCAATGGCTACGCCAAGCTGATGGGTCGCCTTGCCATGCCGAGCCTGATTGCTCAGGCGGCGGCGCCGTCCCTTGGCGCGCTGCTGCTGGAGCGCTTCGGCGCTTACGGCACACTGGCGACGCTTTCCGGCCTTGCGCTGATTAACGTCGCCCTGGCATGCGGCTTGGGTTGGCTGTTTTTCAGTCGAAGGGATATTCAGGTGCAGCCGCAATAGTGTGGCTGACGGTAGCGGTTGCCCACTTAACTTATTATTAGCGACTGGTAGCGGG
This sequence comes from Mesorhizobium sp. M1409, assembly GCF_040317535.1. NCBI lineage: Bacteria > Pseudomonadati > Pseudomonadota > Alphaproteobacteria > Hyphomicrobiales > Phyllobacteriaceae > Mesorhizobium > Mesorhizobium sp. M1409. The sequence continues at coordinate 11,790 of NZ_JAMYKV010000006.1, forward strand.
AGAGGGACTTGAACCCCCGACCCCAGGATTATGATTGCTAGTGTCGGACAATTTTTCACCCGCCAAGTTTGTTTACTAATACAGGCATAGCGACAAACTCAGTGGTCAACCTGCTGAAAAACAAGGGTTTTGTCAACGAATTGAATCAACTTCCGTTCAAACATGAACGATACGATTGAGGTTCCGTCGGGGCTTGTAAACAAGATAGCGAACGGTATAGAGACGGTATACGCAAAATGGGCCTGATCATGCCGACCGAACGCTGCAGCATTGGAGTTTCCGAAACCAACCGGGCCTTCCGGATGGCCAAGGATGGACACGAAGGGCCTGTTCACATCTTCAAGCACATGGGGAGGGAGGGCCTTCAGCTTCGCGTCCAGCGGAACACTGCCGCCTGGGTCGTCCGCTACAAGGACCTGACTATCACGATTGGATATCTCTACCCGGAGAGGTCGGAGCTGCCTCTCGGCGGCCACAACGCCGCGCTCGATCTCGCGGCCGACATCAAATCGGTTCTCATTGACCAGCCCGACCGCCGCGATGAATACCTGCTTCTGCGGTACCGCACCACTGAGGATGCCAAGGGCAAGGCCCGTCGGCTGACGCATGCCGAGGCGCTGTCCGCTCTCCGGCCGAACTCCAACACGTGGACGCTGCGCGAATGCGTCGACCAGATGGTCTCGGAGCGGGAGAAGCCGGACGCGGATGAGCCGCTGCGCCCGGCTACCGTCACGGAAATCCGAACAGCCTTCAATCGGCCCTGCATGCAGGCGCTGATAGACAAGCCAGCCTCCATGGTCACCCGGGGAGAGGTCGAAGCCGCCCGCAACGAGGTGCGAAAGACGGTCGGCGCGTCGTCGGCGAAGAAGCTGGTGGCCTGGGTGAGGTCCGTCTTTGGCTACATGGCCAAGAACCATTCCGGCGCGTCTGGCATCACTGGCGCCGACCCCTGGTGGGAGCTGCTTCATGCGCCGTACAAGGTCAAGGAGCGGACGCGGAAGCCCAGCCTTGAGGACATCGTGAAGACGTTGATCCTTGCGGAGGAATACCTCGACAAGCCTCTCCCGGGCCGGATGATGGACAGGGCATCCGTTGGGGCGGGGGTCCTCGCCGGACTGTGGTTCGTCGTCATGACCTGCCAGAGGTCGGATGCCGCGATGCGGTTAAAGACCTACAACCTGCTCCCTGACGAGCGGCGCGGCGAGGGCTGGATGATAGCCGCATGGGAGGCAGAGCTCATGAAAGCCGGGCAAGCTCAGATGCTTCCGATCCCGGGGAGGGCGGCGGCTCATATCCAAGCTGTTCGGGCGAGGGCGAAAAACACAGGGTCGAAACAGTGGGCTTTCCCAAGCGACCGTGATCCGGACATCAACGCCAGCCGATCAGGCGTATACCGAATCCTATACCGTCTCGCTGGCAAGGACGTGCTCATACAGAAAAAGCCTGATGATCACGAACCCAAATTGAGAAAAAACGGCTCTCCTCGTAAAGTCCCTGAGAGGACGCCGCGCCGCGACCTGATGGCGGAAGCCGACATCGCCTGGTGGTCCCTGCATGACGTTCGCCGGACGCTCCAGGATATTCTCGACAGCGCTGGCATTCCTGGCGGCGCGTCGGCGGTGCTGGCGCACGAGATGAAGTCCGACGTCACTCTGACGCTGACGATGACGGAGCAGCAGCGTGACGACTTTATGCGGCAACGCGTCGCCCGAATCACGAACGCGGCCTACGGCGCAGCCCAGTATCCACGGTTGAAAGCGGAGGCCATGGAAATCTGGACGAACGCACTGTTCGACGAGTACGCCAAGCAGAAGGCGGCCCTGTTGACTGCAGGCGCCGCATGATCATGCGTTCTCCCGGAGGATGCCCTCTTCTTTGGCGGCTAGCCGGAAGCATCTCCGGACCTCCTGCGATGTCGCCTCGTCTGCCAGCGCGGCCATGCAAACTCGAACCGCAAGCTTCCACTTCGGTCCCTTCTTGGTAAACCGAAGGAGTTCTTCGGAGGCTGCCTCGACGTGACTGATGCCCGAGGTAACCCCAGGCTGAAGTGCTTTGATATAAACGGGGGGCGAAAACCAGTGCAGGGCCATTGGGGAGGACTATCGGGTATTCGGGTTCAAGAGGAAAGTCTGCCGCCGTCGACGAGGATGCCAAGCGCTCTGAGGATTCGGATGCCTGTCCAGAGCCGCGGTCCCGCTGTCGACACGGTGACAAGCAGCCGCCCAACGGCCTCTGGCGACATCGCACCGGTCACGATGTCGCCGAAGCGCTCCCGGGCGAACTCGGCCAGTTCTTCGGCTTGCGTCATTCCGGCATCTCGTCACCGGGTTCCGGAGGCACGTCGGGTGCTCGGTCGAGAATCGACAGCGCCCGAGCCATCTTCAGGAATGCCCGCGTCTCCTCGATCGCCGACTCGTAGGCCGCGATCCGTTCCTCGAGCAACGCCTCCGGAGTCAGTCCACCGGGAGTGCCGTCGACGAACACAATTTTCCTGCTGCCGTCCGCCAGCTTGACTAGAACGGCGACGCTGTCGCATTCCCAGCCAGACCACAACACAGACAGGGCGGCGAGCGGCTCGAAACCGACATTGCCGTAGCGATCGAGTATCTCCTCGCTGAGCAGCTGCAGCTGGCCGCCGTCCAGGTTTGTCATCGCGTCTTCTCCTTCGACAGCGGCGGCACAGGCACGCCGCCGTCCGCATGGTCGTCACAGCGGGTTGCGTACCAGCCTCCACGGACCCGCAGGACACCGGGCGCCCCGCAGACCTCGCAGGTCCGGACAGCGCTGGCCTCCGCCGCCCGGTAGGCTTTGCTCAGCTCGATCTTGACCGCATCAGGCAGGTCGTCGGCGGTGCGGTAGTAGATGCACAGGTTCCCGAATTTTTCCTTGACCTGCCGCAGATCGAACGCATCCTCGCGCCCTACGGGGATCACCTGCCGGACGACGAGGAAGAACTCGCGGATGATAGAGAACCACCCGGCATTGCATTCGAAACGCTTGGTCGCGAGGCCGGGGAACACGGTGGCAATCGCTTCGTATTGCCGCCGCTGATCGACCCGATATTCGTCCGTGTCCCATTCATACATCGTCAAATCTCCACTACCAGCGCGAGATCGAACGCCGGGTTTTCGGTGCCGTATCCCCGAGGATTACAGACCACCCGCGTCCCGCCGACCTCGTAGTCGAACGAGTCATGCGTGTGCCCGTGCACCCACAGCGCCGGCCGACCCGTGTCGATGGTCGCCGTCAGGTCACTGGCGAACGCCGCGTTGAGGGCGCTGCCTGCATAGCGCTCATGGACCGAGTTCCGGTGCGGTGCATGGTGCGTGACGACGACGGTCTGACCGTCAAACGGAGTTCTCAACTCCTGCCGGATGTACGACACCGAGGCTTCGTGCAACTCCTTCGCCCGGCCCGAGGTGAAGGCTTCATGAGGCTTCTGCGTCCACGTGATAGCCCGGTAGTCCGTGAGCATGCCTTCCGCCGTCGCCATGGCCCAGGCCAGGTCGCGCGGACTACGACTGTCGAGCGCAAAGTCAGTCCAGAGCGTCGCCCCGATGTATCGCACGCCGCCGATGACAACACTGTCGTTCTCAAGGAAGTAGACGTTCGGCAGCCGGGCCTGCCGTGCGAACTCCAGCTGTTCGACGACCGAGTACCGATAAAATTCGTGGTTTCCGGCGACGAAGATCGTCGGCATGAACGTGGCGATCTCGCGCTCCGCCCAGTGCAACGCGTTGCTGATGCCGTTGGTCACGTCGCCCGCTACGATGCACACGTCCGCGTCCGCCGGCGGGATCGGCGGCATGCCTTCGTAGTCGAGGTGAAGGTCGGAGAGGACCCAGAGTTTCATGGCTTTGCCCTCCGCGCAGCCTTCTCGGCTTCCCGCGCCAGCCGCTCCCGGTGCTTGATGCCGCCTTCGCGCTCGGCGTATTTCGGGGCCTTCGCGCGCAGCACCCTTACGATGTCCTCGATCCGCTTCTCCGCATTCAGGATCGTGGCATCCGCCTGCCGGATGAATTCCTCTACGCTGATAGGCTTGAAGGCTTGCGCGTCGACCCCGACATCCACGGAACCCGGCAGGCCGAGGGCCTTGCCATGGCTGTGGCCGAAAGCTTGATAAGCGCCGCGGTGCTGGGCGTTCCAGACGTAGCCAGCGTAGTGCGACAGCATGATCCGCTGGCCGTCATGGGTGATCTCGGCGGCATGCGCGACATCGGCCCACGGCAGCCGCTTCAGCGACGGCAGCACGTGGCCCTTCTTGTCGACGTCGTGGTTGCCGAGGATGAGCTTCTTCGTGCCGTGCAGGGCGTGAAAAATCTGGGCGACCCTGCGCTCGTCCAGTCCCATTGCGAAGTCGCCGAGATGCCACACGGTGTCGCGGGGGTGGACAGCCCGGTTCCAGTTGTCAATGAGGCACTGGTCCATGTCGTCCGTCGTCGAATACGGACGGGCGCATGCCTCTTCGCGAAGCATGAGGGCGTGGCCGAAATGGGTGTCTGCAGTCAGGAAAGTAGACATGGGGAACTCCTCGAAAACGATAGTGATGACGTGCGCCCAGTGAGCGCGGCGGTCAGCTGGCTATTCGCTTCGGGGTCCTCAACATGATGTCGTCTCCTGTTCTGTCGCCATCTATAGCGGCAGAGATCTAACGAAGTGCGATCGATAGCGGGCTCGACCTTGTGGCGTCAAGGATCCGTCAGAACGGGCACACGTCGTCGGGTCTCAGGTCGTCCGCCGAGCGGTCGTCCCATTGCAAGGCTCCAGCGGCGTAGGCCGGATCGGTGAAGTCGTATTCGGCCGAAGCCTCCGTAACCTGGCGCGTCGGGATGAATCCTCGCGCCGAGCGCAGACGCTTCGGAGCGGGCGGAGCCACGGGAATCCTTCCAGCCTTGTCGTCTACGAGGATTGCCCCCGCGATCTTCATGAGCTGGGGCAGGTTCCATTCCTTCGCGGCGTACGCCAGGTTCTTCAGCGCGGCTTTCTGTGTTGCGCTTTCTGCCTTGCGCAGGACCCTAAGCGCGGCAACCAGCGTGCCGAACCCCTTGACGTACGGTTCCATGGGCAGCCACGGCGAAACCTGATGGTCGCAGTAGACCTCGAAATGGCCATCCTGGAAGTAGCCACGGAACTGGCCCCGCCAGGATAGAAGCCACGCAGCGCGTCGAGGATGTCCTGCGCTCCGTTCGCGGCGATCTCCCGTGCGCGGGCAAGGCGGCCTTCCTCTGTCGGCCGCTGCCTGACGGCTTCGAGCAGGCCGCGGGACATGCCCGTTCCGGCAGTTGGCGCTGGAACTGGAACCGGAGCCTGGACTGGCTTGGCGACGGCGGGAAGGCGGTGCGTCGGGACGGAGCCTTGCTCCGCAGCCATCTCGCTCCACATCGAGAAGCCGGCGCCTACGCCGCTGCGTTCGACGACGCTAATCAAGACCCAAGCCTCCAAGCCAGACATGGCCTCGCCCTTCGGATTGGCCTTCGCCCGCTCATAGACGGCCCTCCAGCCTTCGGACAGGGTGATCGCGTCAAGTCCGGTGGACGTGACGGCGCGGCCAATGACCAGCGTGGACGGCAGCTCGTGCGGCTCGAGCGTGACATCGCCCCGGCTGATCACGTCCATCTCCCGAGGCGTCAGCCTTGCAGCCTGCGTCGTCGCCTGCCGCTTCTTCACCGGCGAGATCAGGAACACCAGTCTCTCGACGCGGCAGCCCCGTCCCTCTCCCAGGACAGGCTCGCTCATAGAGACCTTGAACCCGATGTCGTCCTCCTCGCGGGCGATGTCGGCGAGTGCTGGCTTGACGGCGCGAGCCATGAAAGAACCGAGGTGGAGATGGCCGTCGGCCATTGGGTATGAAAGGGACTCGGCCAGCGCGGCCGGCGAAACCTCCCAGCGCTTGCTGGCCGCGTCCGGGCGCGAAGACCTGTACGCGAAACGCGGATAGAGCCGTCCGGCGTAGCGGCTCGTGAAGCGGGCGAAAGCATTGAGGGACAGCATCGTGTAGTCATACGCGTCGAGGATGGCCGCGCGCACGGGGGCCGGGATCGAGTAACGCACCAGCGCCGTCCCTGTCAGCAGGTCCTGTTCGTGCTGCGCCAGGATCAGTGGCATCGAGCCGTCGATCCGCGCCCGCTCGGTCCGGAAGTCGTAAGTGACGCGGGTGCGCTCGAGCCTCTTGATGGACTCCCGGACGCGCGACTGGCGCACCGTGCGGTCCGTGTCCGCGTCGAGGAACCGGGCCATCTTGTCAATGCCGAGGACGTGCCACTCCTGCGCGATGCCGCAGTCGCGGGCGTTCGCCAGCATCAGCTTGTAGAGCGCCGTGTCCTGGGCCGTGAGGCAGTCCGCCCCTTCGATACGCATCGTCTCGATCATCGTGCGGGGCTCGTCGAACTCCGGAGGCGCTTCCGTGAGCTTGGCCTTCTCGCAGGTTGCCTGCTTCAGGAGGTTTCCCTTGGAGCGCACGCCCTTGCGTTCGCTTCCTCGAACCCGCCCCTTCTTCCTGATGATCTGCACGACGCCTTCCCCCTCGTTGCCCCTGTGACAAGGTTGGGCGTCGGCTTGGAGGCGTCAACGTCTCTGTGACAAATCATGCCGCAATGTCACAGAGACGTTTAAGTGACATGAACTGCCATTGTGTCACGGAGACGCGGCAAGCCTTTGTAATCGCTGGTCAATCGTCTATGTGCATTCGCGTGCCATTTTGTCACATAAACGATCCGTGATCGGACTCTGGCCGTCCGGGAAACGAAAATGGCGCGTTTCCGTGACATGGCCTGCCATTTTGTCACATGAACGAGGATTCGAGGCTCGCCGCGGACGGTCAAAAAGGCCGTTCTCGTGCCATCATGTCACGGAAAGAATCGGGTTTTGGCGAGATGGGGTCTGGCCGTGTCAACAGATTCCTACCGGGTACTAGGATCTTACCCTAGGAGACTTCGGTTTTTTGGGGGATTTCGGGGGCCGTCCGGCTTTGAGAATCCGTGTTGCCTGACGGCGAAAGTGGACTCGGTCCTGCTCCGCTTCAGAGGCTCCTGGAACACGAAGGATCGGCTCACGCGAGGCAAGCGTCAACGGGTGCCTCCGGCTGTGAAAAAGAAAGAGCCGTGCCGCTGCGCGGGTTTGGGGGTTTAGGCCGAGCAGGAGGAAGTGGCAGTGCTAGTCCTGCCACCGTCGGCAGGGATTCGAATCTGGATGTGCTGTGTTCCGGAAACCTTGGCCGCAGGCTCCAAGGCTCCGCGTCGGGCTCGCCCCGGGCTCCGCCCAAGGTTTCCCGTCAACCCGTGCCGAAGGCAGCTTGCGAAGCCTCGCCGGTCACTTTCGCGTTTTCATCGTTTACGCGTAAATCCCCGCTGCATCGTGCGGCCGTCCGGGTCAGCATGGTCCTTGGAGAGGGGGAACGGACATGCACGACGTCGACGTCCCCATGACGTACGTGAGGTCGTCGGCGAAGCGGCGGAGCGAAGCACAGCGGTAGATTTCCGTTGTCGCCTCCGCCGCCGGCAGGCAGGCTGGCTTCAGGGCATCGGAGGGGAACGATGGAAATTTCACTGTGGGACGACCCGGAGGGCTTCGTCGACGAATTCAACGCCACGCCGGAGGCAATGCAGCACGACCATGCGACGGCCACGCGCCGCCGCGGCGGACTCCGGGCCGTTTGCGAGAAGTCCTCGCTGGCCGTGTTCGGCATGAATTTGCGGGATCTCGACCTGGAGGCCCGGAAGACCCTGCCGCCCCGGGACCAGCTGGAGGCGGCCCATACGGCCGTCCGCACCGTCGCCGGCTACGACCCTGACCACGCGGCGCTGGACAACAACTGCGGCTTCGCCCGCAGCGACGTCGCGCTGGGCCACGCTCTTGCCTCCGCGCCTTCGTCGGCGGCCATAGGCTCTCCCGGCATGGCGCTGCTCGTCTGGCGGATGGCGATGCGGTATCGGCGCCAGGTGCCGCCGCGGCTGAACCTGATCACGGGTTTCACGGACCAGCACGATTTGTTCGACTAGCCCTTGCATTGGAGGATTCGCCGACTGAACATGGTCTAGCTCCGTCCTTCCGAACGATGCAACCAAACCGACACGAACCACGGCGGAATTCCAGTCGCTGCTGCGGCTGATCGGCATAGCCTTCTGGCTGCTGATGGGCCTAGCCGCCGTCCGGGCGCCGCGCGGCGACGCGGCGCTGACCACGACGCTGCTGATGGCGGTGCTGCTGCGACTGTTCCGGAAGGAAATCTGGCTGGCTGGCGCGCCGGCGACGACGGCGGAAGCGATCGGAAAGCCGTTCAAGGCGCTCCGCCGGATCGTCAAGGCCGCCCGCCCGGACAACGATCCGTTCGAGGCGGCCTTCGGCGACGTGCCGCACATGGGGCGGCGGGATCAGGATTCAGACAGCAAAAAGGGGGAATGACCATGGAGAACTGTAGATATCGCGGGCCCGAGGCGCAGGCCCGGTTCGAGAATCGCGCCATCGCCGAGATCGAATCCCTGAAGCAGCAGGCCGCCGACCGCACCGCCGACTGGGCGGACGCCGAAAAGCGCCTCGCGGCAGTGCTGCGGGAGTGGGAGGACTCGCAGGCTTCTGTTCGCATTCTCCAGGCCCGACTCGTCGGCGCTGAAATGGCTGCGTCCGCCGGCCGGGAAACGTCGAAGTCCGCCATCGCGGAAATCGAATCCCTGAAGGCTCGGATCGCCAGCAACCAGGACGAATACAACTCCGAGGAAACCCGGTACCTGACCAAGATTTTCGATCTGGAGACGGAGCTCGACAAGGCCGAAGTCGAAACCGGGCGGCTGTCCTGCGAACTCCATGACGAGAAGGGCTGCCGGATCAACTCGCAGCAGGACCTCGACGAAGCCAACCGCATGCTGAACGCCGTGAAGGTATTCAACTCCCGCTGCTTCAGCGGATCGTCATGCTCGTACCTAGACATCGTGGACGCGCAGGATGCGGGTTACATCCCCACCGCCGCCTGATCCGCCAGCGGCCTTGTCGCTTTCAGGCGTTCCCCCAATCCTGTTTCTGGGAACGCCGAAAGGCCGCTGGGGGAACAACATCATGGTCAAGCCCGTAGACGAAGAGCCCGAGGTCGTCCTCACTCACTGGGGCATCATGCAAGAGAACCGCATCGGCTTCCGTCTCGTCGGCGTTCACGCCGGCACGGGTCGCGGCCGTGTGACCAGCGCCCTGGTCGAGTTCGAAGAACTGACCATGATCGCCAAAACGAAAAGCGGCCGCACCTACCACCTGCGCGGTCCGACCGATCCGGATGCCACGGCGGCAATGATTCATGAACACATCCAGCGCTGGGGGCTGACGGTCCACGAAGTCGCCATGGCCGACGTCAGCGACCTGGCGTACGCGCTGCCGCAGAATCCGCAGGGGAGCTGGCATTGATGGCCGTCCTTCCAGCCAAGGCGGATGCCGCCATCAGCATCGCGACCCTGATCCACGAGCGAGGCCTTACCATCGAGCAGGCTGCCGAGATCGCCGAACTGGAGGCGGGCGTGCTGCGCGGAATCGTGGAACACGGACGCGTGGATGGGATCAGTCTGGAGAGGCTGGATCGCGTGTCCGAGGCGTTGCTGCAGGATGTTGATCTGACTGCGGAGGAACAGGTCGGCCTCGCGCAGCTCGATGCCGGACTCGGTGTCGACTTCGATGACGTGATGGCGAAAGCGGATCGGATCATAGCGGAGGCCAGGCACAAGGCGACTGGCGATCGTGAAGGTGATGGCGACGATGATGCGCCGGGGAGGAAGCCATGATCGGCCTGATGTCGGAACTCCGGGCAACCATGGTGCTGTCGATCTCCGGCAGCGCGGTCTGTCCGTTGAAGCCGCAGCGGAGATCGCCGATGTCGATGTCGGCGTGATGCGCGCGCTGGTCGAGAGACGTGATCACCGGATGCTGGATGTCTACGCCCTGGGAAGAGTCATGGAGGCGCTTGAGGCGGCACCGGAAAGCGGGAGGCGGTTGTGAGCTACTACGACATTCCGGAAGGCGGGCGAGACCTCGAACTCGGCCGCAAGATTTACATGGATGCGCTGGCGGACCGCCGTGGCTTCCGCGAGGACCAGCTCGCGCCGCGCCTGTGCGCACATGTCTATTAATTGAAGCGCGCGGGGGCGCTGCGCCCCTTCGCTTTCCTGTCCCCTCGCATTGTCTGCTGTGCGTCAGTCCGTCGCCGGCTGTGTGGTTGACGCCGAGGCCGGGTCGGCCAATCCTGTTGATGGCGAGGCCTTTGGCCTTGGCGGAGGCGGCTCTGGCCACGTGGCCGGCTGCGGCAGCCTGGGCGACGTCGGCGGCGGATCGAAGCCTGCTGACCCCTAAATGATAGCCGTGTCCCGGGCCTGAATCCCGTCTGGCGGCATAGGCCTTCCCAAAAATAATTTCATGGTAAAATGAAAGTAGTAAGCGAGGCGTTTCGGTAATACGTCAACAAATTTGTGCAGTGTCAACGATTGAAAAGGCGTCCATAGACAAAATACTCCATTGCACTTCTGTCCGCTCGCAGACATCCTTTATGTGTGAGCGGCGTAAACGAGGCCGAGATCACGGAAACGCCCCACAGGGACAAGTATATAGGGAACGGGATTATGAGTGAACTTCTGAAGAACGTCATCGCCGAGGGCAAGCGCATCCGTGAAGCGGTTGAGGCCGACGGCGGCAAGGACAGGCCCATCGATGCACGTCCCGGCGAGGACGAGCGCTTGTATCTCGAGATCGATTTCCGGGACGGCGAGACCAATCTTGTGAACTCGTGGGGCAACGGAACCCCGGCCTGGATTTGGGAAGGCAGCGGCGTCCGCTTCCAGTTGCAGCCGTCGCTTTCGCAGCTGGCCTTGGCCAACCTCCTCGAGGAGCAGCCTGAACTTGTCGGCGCGGTCATCGCCGCGGCAACCGGCGCTGACGATGAGAAAATCGGCGCAAACGATGCTCTGGACGCAGCGCTTGAGAGCCTCGGCGGCTTCATCGTCATGGACGAGGCGGAATTCTTCGGCGACAGCCCGATCACGGGGCGCGAAACAGACGCGGAACTCGGCGCCTTGGCCCACGTCCGAGGGGACAATGCTTCGGGCTACGACCGCGAACTTTACCTGGCGTTCAGCGAAGCCGAGGCTCTGAAGTGGCTCACCGGGCGCCGCAACGAAGCCCGCGACGTCCTGGACGACCTCGACGCAGCAGCATGACGGTTTCTCAGCCTATGCGGCCGGCATCGCGCTGGCCGCATATACGGGGGAAACCTGACCATGGAATGGCAGCAATCAGACATGAAGGGAACGGGACTATGCTCAAGAAGATGACAGTATACGGTCGCGAATACGACGTCGCTTTCGATGCGGAAGTAGTCCGCGCAAACCGCCGCCACCGCCGCTACATCGTCAACGGCGGCGGGTATGAGGATCGCTACCTCCTGGTTCATCGCGAGTCCGTGCAGCAGGCTTTGGAGCGGATGATCGACTGCGACCGCGAGGCTGAATTTGAAGCAGCCTGACGGATGTCCCAGCCTATTCGGCCGGCTTCCCGCTGGCCGTATATACGGGGACATCCCGGCCGCGGGGGACGCGGGAAGCATCTCGACAGGAGAAAAGAGATGAATACGCTTGCAAACCAACTGCGCGGACTGCGCGACACCGCAACCGCTTTCCTTGCGACCGCGAAGCCGGAGGACGTCGAAGTCTCCGTCGCTCTCGACGAAGACAACCGCTTCGAAGCGGTCGTCTGGATCGACGGCCTCAACCTCGGCGTCGGGGTCGGCGACATCGAACTGATCGGCACGCCGGGCAGTTACGAGGCCGAGTTTGAGTTCCGGTACTCGGATCCGGAGACATACGAGGAGCGGACGGTCACGCTTTCGGCGGCCCATGAGCCGGCGGAGCCGGACAGCCAGGCGCGCGGCTGGGACCACCTGCGTCGCCATCCGGCCGCCGCCGCGATCGACTTGGCCCAGATCGCGATCGGGGTGTTCTTCGACAGTGAGCTCGAGGATCTGGCGGCGGCAGCCTGACGGATGTCCCAGCCTATGCCGGCGGGGGTTCGCTCCTGACGGCATATACGGGGACATCCCGGCCGGACATGAAGCGAACGCCACCATGGGCGACATCAAGAACGGCATCATCAGCAAACCGCACGGGGTCAGCACCTGGACGGCGGCGGAAGCGGCGGCCGAGGCCAAATCCCGGAATGGAAGGAGCGCCGGCGTCAGCTACGGCCGGCTACGATGACGTCGAAACCCTGACGCATGGCGGGATCGAAGGCATGATCTGCCCCGCACCGATCGGGAACGGAAGCGGATGGGAATGGATTTCAGCTGGCACTGCGAGGGAATTTCGGCATCGTCGTTCGACACGCTCGCTTTCGCCCGCGCCGACCTCGTCGAGCGTCTCGCATACGAAGCCGAACTGACGCAAGCGAAGCAGCTTGACGGTTTCCCAGCCTATGCGGCCGGCCTCCCACTGGCCGCATGTACGGGGAAACCTGACCGGATCATCCGGCAGCAATCAAAACCAAGAAGGGAACGATCATGAACAAGGAATTGAAAGCTTCCGTCGCGAGGATCGGCGTCGCCGCGATGCAGGCGCACCAGGACTACATGGCGGGCAAGATTGGCGGCGTCGATGCGGTCGTCACGCTGCACCGCGCCATGGACGAACTGGTTGACATCGGCGCGAAGAACAAGGACCTCGATTTCGTCGCCGAGATGGCGGCGGAGGTCAGGGTCGCGGACTATGACGCGCCGATGGCCGACGGCGACATGCTGACGATCTTCCGCGACGTCGACCCGATGATGACTGTGCGCCAGTTCGGACGGCTGTGGTCCGGTGCCATGGAGGAGGTCGGCATCGAGAACCGTCTTTCGGTAGACGTGGAGTGCAACCGGGCGTTCGCCGCCTACGAGATCATGGACATCGTCGCCGGGGGCGATGCGATCCCGCCTCTGCCTGCCGCGGCACGGTTCATGAAAGAGATGGCGGCGCTGACCTGGAAGATCAGAAGCGCTCATTGCGCGAGGGCGGCAGCATGACCGCCAAGGCCCGTTTCAACGAACTCAGAGGGGGGCTGCGGCTTCCCCTCGACGACCTCGCCAGGCTGCTCCGGCGCCCGTTCGGCACCGTCAAGGCTTGGGCCAGCGACAGCCGCCCCGATCTGATCCCGCCTCCCGACGTGCTGGCGGCAATGGAGGCCGAACTGGTCGGCCAGGCCATTGATCGCATCCGGGCGGCCGGGTTCGACGTCATTCGGCACCGGAAGGCAGCCTAAAATCTGAAACCTGAAAGGCGATGAGAAAAGTGTCGTACTACCATGTCGGCAATTATGCGACCTTCGGCCGCTTCGGCCCGAGGGAGGCGAAGGATGCCATTGAATCCCTGCGGGACCTGTGCACGGAGCCTACCAGCCGGCTCTCGGTCATTTACGACGACGGGCTGTGCATGCACCTCACCATCGAATCCTTCGACCGTCCCGAACCCAAGCCCGCCTCCTGACCTGCGCCAGCCTGTCCGTCCTGACGCCCCGGCTAGCCACCGGGGGCTTTCGCTTTCCATGGGTCCACATAGCCCTGCACCTCGCCGACGCAACGAATGGGCCGTTTCTGTTGATCCGTTTTGCGCCGAATCAGCCGAAAAGCCGTGAACCCGCCCGGTTGACCCGAAGGCGGGCTTCCCGATCCGCCCCCAGACACGCCGTGGCAGGCTGCGCATCCACGCTTTCCGGTGCCGGCACCTGCAGGAGTGAATCCTTGGCCCGCATGCCGACGTCTGCCTGCTGCGCATTGGCATCCCGCGCCTTATAGTAGTCAAGCGGGAGGTGTCGCTTTGATGGCCACCGGGGTCGGCCCCGCGCCAGTCCACTTGTCGAAAGCCGCAGGGACGGCCCGCTCTGTCAGACCGTTGCGTTTCAAAGCCGTCATCACCGTGACGGCAGACACGCCAGATGCGACAGCTCCTGCGCCGACTGCCAGGACCGCCCCGTCTCCCGAGCGCGTGTTCTCAAGGCGGCGGCGGATGCGGCTCGAAGGGATCGCATGTTCCTTTGAAATATTTCGAGAAGCAATGAAGCAATGTTGACGCAGTTTCGAGAAAAGCCTTGGCGATCGGAAAATGGGTGTGGTTTCCTACATGCCACCTTATCCGAGTTTCGCCAGCTTTGCGGCCTGACGAATGGCCTTGACGGCATCCGGGTTGGTCACGGGATAGCCGGCGATGAAGCGTTCGACCGAAAACTCCGGGAACTCGGTCTGCAACCGGGCCGCTAACCCGGCCGCCTCCAAGGCCTCACCAACCGCCGCATGCGCCAGCGCCAGGAACATGATCACATTGGGAGAATCCGGCGCTCCCCTGCGCAGCGATGCGATGGCCTCATGATGCCTGCCGGCGGCGAACTGGATGCGGCCCAGCATGCGGAAATACGAAGACGGCGCCAGCGGATTCAGAAGCATGGCGCGCTCAATGAGCGGCATCGCTTCGGCCGGATCGCCAGCAACCAGCGCCTTGCTGCCGGCCAGCAGCGCCAGCGTGTCGGCGTGATTGGAGCCATATTCGAAGGCGCGGCGATACGCGCGCTCCGCTCCTTCGAAGTCGCCGAGACATCCCCTGAGATCGCCAAGGCAATTGCAGGCAGCACTATCCATCGGATCAAGCAGCATCGCGTTTTCAACCGATGCCCGCCACTTCTCGATTGAGCCCTGCGCATCGTCGCTGAAGCCCTGGCAGGCCTCCATCGAATGGGCATAGGCAAGCTGGGTCCAGGCCCTGACCAGGGTGGGGTCAAGCTCCAGCGCGCGTGAAAACAGGCGGATCGCTTCGGCAATGCCGGCGCGGCTAAATGTGTCCTGCCGTTCGACACCAAGCAGATAAAGGTCATAGGCCCGCAGACTCGCCGGCGGCTTGCGGCGGATCGCATTGCGGCCGACCGTGGCGAGCGCTCCGTAGCTGCCGGCGATCACGTTGATGACGCTCTCGGTCAGACTATCCTGCAGCGTGAAAATGTCCTCGACGGGGCGGTCATAGCGCTCGCTCCACAGGCTGACGCCGTTGCCTGCGTCGGCAAGCTCGATCGTCAAGCGAACCCGCTGGTCGTCCGCCCGCAGCTGACCCGAGACGATGTAGGTGGCGCCGAGCGCCCTACCGTCGGCAACGAAATCGGCGGGCTTGCTGCCCAACGACTTCATGGTGTGAAAGGCGATGACCGGCAGATCGGCGTAGCGTGCCAGATCGATGCTGATGTCCGATGACAGGCCGTCGGCGAAGCGATGCCAACTCTCTTCTGAATTCAGGCATTCGATCGGAAATATCGCAAGCACCGGCGACGCGTCGGCCAGCGAAGGAGTCAGCCCCGTGCGGGCCGCGCCATTGATGTGCGATGCAAGCGCGATCTTGTTGTTGACGCCGAGCTTCTCGTAAATCGCGGCGAGATGGGTGCGAACGGTCGACGGCGCGATGAACAGCGCCTCGCCAATCTCGCGATAGGTCAGGCCCGAGGCAAATTTTTCCGCCACCGCGCGCTCGCGGTCCGATAGCACGTCAGCCGGCGAAGGCGTCGCAATGCGGTTCATCAAGTTTCCTGCCATCGGATTGGCATGGTTTCAAATGCTGCCGCAGCAAAATACTACAAATGCAGGATGCGAAACACCGCATCTGACCGATGGTGCGTTCCCCCGCCGAACCACAGGCTCCCAGCATGCCCCGCAGACAGGGCCATTGATATCGAGGAGCACGCCCATGAGAACGATTCTGACCAACATATCCGATGTCTATGGCGCGATGCGCCTCAACCCCAGCGAACGGCAATCGAAGGCGGCCGGACACACGCAGAACCGGCCCAGTTTGAAGAGCCTGATCAAGGCGTGGCGCGACCGTGCCTACTACCGGCACGAGCTGGCACCTATGGCGATGGATCTGCCGGAGCTCATCGACGACATCGGGCTGACCATGGCTGAGGTGAACGCGGAGATCGCCAAGCCGTTCTGGCGCAGCTGAAGACCAGAACTGACTCGCAGCCGTAGCCTGCGCCCCACTTCAGCCGAGCTTCGCTGTAAGAGTTCGGCGTTGAGCAAGCGAGATGCGCCGGGGATCTTTCATTCAGCCGCTGTGGGAGGAGTTCGATGGCCAGGCGACCGACCTCATTGTTGTTCTACGCAACCGTCGTGGTCGGCGGCAGGCATAGCGCGACAACGGATAATCGTAGTGTCCCGCAACCCGCATGTCGAAGACCCGTCAGCCGTCGCTATCTCGGCGGCACCGCCTTAGCCGATTTGTTGGCTCCTTGGGGTCACGAGCAGACATCGGCAAATGACTACTTCGGGCCGTTAACGGCCTGGCAGCTTTCAGGATGACTGGCAAGAAAGCCGACCGTTGCGTCCAGCGTAATGCGGACAGCCTTGCGCCAAAAGCGGTTCTCCGTGTCCGACGACCGCCGCTGCTCGATCGCAGACACAACAGCTCACTCGGTCGGGGCGCAGGGGTAGTCTGACGGAAGACCACCGAGCCAGTGCTTGCTTCGGGGCACGCCAGTTGCATCCATGTCGAGGCCAGCGATGACGCACAGCCTGATGGTCTCGGCGAAGCGAAGTACACTCTGCGCCGAGATGTCCGATCGATCCTCGGACACGACGTAGCGCACCCGAACATAATCGTTCTTGTCTGCCATCTTGCGCGCCTGGGCCGGAATCTGCGGGGGCAGCTTCAATCCGAGTACCCGGGCCCGATCGACCATGGCCAGTAGGTCGTGGCCGTGATCGCGCAAAGCCGCCACGGTCTCGCCAGCGGACCGCATGTACGTTTTGAGGAAGAGTTCAGCAGCATGATAAGCCAGCAGACGAACCGGTCCGGCGGAACGCCGGCTCGGAGCAGTCGCCGCCAGCCGGGCCGCCTCAAGATAATCATCGGCTAATAGGAAGATGCCGTAGGGTGTGGCCCCGGCCGACTCTGGTATCATGCGAGGAGCTTAAGGGGCGTAGCAAACTCAAGGCAAGAGGCTGTCAAACGGCAGTTCCTCCGTCTCTTCTCACCACTCTGCGTGCTCCGCACCCGCAACCCTAGTGCGCGATTGCCGATCCAAGACCTTTGAGCCACAAGCGGCCTTTGGCTGACGTACGCTTCGCGCCAGAAGCGGCCGTTCGCGGTACCTCCGACCTCGCGTCTTAAGGAGGCCCAATTCGGGACCCGGTCCCGCGTCACCTACCTGGGTCTAATGATTGTCGAGAGCAGAGAGGAGATCGACTTGGCCAACCAGCATTGTCGCCCGACCACCCCCCTTCGAGTCCGCAACCACTTTTGGTTCCCGTGCATCATAACATTGTCCGACGCGTCGATTGCTTCTATGCTAGGGCGACTACCCACAGCCTTCATTAGTTATCGAAATTTGTGTACTGACAATCAATCTTGGCAGGGCACCTAAAATGAGGCGATCAAGATGGATGCATACAATTATCCTTACATTCGAGATACGGTCGTCATTAACGCTTACGTCCAAAACTTCTACAATACCTTTGTAGGCGACGGGCCGGTTTATCTATTTGGACGAGTTGTGACTCATGAGGCTGATCTCCTGGTTGGCCAGAGACCTTTGGTAATCATCGCCGACGAGTACCACGGCAACGGCTACATGATTGATGCCAGAGGCGCATACCCTGGAGGTAATGGCGGCACGGTCATTGTGCGGTGCAAGCGATCGACCGGGGCGCATGTCAGCGTGTCTGGCGGCCAGGGATTTGGTGGCACAACGGGGGCGGATGGCACGGAGGGCACGCCCGACATCGTTATCGAGGGAGAATGGGTTACAGTCCCCGATCCTTGGCCCATGGAAACCTCACACGAGGAATGGAGACCCGGCGAGACCATTCCCGGTACGCCGGGGAGTCCCCCCGGCATAGGCGGGAGCGGCGGACCAGGAGGAAATGCAGGAGCGCTGATATTCACGTCTACGACCGAGGACGGTTATCCCACTCTTGAAGCAGAGGGCGGCAGCGGCGGCCCGGGCGGCCCAGGAGGGTTCTTGGGCAACGAACAAGCCCCGTACGGCGAGGGCGGTGCGTCGGGGGCGTCCTCCGCAATCAACTACACCGTTGTTTCCGATGGGGATTTCCTTGCGCTTGTGCGTGGCGACATAGGCATCTACGCCAACTACTGGGCCCCGTTCAGGATTGTCGTCGCGGACTATTATTATCACAAGTACAACGCTCGCGTGGCCGATCGGGCAAACTGTCTGACGCTTGCCGCAGGTGAACTGGCGGCTGCGTTGCAGTTTCAACCGGACAATGCGGGGGCCCTTCGCCTGCAAAAGCAGATGTTGGGTTTTCCCGACCCCGTAGCAGGAACCGACCGGGTGGTGTGGAAGGGCGGCGGCAACAACGCGCTGGGCCTGCCACGCCAGATGGACCTGCTGCCGCGGTTTGACTACTACATCGACGCCTATGCCAACTTTGGGGCGCTCGCGGTGGGCTTTTTGACCAACGGAACACAATGGCTTTCGGCAGCGGAGGGCATTAGCGCCATGGGGGAGTTTGCGAACCAGCAACTCACCCAAGTCATCGCGGCGCGCGATAACAGCAGTGACGAACTCGACATAGCCAAGACCGAACTGAAGTACGCGGCTGAAGAAGTCACCTATGCCAAGCAACGGCTCGACAAGGTGATCACTGAAATTCAGACGGCGCTGCCGGTGATGGCGACCAAGAGTTTCTCTTTCGCCGGATTGTTCGGCACCGTGGCATCGATCGGCGCGGCAGTGGTGAGCATTGTCGCCGCGATCCCGACCGCGGGCGCTAGCGTCGTCGCCCTTGCGCCCTCATTGGTCGCGCTTTCAAATTCCCTCAGCGACAATGCCGAGCCGATCGCAAAGGCGCTGATCGAGGACGCAAAGGTCAAGAACGCAGAACTGGAGCAGGTCAAGAAGGCCTACGAGAAGGTGGGCAAGAACGTCGACGAGGTCGTCAAGGGCGGCAAGTCCATCGTGAGCTTTGTTAAGCTGGTGCAGGGTCTCAACGCCACCACGACTTCGGACAACTCCAAATATGTAGCGCTGGTCAAGCAGGGCGCCGAGTTGGCTCACGATCTGATGCTTGCCGGGAACCGAGCGACATTGGCCCAGCAGCGGGTTGATGCGGCAGCCGCCAAACTCGCGCGGGCCGAAGCAGTGGTCACATCGGTGGACAATCTGAAAAAGGCTCTGGATCTCAGGCAGCACACGCTCCGGCAGGTGGGGCTGGCCGCCATGGACATCGCCGCCTCAAAAGCCAACTTGTTGCAGACACTGGCCTTCCGCGCACAAAGATCGGTCGAAATTTATACGCTGGAAGATCAGGAGCAGAACGTCTTCCTAGATGCAGGAATGATCAGCCCGGACGACGGCCGGGCCTTCTACGAAGGGGAAAAGGATGAAGCCGCACTTGCAAGCGCACTGCTGACGTCCTGGGGCAGGATACTGAATCCCCTCAGTATGAAGCTGAACTATATCTCCTTTTTTGACGCAAGACCGGACTGGGACACCTATCGGCTCTCGTTCACGGACCTCCTTGAACTGGCATCGTTTCGCAATACGAACAGTTTCAGCTTTAGGATTGAAGCGACGGACCTGCACGAGAGTCACTTCGAGACCAAGGTCAAGAACGTGCTTGTCTCCCTTGTTGGAGCGCGCAACCAAAGTGCAGAAATATCGTGCATGGTGCGGCACGGCGGGCAGTACGAGCAGCGTCGACTGGACGGAAAAGTGGAGGTGCAGCTCCTGGCGCCACAGACCATCAATCGCCGGGCCAAAACGACGCGCCTGGACCGTCCTGTCGCGAACACCGACGCACCGCTCGACGCCCCCACGTCACTGGCCATCTGGGGCCGTGGTGTGGGCGGAGATTGGGAATTGAGGATCGAGCAGCACGAAATAGAATCGGGCTCGCTGGACCTGAGCGGACTATCGGAGATTCAGATTTGGGTCGACTATCAGTTCACTCGCTAACGCTCGTCCACCGCCGGCCTCTCTAAGGGCCGCTTTGGCCACCAACCCGGACATCATGTCGCCCAAGCTGAACGTCTGCTTTGAGGAAACGGCGAGTCTGATCTCAACGGCCGACATTAGGCGCGAAGCTGCCGTTCGCGTCGTGAATAACGTGCCCCGGCTTTGGGTAAAAGGGGCGCTAGATGGTGGATGATCTATGCTAACATTGTGAACCATTAAACTGCATCATATCCGCCATCGAAACTCGGGCTGAGGCCCGGGGATCACCGTGACCTGCTGGTTTGGAACAAGTGTTCGGCGGATGGATTGATCCGGATGAGGGCATTCATCCGGGACCGGAGGGTGAGGCAATAGCGCCGGAGTTGAATTCCTCCCAGCCTCAAGGAGATTGCTAGGTCGTGAATCAATTCTGAGGGGCTCTATCGAGAAGATCAATAGCTATATCCTTTTCACCCCCTCGCCGATCCAGGTGTTGCCTTGCTTTCAAGCATGCTCACGCGCCGGCTGAGATAGGCGTCGTATTGCTGCGCGGCATCCTGAATGAGTGCTTTCATGTGAGGCGCGCCCGTGGTGCCGTCTCCGCCGCCGGTTGGTCTAACACTTTGAAGATATGCAAGTACCTGCATAAGCATGGATTCAGTCAGCGTCGTCTCTTCAGGAAGCTCCGAATACCTGCTTGCCGGCATTTCTTTCGCCTGCTGGAGGAGAAGCTCCATAGCAGTAATCCGTTCCGGATTTGCGAGCTCCATTGTCGGGCGAGGCAAGATTTCGCGACTAGTCTCCTTGAAGCCACTCCCGATATGCAAGCCTGCCAAGAGTGCGCCAGCGGCAATAAGCGCGGATGCAAAGATCATGAACGGTCGCATGGGACACTCCCTTCAGTTGTTGCTTTGTTGAACAACGGGTTTCGGTCCAGGAGGCAAGAGGCGCCCGCCGTACCGCAGCATCCAGTCGACCTCACCTCGAGAGACGGGGCCGGACGGACCATAGGGGTGCTGCTGAACTTCTTGGAAAACGCGATCGACGAGTGCAGCGTGCTGCTTTTCAGATCGAGCCGTGCTGGCGGGACTATCGAGTCGCTTGATGATGTTCCTCGCAATCACTTCGGACGGTTTCCAGCTCGAAGACGACATTGGCGGTTGGAGGCCAACCATCCGCTCGCGGAATGTGAGGCGGTCCAAAAGATCAGCGATCCTTTCGGTTACCTTTTCCCGATCACCTGCGTTGAGCGTGCCAGCAATGCTACGAGCCTGATAGGCTGTTATCGCATCTTCGATTTGGTCGCGGTATGGCTGGATCTTGGTTTTAATGAATTCCTCAACGCCTTCGTTGCCCATTAGAAAGCGTGTCAACTGAGCCTCATCGACGACAACCGAGATTCCGCTTCGGAGCAATTCGGCGCCTGTCAAACTGCTCGTTACCTTCGCGAGATTCCGCTCAAATTGGCTATCGCCCCTCGCTGGGAGCCTTGGACTGGCAGGATCAAGGGCATCCTGCCAAGCGGCGGAGGCTTGGGACCATGCAGACGATGGGGAAGTTACAGTCTCGTCAATCTTGGTTGACGAGACTGCCCCATTCGCTCGGGGAGCGGTATTGGTGGCAGGGCTCTCCTCGGTCAGAAGCGTGTAGGCATGTTCCTTGGGTCCGTACTCCGATCCGAGCTCCGACAGCGAGATGGGTGAGGCGTTTTCAGGGTCGGAGGAAGGGGCCTCTGCCCCAATAATATCAGGCTTTGGCGTCGAGGATCGCATTTTATCGAGCAGAGGTGACACCGAAGAATAGAGGCTCAGGCCCATCTGAAGATCGCCGATCCAGGCTGTTTTCCGGTTTTCAGCGATGAGTTTGGCGATTCGCACCTGATGCTCGCGCTCTACCTTGTGAAAGTTGGCACTCGCAGCGGCCATATCCTCGTCGCGGGCCGTGGTTTCCTGATGGGAGCTCTCTGCCACGATAGCGTCGGAAGCACTGGTGGCGCGTCCGACGAAGGCGATCGCTTCTTCAATTGCCGAGTCGGGGATGACGGAGTCTTCCATGGAAAGAGCAGCGATCGTGCGACGTACCAATCCTTCCAGGCGCTGATATTCTGAAAGTGCGAGAACCATCGCGTTGTGCAGTTCGATGTTGTTAGCCAACGTCGTGTCCTGCAGCCGCAGGTCGGCCTTTTCAAAGTCCGCATCGGAATCGAGGTGGGCGCTCGAACCAGGCACTGCGCCAGGCGTTTCTTGCGCCGGGGGGACAGGAGAAACCTCGATCGTGACGAGGTCCGGCGAGCCGCCAGATACCGACAGGAGCCTTACTTGACGCTGCCAGGTTCGGCTGTGGACCGGGACATCAACAGTAAACGCCGAGTGACAATATTCAAAACCATCTGGCCCCATAGGTGGATCGCACCACTCTTCATGCTGTTCCCGGCGCATAAGGGTATGGCTGAACCACGGGAAAGTCCCTTCCTTGACGAGACCGTCTTGCAGCCCCAGCTCCTTCGCGATCGCGTATTTTTTCTCAATGATATCGGAGCGGAGCTGTGTCTCCAGTTCGAGGAAACCACCTTTTGTCCCGTCATCGAGCGTCTTTTCGAGCTGCGCGATCGCGGAACGCCGGACCATGGGATTCTCTTCGGCGTATTCGGACTGCTGATTGGCAAACATTTCTGCGTAGACAGCCGCGATCAGTCCGGGCACGCCGGCGACTGACATCGCCGAGATTTCTTCCCGCTTCAGCCGGAGATCCAGGGCAGAGCGCCGGATGTCGGCCTGGTATGCCAACCCTTTCAGCCTGCCGTCCTTGAACTGGCCGTTGCCATAAGCCTTGGCTTGCTCAATCAAACCCCTGACCATCTTGACCTGAGCGATTACAGTGTTCAGCCGGTCCCATTCGATTGCCTTGATGGTGGCATCGTAGCTGGTCTTGCCGAGATTCTCTGTGCGTTCGAGTACCGTTACGAGGGAACCTTGGACGCTATCCATGCTCTTCCCAAGAGCCGACAGCATCTCCAGAATTGCACTTATTCGAGCGCCATTGATGTCGTTCTGCTTGTTGAACATGGACAGGAGGCCGCCGGCAGCGGTTGCTGCTGTCAGGGGATCAATCGCATGCGCCGGGATGGCGGCGTTGAAGCTGAGCGCCCCCACCAGGCCCAGAACACAGCCTTTCCGAACGATGCTGTGAGAAAGTCCAGCGCCAATCTGCTTGAACATGTTGTGCCCCTTTTACAGATTTTCCCGGTCGTTGATCCGGAAAGGGTCGCATCGGCGACTTATCGCAACCGTAAAGCGGGGGCCAAATTGCGCTATAGAATCGGGAAAAACTTTCCTATTTTGCGGGTCCGGTAAGCGGAACGCCGTGATAGGTGAGCACCTGAAACCGGGGCGCCGGGTCGGGATTTTCAACCGATGTAGCGACGAGGAGCTGGTGCTTTTGCCAGGCCGTGAAGAACAAAATATTGGCGTTCGCTTCACGAACCAAAGTGATCAATTTCAGGTCGTGGAGCCTTTCCGAGAGGGTACGGAGGGATTTTGGGCATAGTTTGTCGCCGTCGTGCTCGCATAAAAAACTAAAATAGTCATTGGCCCGAACGGTATTCTTAGCATCACGCTTGCAGAAATCGTATGTGCTCATGAAAACTGGTAGGCAGCTGACAAACCGCCGGGAATATTCGGGTATTTGGCATCTGTAAGTCGACTTCCAGCGCGCATCAGCAGCGAAATAGTCCACCGGGCACAGCCGCATGCGTGCAAGTTCGCTGCCGGTGAATCCGTGGGCATCAAACATCGGCGACTTTGGCGGGTCCTGGAACGTGTGATCGCGACCCGTGTCATCGTGTCGGCGATAAAAAACCCAGGTTCGTTCCGCAGCCATGAAGGTCATACCCCCAACCAAAACGAATGTGGGAATAATGATCTTCGGGTTCAATGGCCGATTTGTGGCGCACGCCTAACAGCTCAGCAGCATCGATTACCGGCTGTGATCAGACCAGCCGATACAGGCTCTTCTCTCGATATCACGTCGGCGTCTCCTCTACAGACTGAGCGCCATTGTCTCGAAACGCCTTTAGGAGGAGCCCTTAAACCCTAAACCAGCGTTTATGTTTGACGAGGCTCCATGAAATATGTCGGCTACTATAGGGTTTCCACGAAGAAGCAGGCTCGATCCGGCCTCGGTTTAGAGGCTCAGCAGCAGATGGTCCGCCAATTTGCACAGGCCAACGGGTCGCTGGTCGCTGAGTTCGTTGAGGTGGAATCAGGTAGGAACGATCAAAGATCTGAACTGGCAAAAGCGATGATTGCGACAAAGAAGGTGGGAGCGTCGCTATTGATCGCCCGACTTGACCGCTTCTCCAGACGGGTCAGCTTTATCGCGACGATGATGGACAAGGGCGTTCAGCTTGTTGTCGCTGAAATGCCCCACGCAACAGACTTTCAGCTGCACATTTTTGCAGCCCTGGCACAGGAGGAACGTCGTCTGATACCCGCGTAGTCTGCGGCTCGCAAGAAGCGTTGTCGTTTTCATTGATCTCCCCCGAAAACACTTGAGGCAAGTTCCGCGCGGGAGTCCAGAGACTTGTTGAGACTGCTTATGGATGAGTCATGCACGAACGGCCCGCAATTACGGCGCCAGCCGTCAGCGATCACGGGCGAAGCATCGGATGGCCTGAGGCATGGTTAACCGCTTATCAGCGAAGTTCCTGCAAAGTATCATTCGCAGCGGTGGGGACCGAGATGAAAAATCAGCTTTGGTTCGGAGATAATTTGACGATTCTCCGTGAAGAAATTGCGAACGAAAGTGTCGATCTTGTCTATCTGGATCCACCATTTAACAGCCAAGCCAACTACAACGTCCTCTTTCGAACCCCGGACGAGGATGCTGCCAGCGCTCAAGTAGAAGCATTCCGAGATACGTGGACCTGGGGGCCGGAAGCTAAGTGGGCTTTCGACGAGATTATGCATACTGGCGGCAGTGTCACATCGATTGTCCACGCTCTGCATGCTGCGCTCGGTGACAGCGATATGATGGCTTATTTGGTCATGATGGCGCAACGGTTGCACGAGTTGCGACGTGTTCTAAAGCCAACAGGAAGCCTGTATTTGCATTGTGATCCGACGGCGAGCCACTATCTCAAGATCATTCTCGACGCGATTTTCGGCCCCACAAATTTTCTGAACGAAGTAATTTGGAAGAGAACCAGCGCGCACAGCAGCGCACGGCGCTACGGGCCAATCCATGATGTTTTACTATTCTATTCGCGGGGAGATAGGCATTGTTGGAACGCTCAA
Organism: Mesorhizobium sp. M1409; assembly: GCF_040317535.1. Lineage (NCBI taxonomy): Bacteria > Pseudomonadati > Pseudomonadota > Alphaproteobacteria > Hyphomicrobiales > Phyllobacteriaceae > Mesorhizobium > Mesorhizobium sp. M1409. The sequence continues at coordinate 37,007 of NZ_JAMYKV010000006.1, forward strand.
TATCAGCCCTACGAAGCAGAATATTTGGACACTTTCTTTGATCAGGCGGATGCCGACGGCAGGCGGTGGAAGCGCACTGATCTCACCGGCGCGGGAAAAAGGAACGGGGAAACTGGCAAGCCATGGCGCGGCATAGATATAACCGCCAAGGGGCGGCACTGGTCAACGTCGCCCGACCAACTTGACGCCCTTGATCTTGCTGGGAGGGTTCATTGGCCGAAGAAGCCAGGGGGGATGCCTCGGCTCCGACAATATCCGGAGGATCTGCCGGGAGTCGCCCTTCAGGACATTTGGACGGACATCAAACCTCTGCACAATCGAGCGGCGGAAAGATTGCACTATCCCACCCAGAAACCTGTGGCACTGTTGGATAGGATACTCCGTTCTTCGGCCAATGAGGGTGAGGTGGTGCTGGACCCATTCTGTGGCTGCGGGACCACCATTGCTGCTGCTCAGTTGGCTGGGCGTAAGTGGATCGGTATTGATGTGGCGTATCATGCCATCCGCGTGATCGAAGACCGCTTGGCCGATATGCCTGGTAAGGTGGACTATGATCTTGGGGGCATTCCCCGCGACTTCGCCAGTGCTGCCCGCCTCGCCGGGCGCGACAAATACCAATTTCAATGGTGGGCCAACTATTTGGTGGGCGTCCAGGCGCTAAAAGAGATTCGAAAAGGCCCAGATCGTGGCATCGACGGTCAAATGTATTTCATGAACGGCCCGCGCGGGTGGGGACGGGTGCTGACGTCCGTCAAAGGTGGTCAGCATATCGGCACCAAAGATGTACGCGAGTTCAAAGCCGTGATCGATCGTGAACGCGCGGAAATGGGCTTATTCATCTGCCTTCGGGAACCCACGCGCGATATGCGGTCGGAAGCCGCATCCTTTGGCTTTGTCGATACCGCCCACGGCCACCTGCCCAGATTGCAGATCGTTTCAATCGAGCGATGGTTCAACGGGGAGCGTCCAATCATCCCGTCGCTAGGGCATGTTTCCCGGGAATTCTTCCGCCAATCTTCTAAACCAGAAAAGAGCAAAAAGCAGAGGCGTCCGGACCCATCCGCACCCGAGTTCCCGTTCAGCTTTATTGGAGATGGCAAGGACGCGGTGGTACATTTCAACCCGACCGCAGTCCCCAAGGAACAAGAGCTTTCTGGAAGTTTGCTGTAAATCCAGATCAAATGGTTTGGCCGGTCGACGAGGCATTCAGCACAGACTTTCACACGGAACGCCGTCGCTGTCCCGGTCCAGCCTGCCACCCCATGGGCAGTTGGTGAGATACCAGTTTGCCTCGTCGCACGAACTGATTTGCGAGCATTTCCGCCGTGGCTCGCAGGAATAGCCGCTCTGCGCGACCAGTCGCCGGCTGACGATGCCGAGCGGCTGGCTCGACGGGGCAGCGCCGCCCGCATGACCCGCGCGCCAATCCCAAGGCGCCTGAAATGTTCCGGCCCACAAACCGACCTTAGCTGCCTCCGCTTTGGCCTGCTGCGCTGCATAGGCGCCATGGCTGTATTTGGGCCAGTCGAGCGCCTGGCCGTGCTCGACCATCCAGGCGGCCACATTGGCGCCGTCTGCGCGCCGGCAGTCGCCTACGAAGCGGTTGTAGCGGTCCCACGCGACAAAGGTGCATGTGACCGGCCTCGAGGCGGCCAGGAACCCGTCGAGCGCTGCCGCGGCCTTCGCGCCGCACCGATAGCGAACGCCCTTGGCATGGTCGCATTGCTGGGCTGACTCAGGGGCGTCGATGCCGTTGAAGCGAATCCGCTGGCCGTGGATCTCGATCGTGTCGCCGTCGATGACTGACGCGACGCCGGCGATCGGCTCGGGCGATCGCCCAATCCAATGGGAGACGCTCAGGTCGGGGGCGCTTTCACTGTGCTGCACGATGAACTGCGCGACGAAGGCGGCCATCGCAGCAAGCGTCACGAGTACAAGTCGCTTCGGAATGCCCGCTAGCATGCGCGCATGCATCCGCTGCGCACCACGCCGCTTGCGCCATTGATCAGATCGGTTGTCGTATCGAGACTTGTCCACGCCCCTCTTCCCCGATGAGAGGATGCGTCCTTTGCCGTAAAGAGTCCAGTTGGTCCGCCAACACGTTGTGCGGTACCCATTCACTAGGACAACGGGAGGGCACTTCAATGATGAATAGATGGCTGTCGGACATGCTTGCCACGCTGAATGTAGCGCTGGCGTTTATGATCACGTTTCTTGGCGGCATCGTCGGCTCGCAGTGGGCAAATACTCACGACCGCAATGCCTTGGTCGGGATCATCATCGGAGCGTTGACGGGATTTGTTATCGCCGCAAGCATCTGTGGCACCCTGGCGACTTTCATGTTGATTGAAAATCACCTTCGCAATCTGCGGGCGCTTGCCGAGGAAGACTTTCGACGGAGCCGCAAGCAATAGTTTCGGAACGTCGGGTGTTCTGGGGACTTACCCAGCCACGGCATCCCCAGAAAGCATCCACTTCCTAACACGCGGTCACCGGCGGGCGCTGAAGCAGGCTGCGTACCAACGCGCGCTCTATTCGCTAATGCGAAGGCGGAAAAGCCCCTTGATCTGAGTCCCGTCTGGGCCGAACAACGAGTAGGCGGCACGGCACTCAATGTCGGATAGCTGCGCCGGTTCTGGGTGGCCCAGAAATGGCACCACGTTCGAGATCATCGAACTGATTCCTTCGTTTGCAGTGACCATGATCGAGCTAGGGGTATCTGGAAGGCCGACGGACACAGCAACCTCCATGGCACGGCCTGGATCAAGTTCGTAGGCTGGGCATTTGGAGGAATACCAAAGCGCATGAGAGAATTGCCCACGTCGTGCCTCGGCATGCGATTGCGCATACCAGCTAGCAAAGCAAATGCGGCAATTCCTGGGCGAGCTTTGAGGGTCTAGAGCTGCATGGGTGAATAACCAGGTGACGAGAGCCATACAAGCGAACGTCGCCCGCGTCGGCAAGTTCCCCGCGGGCTAAAATGGCCGGCGCCAGGGTGGGAGCTGTTGGGCTGTGCAGCGCCGGCCAAGCGGACATCAGATCCGCCGCACTTCAAGAATGGCCCGATCCGCAGACATGCGGTAATGGTGTGATCGCGGAAGCGCGCACAGGACTTTGCGCGCTATGGACGGCCTGACTATTTGGCTTTTCGCTTAGCCGGAGCTTTCTTGGGTGGCATTGCTTTCCGGCCAAGCCCGATTGATTTGGCCAAGGCTGAACGCTGCGCAGCATAGTTCGGGGCCACCATAGGGTAATCGCGCGGTAGGTCCCACTTGGCCCTGTACTCATCGGGTGTCAGGCCATAGTGGACGTTCAGGTGGCGCTTCAGCGATTTGAACTGCTTCCCGTCCTCGAGGCAGACGATGTAGCCAGGGAAAATCGACTTCTTCGGATTAACAGCAGGCGTGAGAACCGGTTTTTCGGGCTCTGCAGGTTGTCCGACCTTCGACAAAGACAGGTTCACGCTGTGGATCAGTTCCGGCAGTGACGCAGCCGGCACAGGATTATTGCTGACGTAGGCGGAAACGATATCTGCGGTTAATTCGATCAGGTTGATGGATTCGTCGGCCAAGGGCTTTCTCCTTTAAAGCATTTAGCCTTCCTAGCTTTTGGCGACAGGCTAATCAACGGCGGCCCGGCCTTCGAGATCACCTCGCACAGATCCACTTCAACATTCCTGAGCCTCGTTTGCCGACAAAGACATTAGGGACGCGGGCCAGTTCCTCAGCGATATTGTCCATCGTAGCTTCCGGAACGGAGCCGTTACCTGGACCGGACCGTTCAGCCAAAATCCACCCTGCTAGGCCGCATCTACAGAATGCTAGGAGCGCAGGGCGATCGCCATTCCAGGCATAGAAGTAACGCTGATACGATCATTCGGCCAAATCGACTGAACGTGGGCGCTGTCTTGTTGCGCCAGCAGGGCGATGATCGACTTCTCCGACCCATTGAGGTTGTGTACCGAGCTAGTTCGATTGGGATACATGGTCGCTATCTCCTGATAGCCTGCTTTCTTCATTAAAATCGCCATCGACAACCGCAGAATTTCCCATGCCGGTCCGTGGTGAAAAACGTGGAAAACAGCGATTCTGACGCTGATTTGGGGGATTAGAACGGGATACGCCCTGGTTCTGATGCCAATCTGGAGGTCCCCAACTCGCCTATTCCTACGTCCGACCGTGGCGGGAGACACGCCAGGTGCGACAGCTCCTGCACCAACTGCCAGGACCGCCCCGATCTCGCGTGGCTTCTTGCCTTCCGCGATTCGCCTCCGCCACAGCCGCGTCTTCTTTCCGAGCGCGTGTTCTCATTCTCGGGAGATCGGCGGCGGATGCGGCTCGAAGGGATCGCGTGATACTTTGAAATATTTCGAGAAGCAATGTTGACGCGTCGAAGCTACGCATAGGCATCGTCAACTAAATTTGCCGACGGAACGATTTGAACCAGGCGGGACGTCGGGCGATCCTTCTTCAGGGAACTGAAGAGGGATGACAATGAATCTCAAGGGATTGCTGCCGCAGGATGTCGAAGCGGTCGAGGAATACCTGCACGGAATCTACGAGGAATACGACATCGACATCGGGGTCGCCTTTCTTCTGCGCTGCAGCGTAGGCCGCATCGCGGCGAACCGGATCCGCGAGGGATACCCGACGGTCATATCCGAAGGCTGGCATGATCCGTTCCCGCGTCGCGAAGTCCTCCTGCACATACTCGACTGGCTCGCCGTCGATCAGTGCGAAGGTGTGCCTTGGCTTGAAAATACGGATGACCGGGGCCGGCCGCGCAAGTTGCTGAAATGCGCCGGCTACGAGGACCTGGTGCGCGAGGCCGACAAATCCATGGACCGCAGGAACGCGCAGGTTGCCAAATCGCTCGGCGTCGCCGACGAGCGCTGCGTCGCGGACCTTGAGGACGGCTACAAGCTCGTCAAGCTGCTGACCCCGGAAGCCCTCGACCTTGAATCCCGACGGATGCATCACTGCGTAGGCCACGGAAGCTACGACGCAGGACTGGCCGCCGGCCACCACGAGATCTATTCCCTGCGGGACCGAAGGGGGCGCCCCGTCGCCACCATCAAAATCAACCGCGGAGAGATCGACCAGATCAAAGGCAAGCGCAACGCCAGTCCGGAAGCGAGGCACATAGCGGTCCTGAAGCCGCTGGCGAAGGCGGTCAGGTGGAAGGGCAGGGGAGGCTTCTGGCCGTATGCCGTCGACATCAACGGAGTCGAGCACGACATCGACGAGATCCCAGCCGGGGCTACGTTCGACAAGCTCAATGCGTCGATTCCCAACGGCATGTCGGTTGTCCTGCCGCCGGGCTTGACCGTGCTGGGCAACATGATCATCGGGCATGGGATTGCCGAGATACCCGAGCGGCTGACGATCGGTGGCGACGTCTACCTCTCGACCACGAGGCAACGCAGTGTCGCGCTGCCGGAGAGCATGCACGTCGGAGGATCAATCCTGACGTGGTCTGGAGACGAGATCGCCTGGCCGATCCCGGCGCATTTGGCAGAAAAGATCGAAGAGGCTCCGAAGACCAAAAAAATGAGTGGCTTCGCAAACCTGATCCCCGCCGGCCCCATCGACGGCGTGCAGTTCGTTTTCGACGATCCCGAAGACGACGATCATCTTCCAGATTCCGCGCCCCGCTAGACCGTGGTTGCTGCAGTGTTCCTTCTCCGAGAGGGAAACCCACACCGATGGCTAGATGTTCATTCACGAGGTCAATGCGCAGTTCTTTCGTTCCGAACAGGACTCACATCGCCCCAAAGCAAACAAAATGCCCGCGAATACCCGAAAAAGCTCGTGAATGCCGAACGGAGCCAATCCATCCCTTGTTCACCAGTTCCTCCGCGCTGAGGCTTGGTCTTCATCCCGCGATAAAAGCTCGTGCCCTTTGCCAAATTTCGAGTGCTTCCAGCGCAGCCTGCATTCTCTCGGCCGATATCCCGTCGACTACCCGCCCGCGAATTATGCACCGCATCTGATCTCGTTCGAGGCCGGTCAGGGCGGCTGCCTCCTCATCCATCAATCTGGACGACTCCATGGCGAGAATGATCCTGCTGGCAATATCGGCCTTGGCGAGCGCGCAGTCCCGATCGGAGCCGCCGAAATCGCCAAAGATGTTGCCGCAGCCAGGCGCGTCCATCGTTCCTCCACCGGCACCCGGTTGCATCATTCATGTCCTTAACGTTGGTTGCGACAGAGAACGGCTTTGACTTCCTTGCCGTTAATCCTGACGCCAAATTCCCATGGCGTCATCACATTCCTACGCGTTTCGCGTTAGTCCCAGCGACGCTCCAAAACCGTCCGCGTCAAAGTCACGGAGCGTGTTTGGCGCGCCTTATTCCGGGTATTGCCGGCTCGGGTGATAAAGCCGCGCCAGTATTGTCACTACCGCCGGAGACGGAATTCCGATTCCGCGTGACGAAGTAACGGGGAGAGCAATGATTGGCCGAAGTTGTCTTCGCGACGAGACCGCCGTCATTTCCCGGAATCTCCATCGAGGCCTGGCGGGACCGAACGACCAAAACGTCCCGCGCGGCGGATGACTTTGAGGCGTGATTGATCGCGATCACAGCCGGCTTCGGCGAGCCTGTCGACGGCATCTCGCAGAATTCGCCCAAGGGCCATCGTATCGAGAGACGGATCGAGCGCGGCTCTATCGACATACGCGGCAACTGCCGCTGCGACCGCGGCATCGACCATGGATGCCTCCGGTTGCCCGGTCGCGCGGAGGCGAGCGCGATAGCGCCGCTGCCGCCGCTGTTGTTCGCTGTTTGCGGCGTCTGCTGGCCTCGGCATGTCCGTCCCCCGTCACTTCGATACGCTCACTACGAGATGAGGCTGCCGATCTGGCATGCATGCGACAAACGCCTCTCGGTGGCATGTAACCAAAAGGTGTCAAACGCAATTTATTACGACCTATCATGACGCGCGGAAAACTTTATCCGCTTCGGGAAGATGGCGGAATGTCGCCTTTCGGGGAAGACCAACAGGCTGCCATTCCATTGTCGCCCTGCCTTCGGAGCTGCCGAGGGCACGCGGTCATTGCCAGCGGCACTATTGGCGCACGGGCGATCAATGTCGGAGCTTCAGCGGGGGCTCATCGAAAATCCATATGGCATAGACCAGAGCCGCCTCCTCCTTCGGCGGATGTCGATGGCAAGGCTGCTCGTCATCCAAAAATCAAAAGCAACTTCCCAGTGTTGCAGTTTGGGCGCTCCCATCGCTCTCAAAGCGCGCCACCCTTGGTTCATCGCAGAACACGGAGGGCGAAAAACATGCAGACCTGGCTGGACTGGTACGTAAGCGGTGCAAGCGCATCTCTTCGACGGATGTGCGAGCATTTCCCGAAATCCCTGGACACACTCGACGCCGAGACGCGCCGGCGGGCTCTGTCCGACGATGCATTTGCTTTTCGACTGATGGTGCAGGAATCGCGTCAGGCGCCATCGCAGGCGGCGTCGGCGTATGCCGCTTTTCCCGGCGCCCGGAAAGTGGCGTTGGAAAACGCGGTGTGGCAGGTGAGCCTGTCACCCTTCTGTATGGAGACGGATCGGGTGCCGCTAGCGGCCGCACTCGACCGTGAGGTCGTCCGCGAACTCGTCGGGACACGGGTGTCGCCGGAAGTACGCGGATACGCTCGTGAGGCTGTATCGCGGCACGGCACAATCTACCTGGACATCGCCGATCGCGCCCTGCTGTTCAGCGATGCCCTGCAGCTTTGCGCCCTGTTTGTCACCGAAGCCGACGGAGGCATCCGCTTCTGTGCCGTCTTCGCGGAACCGGGGCGTAAAGGCGCTCGCCGGGTCGCATGGCTTGAAGGCGATGATCGTCTTCTGACGGATCAGTGTCACGACCGGGATGTCAGGAAATTCCAGACCCACATTGGTGTGTCCGCGCCTTCTTTACGGCCGCTGGTCGAGATCGCACGGGCTGCCGGCGTCGATCTGCACGAAGTCCTCAAAGGCCTGGAGAGCTTCGCGTACCTGGCAACGACCTATACCCTGACCGAGATGGAGGCCGCCGAAAGGCAGCCCTGGGAAATGTTGCCCCGTCTACCTGCCGGACATGAAGGCAGGCTGGGCCGGAAAGCCGCTGCCAACGCCAAAAAGTTCAGCCTGTTCCGGGTTTGGCGTGTGACCGCTCGCCGCCTCGATCACGGGCAACGAAAAAGTTTGGGCGAGGGTTGGAGACTGGGTCACCGCATCAGGGTGTCGGGCCATTATCGTCTCCAGCCGTGCGGGCCGAAACGCAGCCAGCGGCGGCTCCGGTGGATTGCGCAGCATGAACGCGGCCCTCGCGACGGCGTGCCGGTCACGCCCATCGTCAGGGTTGGCGCGTTTCATGGTCAGGCGGCTGCGCTGTAGATCGGACGATGAAGTAGGCAGCCCGAGGCGAATGAGGCAGAGCCGGATCCAATCGGAATTGATCGTTTCAGCATATGAGGGGTTTCGAAGTGAGCACCATCGACATTCACATCCGGGACATCGGTCGCGACCGTAATCGCAATCTAGTCGCACGGCGAAGCGGTCGATCGAGCGCAACAGATGGTCAGCAGGGACGGGACGCTCGATGCTGAACTCGTAGAACAGCGCCTCCTGCATCACCGTCGGGTCGCCCATCATCGACTCAAATCTCCTTACCAAGGAGATTGAATCAGTGCTCAGAGCTGCTTCAGCCGGTGTTTTTCAACACAATCCGCCCAAAGCCGTCCTTGCCGAGTAGCTACTCTGATCCGCTTTGGAAAGGTGGCAGCCGGGGAGGGGGAACTGAGGCAGTCACGTCAAAGCTCCCAGCCCGTCCATGCGCAGGGGGCTCCCCCTCATGCATAAGAACCACAGAGATTCGCAGTGCTGCGGATCTCTGATATTCATTCTCTGTACAAAAATTAGTCTCCCGGAGGTCTCGGTCACACTCCGGGAGACTTTAGACGAGTCCCTGCTACACGCCGCGATGATAGTTTTCGAGGTTACGCATCTCGGTGAGCTTCAATCGTTTCCTGCTGCGCTCAGGTGGCATCTCGGGCAATCTTAGCGCCTGGGCGTAGTCGAATTCGACACCAGTGAGGGCATTGTAGATTGCCAGGCCGACGGCGTGGGCCATGATCGGTGGGAGCGCGTTCGCGATCTGTCGGGTTTTTGTCTTGCGGTCCTTGTCCGAACCTTCGGCGCCGGCGCCGACAAACTGCCATCCGTCAGGGAAACCTTGCAGCCGAGCCCCCATCTCAAGAGTGAGCGGGAACAGGTCATCAACTTCGTGATTCGGTCCAGGAGCCGTTTCACCAATACCGAACGGATCGATTTTCATGTCCAGCCAGTCTTCTTTGCGAAGGTTCGACGAAAACGCCAGGCGACCTGACTGTTCCGAGCCGCCAACGATGGTCGACCCGCGACGGTTTGCATAATTTCTTGCCCATTCTTCGGCCCCGGACCAGCCATTTGCCGAGACAAGATCGAGCAATGTCTCGCCAACCGTCCGGCTCCATTCGGGGAATTTTGGCGGCATCTGGAACCGCTGGATTGGGACGTCACGGAAACCGACAAAGGCGATACGCGGACGCAGCTGCGCGAGACCGTAGTCGCTACCATTAATCGAGAATATCTGGCTCTGATATCCAAGATCGGCGAACTTCTTGTACAGATCGGCCCGGTAATCGGCATTGGCCTGGAAGCCGAAGCCTTTCACGTTTTCGAAGAAAAAGGCTCGCGGCTGGACTTCATCAACCAGCCTGACCGCTTCCATAAACAGGTCGCGTTCGTCGTCTCGGCCTTTTCGTTTGCCGATGCTCGAATGCGGCTGGCAAGGCACTCCCCCCGCCACGAGATCGACATTGCCGCGATGGTGACGAAAATCCACCTGAGTGACATCGGCGCAATGGACCGGTCCAAACCAGCAATTCGCCATCAACGTCTCGGCCGCCGCAGGATTGCGCTCGTACAACGCCAGGGCGTCAAATCCGGCCGCGTGAAGTCCGAGAGCCTGTCCGCCCGCGCCGGCGCAGATCTCAAGCGACGTAAGGCGAAATGGCGGGTTGTCTTCCTTTGACACAGCCGGCTCGGCCGGAAGTTTGCGCGCCTTGAGATCATCTTTGGATATGCCGTTGTCGTTGAACAGCCAAATGACATTCTCAACAAGATCCCGATCGATGTGATCATGGTCCCTGTCGAACGGGTTGCCATTCTCCTCGTCGACGGCCTTGAATGTGCCATCAGCCAAACTGCGAAGGCCGTCATATGCCTGAGCCAGCCGGACAAGCTGGCCATCGTTGCCGTGGAAGCCATACTCCCATGCGCCGGGCAGTCCGGTCGTGTCGAACACAGTCTCGAATTCGCGAAGACAGCGACCGGCTTCCTCTTGCAGACGAGTCCGGCGTGTTTTGAGTTTCGCGAGATCGGCACCGTCGTCCTGCGCGTCGTTGAAGAAGGCGATCAGGGACTGGGCGAAGAAGATGAACCTGCTGGCAAATGTGTCGAGGTCGACCTGCGCCTTGCGTTGTGCCGACTGTCGCAGCACCTTCAGCCGACGGCGCTCCAGTTCCATCCGCGGATCCGAAGCCATTTCCCGTTGGCGGCGCTTGATATTGGACACGTCGCTTGAATGGACGAAGCTTCCCGCTTCAATTCGATCGAGGGCTTCCTTGCGGACAGCCTCAGGCGCGGCAATCAACGACTTGGCGACCGTCATTGGCAGCCCGCGAGCGGTGATTGTCTTCGCATGCTCGCCCAAGGCTTCCGTGAGCCGCAGGTACATGCCGATGTCGCTGCGGTTGAGACCGCACTCCGACACCAGGAACGTCTTCATCTTGGATGCCGGAAGATGGTCGCGTACCCGCTCGATTTCGGCGGCGATCCGAAAGTAGGATTCCGCCATGCGCTGGTTCTGCTTGAGCACTACGGTCTTCAGCGAATGCAACGTCTTGCTCAGGTCAGGCTCGGGCTCCAGTTCAACAGGCTCGATATGGACGACCGCGACATGTTCATCCTGAATAGCCTCGACATCGTCGCGTCCGGGTTTTGTAAATTCCAATTTCAACTCCCACTGCTGTAATGGGGGGCACTCTCAACGTCAAAATCCTAACTTCGAGTGAAAACTATATATCGGTTTGTGGCCAACCACCGGTTGCGCGCTGTCGCTGCAAATTCTGGTTACTAATTTGGTATCGCTGAGCGGCCATGCAAACTCGAACCGAAAGGCCATTAAAGCCCGGGATCAAACACCTAGAGTCATTGCAAAAATGAAGCACGACGTCGGAACAAGTGTCCGCAGGCGAAAAAGGAATACAAAATTGTTGAAGCGGTTTTACAAAGCAAGGCGTTCGTAATTGTTGACAAAATGCTTTCAGAAAACCTTCAGAAAAGCATTGCGTAAAAGACGTTTGTGACAAAGACTTTTCCTATCGGAAGCGCATGCCATGCCGACACGAAAGGGAAATCAATATGTCACAGAGGCTGCAGCATCGAGATCGCCGGATCCTACCTTTGCCCGCGCGCCGCAGCCCCCCGTCAAGCACGGGGACGCCGCCGTGTTCGTGGGATGGGAGAATGAACATGGCCGACAGACTTGATCTTTCGAAGCTCCGGAACATAGACGTCCGGGACTGGGAAGCTGCTTGTGAACGGGAAGCCGCGGAGGAATATGCGCACCGCTTGGCGCAAGCGATGAGCGCGCCGCTTATGCGGGCCATCGACAATTGGAACAGACGATTTAGCGAGGGCATCACCCCTTCTAGCGCTGAAGAAGACGACCTTGACGACAGAATCCGGGACGAGGACTTTTTACTCTACGCTCACGGTTGCAGTGTGATGTCTAGTTACGGCCCCTTCAAACGGCGCAGCGCCTCGGTCAGCTGGCGAACCGTAGACATTGTGCCTGCACATTTCGGCTACGAGGTCTTCAGTCTGGATGACCTTGCGCTCCCCCAGCCAGGTTCGGTCATTAGATACGCGGCTACCGGAGGTGGAATTCCAGGCGAATTCGAGCTTGCCCGCGATCACGCCGAGTCTTTGGGAGGCGTAGTCCTACGGCGGTGCTTGAGCTACCTTTGCAGCGATGACCACACACTGCTCAAGTGTGTTCACGTATCCGAAAGGATCACGCCACAACGCGCGTACGACGCATTCATGCGGATGTATGACGACGGCTGGGTGATCGATCGTTTTCTTGCTGTCTTCGAACGGCTGAGAAATCGCGAGCACCGCAATATGGAGGCCCGCGCGGACAGAAGGCCCGAGCACTACCAGAACCTCGGCGAAATCGCTTTCTATCTGGCCGAAGTACGCAGCTGGAGAGATGACCGTGACTGCCTATTGGCGCAAGGGAAAATCTAGGGTCTGCGCCAAAATGGCGTGCGCTTCGCAACGGACGGAACCCAACGCCACGCCGGACGCATTCGGCTTGGTCGGCTCAAGTTCTGGGCATTCGGTAGCAACCGAACGCCACGGTCGTGTCACCAGCAGCTGCGGGTGCGAAAAATCAACGTCTTCAACGAGCCGAACAGTGCGAGCGCCCCTGGAAAGGGTGCCCTAGGCATTGTTACATACCGGTAGCCGAACGTCTTTTCGGCGGTTCCTGTGGTCAAGGATGTTTTTGAAAAACGCCAGCCTGCCTTGCGAGACAACAAAAGGCGCTCGCCATATATCGGGCGCAAGCCGTGTCCGGTCATGCCTCGACTTCAGTCGCATCCGGTCCTCAGAGATCGAAGTTGGTTGGCATCATGACCACGTCGCGGATCGTCATGCCGCGAGGACGCGTCAGCATAAAGATGATCACGTTCGCCACTTCGGCTGCTTCCAGCAGGCTTCCCGACTCCCTGGCTTCCTTCAGCTTCTCCGGTGGCCAGTCCGCCAGAAGCGCGCTGATCACAGGGCCTGGCGAAATCGAACCGAGCCGAATGCCATGCTTGAACACCTGACGTCGGACCGTCTGTACAAAGCAGTTGATCGCCCACTTGGACGACGCATAGACTGGCTCCCATGGCGTTGGAAAATGGGCGGCCAAGGAACTGGTGATGATGATGTCGCCCGTCCGTCGTCCGATCATGTGCGGGAGCACATCGTGCACATTCTTCATCACGACGTTAACGTTCAAGTTCAGCATCCGGTCGATAGCACCCGTGTCAGAGTCCACTAGGTCACCACCCACATAGGTGCCCGCATTGGCATGAAAGATGTCGAGCTGACCTGCTGTTTGCAGAACGCGTGGCATCAGGGTCGCACAGTCCTTGGGGTCGAGGAGGTCGATGACAAGCGGGATGACCGCCTCCCCATGCTTGGCCTGGATCGACTCGAGAGCCGCCTTGTCGCGATCGATCATCACCACGCGCGCGCCTGCAGCCAACATTGCCTCAGCACTCGCCAGTCCGATACCAGACGCCGCCCCTGTGACGGCGGCAATCTTGCCTTCCAACTCTCTAGCCATGAAATCTCGCCCTATCTGACTTGCTGGAACTTGCGGATGATAGCAAAAAAGAGCGCCCGATTGCCCCTGATGATCTTAAAGCATCAGGAGGACGCTTATGTCATGTAACCGCCTTTGGTCATTGTTGTGGTCGCGGCGTCCCGGACCCGCTTAAGTGCGCTTGGAAGACACTCGACTGGCCCGCAAGGGCTGCCGAGAACAGCTGGCCGATGGTCGTGCTGAGACCCTGTATTCCGGTATCCGACGGGCTGGCCGCCGATGATCGGCAACAAGTTCGAGGATAACGACGGCTTGCTCGTCGGGGGTCAGCGACGTAGCGACCTTCCGTTTAGTTGATGCTTAAAGGTCGGCCGGCCCTTACCCTGGTCTTTTGTAGGAGTGCCGGCTTCGCTGGCGATGTCCGGCTCAGGACCTGTTTCGCCAGGCTCCGGTGTCGACCTCTTCGAAGGCAACGGCGATGGAGGCGCCGCAGTAGTTGATCCGCGGTGACCGTGTGGCCGTTGCGGCACTACACATCATCCGTTGGTACCGCGCAGCGTCTCGAACAGGAACCAGACACGCTTCTCGCTCTCATCGATCCAGTTTTCCAGAAGGCTGGCGGTGGCCAGGTCGCCATGTTCGTCGCAGAGATCGTGCATCGTGCGCAGGCTTGCGACGAGTGTTGCATTATCCTCGCGCAGTTCGGCGAGCATCTCGTGCGGATGGACGAAATCCGCGTCGTTGTCCTTGAGTCGCTGCCGGCGGGAAATGTCTCCGATCGACCTGATGGTGCAGGCTCCGAGCGTGCGCACTCGCTCTGCCAGCGGGTCGGTCATCGTAACAATTTCCGTACCCTGATCGTCGAGCATAAGGTGGTAGTCGCGGAAATGGGGACCCGACATGTGCCAATGGAAATTCTTCGTCTTCATATAGAGGGCAAAGATGTCGGCAAGCAGGGCTGTCGCGGCGGCGCCGATGTCCTTCGCCGCCTCCGCGCCGAGCCCGGTCGGGGTTTTCAGGTCGTATGCCCTGCGTGATTTGACGGTCGTGTTCATGAGACAGTTCCTAATGTTGAGACGGCGGATATCCGGCCCGCCATTCGGGGATTGGTGAGAAAACCGCTCAGTCCTTTGGTTTGCGCGGCGTGTTCCTTGAGATTGTCGAGCTCACACCTCGGACGGTTCGCCGGACTGGGGCAGAAGGCTGATGGCGACCACGCCAACAGGCACGACGAAGCACCAAGTCGGGGAGGCGACGAAGGCCAGTGCCGCGGCAGCGCAACCAATTGCAAAGCAGAAGAGGCTGGTTGCCATGCGTTTCAGGCGCTCCTTGACCTCGCGCATGTGGTCGGTTGCTGTGCCGGACATGAGGTCGGCGAGATCGATCATGATCTGCGTCGTTGTGCCGGTCATCAGCGTTGTTGGTGGCAGCTTGGAAAGATGGGCCCGATGCAGCCCGTTCTGGATTGCCATGGCCGTTACAAGAGTCATCCCGATGCCTATCGCAGCCACCGAGTCGCCATTCGAGACAGGGCCATGAACGTATGCGGCGATAGCGGCAATCGTGAACAGCACAAACATGAGGGACAGGAGCGTGACGATAGCTCTTCGTCCTTCAAGCTTGAGGCGCAGCGATAGCACACTCGTGAGCAGGATGACGATGCAGAAGACCGGCAATGCGAGCAGCTTCGCGATAATTCCTGTCGTTCCGAAGACGAGCGCGGCGCCCAGCGTCACAAAGTTCCCGGTGACATGGGCAGTAAAGAGGCCGGCAAGCGCCAGGAAGCCCATTGTGTCGACGTAGCCGCCGTTGAAGCTGAGAAGGACGCCGAGCGATGGTCTGGCCATGAAGATCTCCGCTTACGCTATATTCCTCTGACGATTCACGCCGAAGTCAGGACGTGTGTAAGCGAAGATCGCTCCAAGACCGTCGCTATCATTTGAAGCTACCCTTTATCGATGTCAGCAGCGGCATCTCTTTCGAAAGAACGGTAGATTGGGCCGGCGGCAATTCCCAGAAACGCAGGGCGATCCATGTCGCGCCGAGAGTAAAGCCGGCAAGCGCCAGCGCTCCAATCCAGCGCGAATATCCAGTCAGAATCAGCGCCGAAGTCGCGAGTTCGAAAACGATGACGGCGGCGGCAAAGAACGGTGCGGGCAGCAGTCCGAAATGCTCCATCTCGGCGATGGCGCCGCCGAAATCGAGGAGCTTGACGACTGGCCCCTGGATATAGGCGGCACAGAGGCCAAGCAGCGCCAAGAAGCGCACGGCACGGGCGGTGAGCGGTCTGCCGGCAAAACTGTGTTCAATCGTGCGGATGGCATTCGTGTTCATGAGCGGCTCCGTAGATCAGGCGGCCCAACAACTGCAGCCGAGCGCACCGAAAAAACTCTTGAGGTCGGACACCGGGAGCTTCGAAGTCCACGCGCCGGCGTGATCGTGGCCGTGCATGCCACAGGCGGATGAACAGCCGCAGGAGGTGATCGCGGTCCGTCGCAACGACTGCCGGCCCGCCAGGTAGGTCTCGCCCCAGGCGCCGTAGCCGCCGAAGACACGTACGGGTGACCAGTCCGGCATCGCGGGTGGAACGGCACTCTCGTCGAGATAGGCGAAATCACCCGCGCCATAGACCACCTTGCCGCCGACAATGGTGAGTTCCGAAGTGAGAAAGGAGATCTCGTCCTCGGCGCAGGCGAAGAAGTCCTTGTCGGGGACGATGAGGTCGGCGAGACGGCCTTTTTCGATCTGGCCTCTCTTGCCCTCGTCGTTCGAGAACCAGGTGACATACTCGGTCCACATGCGAAGCGCCGTCTCACGGTCGAGGCAATTGCGGCCCGGGTAGATTCGCATGCCGCCGACCGTGCGCCCCGTGATCATCCAGGCGAGCGAGACCCATGGATTGTAGGAGGCCACGCGGGTGGCGTCAGTGCCGGCCGAAACGCGCGCACCGCTTTCCAGCATCTTTGCGATCGGCGGTGTCGCCTCGGCAGCGCCCTGGCCGTAGCGTTCGACGAAATACTCGCCCTGATAGGCCATGCGGTGTTGGACGGCGATACCGCCACCCAAGGCGGCGACCCGGTCGATCGATTGCTCGGAAATCGTCTCGGCATGGTCGAAAAACCAATTGAGGCCGTCGAGCGGAATATCCTGGTTGACCTTCTCGAAAACGTCGAGCGCCCGGCTGATCGTCTCGTCGTAGGTGGCGTGCAGCCGCCAAGGCCATCGGTTTTGCGCGAGGATTCGGACGACTTCCTCCAGTTCGCCTTCCAGCTCCGGCGGCATGTCTGGGCGCGGCTCGCGGAAATCCTCGAAATCGGCGGCCGAGAAGACGAGCATCTCGCCGGCGCCGTTGTGGCGGAAATAGTCGGTCCCCTGCTTGTATTTGACCGAGGAGGTCCATTTGAGGAAATCGTCTTTTTCCTCCTTCGGCTTCTGCGTGAATAGGTTGTAGGCAAGCCGCACCGTCATGAGGCCGTCGTCTGCGAGCTTCTGGATAACCGCGTAGTCGTCCGGATAGTTCTGGAAGCCGCCGCCGGCGTCGATGACACCGGTCACGCCGAGACGGTTGAGTTCGCGCATGAAATGGCGGGTGGAATTGACCTGGTAGTCGAAGGGCAGCTTCGGACCCCTGGCGATCGTCGCATAGAGGATGCCGGCGTTCGGCTTGGCGAGCAACAGTCCGGTCAGATTGCCGGCTGCGTCGCGGGTGATCTCGCCACCGGGTGGGTTTGGCGTGTCCTTCGTGTATCCAACTGCCCGAAGGGCCGCGGCATTGAGCAGGGCGCGGTCATAAAGATGGAGAATGAAGACTGGGGTGTCCGGCGCGATCGCGTTGATTTCCTCGATCGTCGGCAGGCGCTTCTCGGAGAACTGGTGCTCGGTGAAGCCCCCGATGACCCGCACCCATTGCGGCGGGGGGGTGATTTCCACCTGCCGCTTCAGCATTGCCATGGCGTCGGCAAGCGAGTGGACGCCGTCCCAGCGCAGTTCCATGTTGAAATTCAGGCCGCCGCGGACGACGTGGGTATGGTTGTCGATCAGCCCGGGCATCAGGCGCTTGCCCTTGAGGTCGATGATCCTGGTCGTGGCGCCTGCAAATGCCATGATTTCCTGGTCACGGCCGACGGCCAGGAATTCGCCGTCCCTGATGGCGACGGCGCTTGCAGCCGGATTGGAACGGTCAAGAGTGGTGATCAGCCCATGATGTAGGATCAAGTCTGCGGTGATGCTTTTATCCATGGTCATCGCCTCGCCATTTTGGGGTTCAGCCCTGTACGCTCTTGTCCGCAGGCCGGGCTCCCGACAACTCGGATGGCAAGCCGCCTTGCGGCAAATGTCCGAATACATGCGGGCGCACCTGATGCAGCCATGAAAGCGCCGCCGGTTCACTGCGCCACATATTCTTGACAAGCGGCGGAAGCTGTTCGCCGACGAGGATGCCAAGGAGGCCGACAAGCGCGATGATGGGTGGGGCTGGAGAACGGACGTTCAACAGCCCATAGATGACGCCCACGAGAAGGCCGGCAGCAAGCGAGATGACATAGGGTTTCATGGGGCGCTCCAGGAGAACGGAGGGGATTGCCAAGTGGCGCCGACGAAATCGCCAGCGCCACTTTCGACGGTTCAACCTTCGTGAGCGCCGAGCATGGTCTTGGCATAGATGACGCCGAGGCCATAGGCGCCGCCGAACTTCTTGGCGATGCCGGTCGTCAGCTCGTAGGTGTCGCCGCGCGCCCAGTCGCGCTGCAGCTCCAGCAGGTATTGCAGGGATGTCATCGGCCGCACGCCGGCCTGAATCATGCGCTGCATGGCGCGCTCGTGCGCCTCGTCGGAGACATCGCCGCAGGCGTCCGCAATCACATAGACCTCGAAACCCTGATCGAGCGCGGAGAGGGATGGGCCGACGATACAGACGCTGGTCCAGAGACCGCACAAGACGACACGGTTCTTGCCGATCACATTGACTTGCTTGATGACCGCGGCGTCCTCCCAAGTGTTCATGGAGGAGCGGTCGAGCAGCGCCTGGCCGGGAAAAGTAGCTGTGATCTCGTCGAACATCGGTCCCGAGAAGGTCTTCTCGGCAACAGTGGTTAGGATCGTCGAAACTCCGAAACCGGCGGCGGCATGGGCGACCAGCGCGGCGTTGTTGCGCAGCAGGACGGCATCGATCGACTTGGTGGCAAACGACATCTGCGACTGGAAATCGATCATGATCAGCGTGTGGTCCTTCGGCGAAATCAGCTCTGAACCGGGTGTCGGAGTGGCATTCATCTGCATGGTCGTCCTTGTCTGAAATGGATTGACGTTCGGTGCAAAGCCTGACTGGCAGAGCATTCTGCGCTTGCGCCTCTCCCTCGAGAGCGTCGGGAAGCTCCGTTTTCCGTAAGGCACACTTGATCACGGCTCGAAATTCAAGGCTTGTAGGAAGCCTCCGCGCTTTTGACGTTTCTCGCAGGATTGCCGACGGTTCAGTAGAGGCTGCTTCGAGGACTCGAAGCAGCGCGTCGCTCAAACGGCAGCGAGCTGCGCCGCGCCCGATGACGTCAAGGCCGCTCGCTGCGGTTGGCTGGTCCAATCGCATGGACGTTAATTCAGATGTCGATCATGCATGAGACGTCAAAATGCCCAGTGCTTTGTACAAGCACCGAGCGTCGGCCCATGATCAAAGCATGCTCTCGTAAGCAGCGCCCAGCGTCGGGGAGGTTGAACTCGCCGCAAGTCCCTCTCGCCATCTCGCAAGCTGCTTGAGAGAGGAAAGATTCATGACGACAGTCCGGACCCCATGGTCACCGGAAGGCAGATTGTCCCGGTCATTCCGTCCCTGCCTGGCCCGTGCAGCCTGTTCTGCCGCCGTGCGCATCCTTCTTCGTGGGTGCAACTCGATACGGGTCTCCAGGAGAGCAGGGGCGCTCGCGCGAGCAATTGCGCTTAGCCTGTGCGCGAGCCATCTCACCGCATGCATTGCCGCCTTTCCTAGGGATAGCGTCCCACAGCAATTTGCGTCGGCGGCCGAGCCACCCGGCTATCAAAACGACATCCGGATCTGGGGCGATTCCTATGCCAGCTATCCAGCCGGGCGACTCGTCCGATTCCACGACGAGAGACTGAAAGCGTCGAAGTCCGATCCGTCCATAAACACTAGAGAGCTCAACGCTCTTACGCTGTCGGGCGGTGGCAGCAGCGGCGCCTTTGGCGCCGGGATTCTTGCCGGATGGGCGAAAGCCGGGACCAGACCAAAGTTCGATATCGTCACCGGGATCAGCGCGGGCGCGCTTATTGCACCCTTTGCCTTCCTGGGGCCAGCCTATGACGGCGTGCTCAAGGACGGTTTCACCGAGGTCAGCGACGCCAACATTTATACCAAGCACAGTTTTCTCGGAGCGCTCTCAAGCGGCTCGTTCACCAGCAATGCGCCACTCGCCAAGATGCTCGACGAACACATCACCGACGACATGCTTGCGGAGATCGCCAGCGAGTACGCCAAGGGGCGCCGTCTGTTTATCGGCACGACCAACCTCGATGCCGACCGGGCCGTCATCTGGGACATGGGGGCCATCGCCGCGAGCGGGCGGCCGGATCGCAGGAAGCTGTTCAACGAGGTTATCCTCGCCTCCACGTCCATTCCAGGCATCTTTCCACCCGTCAACCTGGAAGTGACCGCGGCCGGCAGGACCTATCACGAGATGCATGTGGACGGCGGCACTGCCACCGAGGTCTTCCTCATGCCAGCCGGACTGACGCTGGGCAAGCTCGACAAGACATTCCACACTAAGGTCAAGGCGCGACTGTATGTAATCCGCAACGGCCGAACCACCCCCGAGTACAGCTCGGTCAAGGCAAGCTTGCCGGATATCGCCGAGAAGGCAGTGTCGTCGCTAATCAAGACGCAAGGCATCGGCGATCTCTATCGGCTCTACGCAATCGCTAAGCGCGATGGGATCGACTTTAACGCCATAGACATCCCGCCGGACTTTACCGTCGAAGCGAAGAGCCCGTTCGACAACCGGTTCATGCGAGCGCTCTACACTGAAGGCTACGAGATAGGCCGCGGCGGCGTCCCGTGGAAAAAGACACCGCCTGGATTTTCCAGATGAGCCTGCCGATGAGACGCGGTCATGGATTGGCGGCCTTCGAAATCGCCCTGCGACGAGCGGACAGGCTCATTGAGAAAGCAGTTCGAGACGACCTGACGACAATCACCAAGCATTGCCCAGACCAAACGGAGACATATGGTGTCGCACATGTCGCGTGACCCGATGAGCAACACATCGGATTCGACTGATGAGTCATTGCCGCACGGCCGCGTTACAACGGTCCCTGGGCAGCAACCCGCCGGTCTGTCTGCGATACGACCGACTCCGGCCAGCGACCAACTCGCTGAGCCATCCAGAACCTCGAAAATGGCGGCGATCATCGTTGTGCTCACAACGCTGGCGATCGTCGGTTTGTCATTGTGGTATCTCGTTCAGCCGCAGCCGCTGCTGGTGCAAGGTGAGGCCGATGCCACGCGCATCGATATTGCGGCTCGTATCGATGGCAGGATCGGACAGCGACCGGTTTCGCGTGGCGACAATATCACGGCCGGGCAACTGCTGGTGGCGATCGATAATCCGGAGCTGTTGACGAAGCTCAGCGAGGCGCAGGCAGCAAGCGTCGTCGCTCAGGCGGATTTCACTCGCATCCAGGTCGGCACGCGCGCCGAGGAAGTTGCGGAACGCAAGGCTGAGGTCGCGTCAGCGCAGGCCAATCTGACGCTTGCCCAGCAGACCTACGACCGGGTCAAGCAGGTCACCGAGGGCGGCTTCGAATCGGTCGCAAAGCTCGACGAGGCGACCGCGTCGCTGGATGTGGCAAAGCGAACCCTAGAGCAATCAAAGCTCGCCTATCAGGAAGCTGTCGCTGGCCACACCGCCGAGGAGCGCGGCGTGGCCCAAGCTGCCGTCGCCAAGGCCGAGGCCGCGATCGCGACCTTGCAGGCGCAGGTCAATGAGATGACCGTCAAAGCGCCGATTGCGGGGCAGGTCTATCAGGTCGGTGCCGAGCTCGGCGAATATGTGTCACCCGGAGTGCCGTTGCTCTCGCTTGTTGACCTCAGCGATGTCTGGGTGGGCTTCGATCTTCGCGAGGACCTGATCAAGGGTCTGAAGGTCGGAGACCGGTTCACGGTCAGAATTCCGGCACTCGGCGACATGTCGGTAACCGTCGAGGTGCGGACCATCGCCACCCGCGGCGAGTATGCCGGATGGCGCGCAACGCGCGCGACTGGCGACTTCGACCTCAGGACCTTCGAGGTGCGGGCCTATCCTGTCGACAAGCTCCCAGACCTAAGGCCCGGCATGAGTGCTTACGCGGATTGGAAGGGGGCGCACTGATGCCGAGTGTGCGTCGTTTCGGCATTGTCGATGTCGCTGTCCGCGAGGTGGCCTGGATCCGTCGCGACAAGGTTGCCCTGCTGCTCGTCATCGTCATCCCGCTGATTGCTTTTGCGATCCTTGCCGCCACATTCAGCAATGCGGTCATCCGTGATCTTCGGGTCGACGTGGTCGATCAGGACAGGACGAAGACGTCCGAGACCTTTGTGCAGGCGATCAGCGCTGCACCGGGCGTCACCGTGGCAAGACGTTCCTCCGATCTCAACGGCGCCATGCATGCTGTTCGCTCCGGCGAGGCCATTGCCACGGTCTATATCCCCGAGAATCTCGAACGCGACATCGCAGGGGGGCACCGGCCGCAGGTCGTGGTCTTCTTCAACAAACAGTTCTTCACGCCTGGCAACGTTGCCTCGAGTTCGCTGCAGGCGGCGCTCTCGGCAGCCATCGCCGACCTGCCTCCAGGACCACACACCGCCGCCTTCACGCTGGGTCCGCTTGTCGTCGAGCAATATGTTCTCACCAACCCGGCGCTGAACTATGCGCAGTTCCTTTTGCGAGCGATCCTGCCCACGGTGCTCCATATCGTGATTGCAATCTCCGCCGGCTATGCGGTCGGCTCCGAGTTCGGGTCGCGCAACATGCGGGAATGGCTGGCGACGGCTGGGGACAGCATGCTTATCGCGCTTGTCGGCAAGCTGGCACCTTACTTCGGCATCTTCCTCGTCATGATGGCTGTCGGGCTCGGGATCATTCACGGCATTTTCGAGATACCCTTCCGCGGCGACCCTGTGCTGGTGGCCACCGGCGCTTGCCTGCTGATCATTGCCTATTTGTCGTTGGGCGCGCTGCTGCAGCTTCTCGTCAGGAACCTTGCATTCGGTCTCAGCCTGACCGGCATCATCTGTTCGCCGGCGTTCGGCTTCGCCGGCGTCGGGTTTCCCGTCTTGGCTATGAACACCTTCTCCCGCGCCTGGGGGGCAATGCTGCCGCTGCGCTGGTACATCCAGATCCTGTTCGACCAGGCGGCCCGTGGCGTATCGGCAGCGGATTCCGCCGAGCCTTTCATGATGCTGGGCGGATTGGCGGTCATCTATTTCAATCTGACCTGGCTGACGTTGCGATTTGTTGCTCGGCATCCGAGGCCAAAGCCGGTCGAATCCCCCGAACAATACAGGTCGGAAGGAAGGATCGGCATTGTTCGAGCATTCACCGACGAATATGGCCGGATTATCCGTAACCGCATGGCCTTCGGTCTGATCGTTATGGCGCCTATCGTTTACGGTGTGTTCTACCCGCAACCCTATTTAGGCCAACTTATCAAGGACATCCCCATTGCCGTCGTGGATGACGATTCCTCCGACGTCAGCCGTACGATCATCCAGGCAGTCAATGCCGACGAAGCGGTGAAGGTGGTGCTTCGGCCGACGACGTTGGCCGAAGCGCAGGCCGCGCTCGCACGCCGGGAAGTGTTCGGCATCCTGGGTATTCCGGCAGGAACCGAACGCGACATCCTGAAGGGCGATCAGGCCAGACTGCCTGCCTACGTCGATTCAGCCTATTTCCTGCTCTACAACCGGACGCTGCAGGGTATTCAGGAAGGCGTGGGCGCGGTCACGGCAGATCTTGCGGCGCGCAGCGCCCGCTCGAATGGCAGCCTCTACCGCGCGGCTCTCGTGCAAAGCTCGCCTGTAGAGATTTTGAACCAGCCGCTTTTCAATCCCACCGGCGGTTATGGCAGCTACATCGTTCCAGCCGCCTTTCTGTTGATCCTGCAGCAGACGCGACTGATGGGCTCGGCCTCAGTAGCCGGGATGGCCTATGAGCAGGGCGGCCGCAGCGCTCGCCGCCGTCGTGGAACCGTGGCAGCGGTGATCGGTCAATGCCTCATGCATCTGCTACTTGCGCTGCCAGGCCTGGCGCTGTTCCTCATCGTGCTGCCGAGGGTCTACGGTTTCTCGGCAACCGATCACGTGCTCGACCTGATCGTCCTGGCCATCCCTTTCATCCTCTCGGTCAGCCTGCTCGGCCAGTTCGTTGGCAACTGGTTCAAGCGGGGCGAAACGGCGGTTCTCCTGTTCGTCGCTATCAGTCTTCCGATCTTCTTCCTAGTCGGCGTCGCATGGCCGCTGGAAGCGATCCCGCCGATGCTTCGGACGGCCAGCCGTATTCTTCCAAGCACCTTCGGGATCGATGGCCTGGTGCGGGTCAACCAGATGGGAGCGACTCTGACGGACGTCTGGAAAGACTGGGTGGGGCTGTGGGTGCTGACAGGCGTTTACGCAGTCCTTGCTATCGCCTCATCCAGAATCGCCACGGGTCGGAGGGTGTCCGATGCTCACTAGACCACGAAATGGTTTCGCAATCGCACTGGCCGTGGCAGGCACGATACTATGCAGCGCTTGGCAGGCGTCGGCAGAGCAGGCGAAGCCGCCGATCGCCGGCATGGTCCGGCAGACCGAGATTCGCATCGCGCCCGAGACGACAGGGCGGCTAGCGACGATAGCCGTCATTCCAGGCCAGCACGTCCACAAGGGCGATCTTCTTGCCGTTCTTGACAATCCCGAGCTGACAGCAGCCGTTGGTGAAGCCAAAGCCGCCGCTGCGAGCGCCAAAGCAGAGCGGGATCGGGTCTATTCGGGTGTGCGGGTGGAAGAGGTGGCAATCGCGACCCAGGCCGTCCAGACGGCGCAAGCCAATCTTCTGCTCGCCCAGCAGCGGTATGACCGCGCATCGGCGCTTGCCGGCAAGGACTTCGCCAGCAAGCAAACGCTCGACGACAGCACGGCCTCGCTTGCAAAGGCCCAAGCTGACCTTGATCTCAAGCGGGCGCAAGTTGCCGAAGCCAGCGCGGGTCCCACCATCGAGGAGCGTGCTCTGGCCGATGCCCACGTGGCGCTGGCCGAAGCGACGGTCGCGGATCTCCAGGCCCAGTTGGACAAGACCGGACTGACGGCCCCAGCGGACGGCACAATAGGCATCCGCGTTGCCGAGCCCGGCGAGATCATTGGTCCGGGAAAGCCGGTTATGACAATGGAAGCGGATGGTCACGCTTGGTTCGCTTTCACGCTGCGTGAAGACGATCTCCACGAAATGACACTCGGCAAAACGATAGCGCTGACGGTGCAGGATGGGCGTCAAATAGATGCCCGCGTGACGGAACTGCGACCATTGGGGGAATTCGCGACCTGGCGCGCGGCCCGCGCCGTTGGCGACCATGATCTCAATTCCTTCCGACTGCGCCTTGATCCAAACGGCAGTGCCGAAGGGCTGGAGCCTGGCATGACTGTCTGGCTGACCGCCCGGCCGTAGGACTTGAAGGCTTCGTCGGATGAGGCCGGTCGGGGCCGCGACAGCAAGACCCGGGAAGCTGCCGTCAGCTTTGTGCGCCATATTCAGCAGGGCGATCGCGTGCGACCTTCCCGTAGAGGTAGTGGATCGGGATGGATCAAAAGTGTCCGCCAGGCGCGTCTTCTTCAACAAGCAGTTCTTCGCGACCGCAATGTCACCTCCAACTCGATTCGGTCGGCAGTCTCAGCGCCGCCGATCTCAATGTAGGTCCGCGTAGCGGCGCTCTCACACTAGGTCCCCTTGCCGTCGAACAATACGTGGCTCCCAATCCCATGGTTACCTACGCACCCCTATCCGAAATCATCGCAGATCCCATCGTTCAGACTGGCGTGCTCGCCACGCTGGGCGCATTGGTTACGCGAATTCTGCTCCGCAACCGACCGACCCTCCGCTTGGTCGGCCAACTGGCGTTCTTTTTGGTGCTCACGGCGCTGCTGCTGTACCACGGGATCATCCCGTATGAGGTTGATCCGGCCGACATCTCTAAGGTGCAGCGCGTATTTACGGGCATCGTCAAGGTGATCTGGTGGGTCAATGCCGCATGGTCGCTGATCGGCGTGGTCCGCGTATTTCTCATCCTCGATCACCAGCCCCGGGAGGGACGGCTTCTTCAGGATCTTGTCGTAGGCATCATCTACGTGACAGCGGTTCTCTCGATCATCGCTTACGTATTCAACGCCCCGGTTGGAACACTGATAGCCACATCTGGCGCCGTCGCTATTGTCCTCGGCCTTGCCTTGCAGAACACTCTGGGGGACGTCTTCTCGGGCGTAGCGCTCAATCTCGCCAAGCCTTACGGAATCGGCGACTGGCTTGTGCTGAGCGACGGCATTGAAGGAAAGGTGGCCGAGACGAATTGGCGGGCCACCCATCTTCTGACCGGTGCAAACGACCTGGTGGTTGTCCCGAACAGCGACCTCGCGAAGGCAAGGTTGACCAACCTCAGCAGTCCCGAGCGGAGCCACGGGGTAACACTGACGGTCCGGTTCCGGCCAACCACAGCGCCGTCCACGATGGCCGATGTGATGCACTCGGTTCTCTTGAGCAGCAATTCGATCCTGACACGACCGGAGCCGAGCGTGCAAATACTGTCGCTGGACGGAGGTGCAGCGGAACTGGAGCTTGCTTTCAGGGTTGCGGACAGGGCCCTCGCCGGCAAGGCAAAGAGCGAGGTCTTCGACCTGATCTTCCGTCATGCCAAGGCGGCCGGACTCACTCTTGCTGCGCCCATGGAAGCTGTTGGCTCCGCATTCCCGGAATCGAACGGGGTTGAGGTGCCGTTCGGTTTCCATACCACGCCACGGCGACTTCTGGACGCGATCCCCCTGTTTGCCCCGCTGACCGAGGATGAGAAGGAAGCGCTCGCTTCGACGATGACACGCCGGACTTTCCGAAAGGGAGAGGCCCTCGCAAAGCAGGGGGAGGTGCTGAAGTCGCTCATGATCGTGCGCAGCGGCGTCGTAGCCGTAAATCGGCGCGAGGGCGCGCGCGAGATGGAACTGGAGCGTCTTGCGCCGGGTGACTGCTTCGGCGAAGGCGGTCTTCTGACGGAAGCCGGCGAGCTCGGCGGCATCAAGGCTCTCACTTTCGTAGTCGTTTATGAGATCACACAAGAGGGTCTGGCGCCGCTGATGCGGGATCGCCCCGCAATCGCCGACGAGCTGGCCTTGCTTCTCTCGAAGCGGAACGCATCAGAGCTGCTTCGGCTCGGCCGAGGCGACGGGGCGAATGCCGCGACGACGATGCCGCCGCTGCGGGCGCGTATCAGGCACCTGTTCAATCTCTGACTTCGACCAACCAATCCTTGGTGGACGGCGCGTCTAACCTCAAACAGCGGCAATCCTGCGAGAACTGTCCAAAGCGCAGACGCTTCCTACAAGCTTTGAATCGTTTGCCGTGATCAAATGCTACTTACGGAAAACGAGACGGCCGAGAGGCCTACCTTCGCACAAACTCGGAGGTCCCAATGTCCAACCAAGTTTTCAAACTGGTTAAGTCACGTTCTGATTTGGCGCGCATCAAAGTGATTGGGGCGGCACTCGTGCCAGTCGCGATGTTCTCCATACCCGCGGCGGCGGAGGCCGGATCGCCTCTGTGCGCCTCGCGGCTGGAAATTCTGAAGCAACTTTCCACACGATTCAAAGAAGCACCCGTTGCCCTCGGTCTGGCTAAAAACGGCTCAGTCGTCGAAGTGCTGACCAGCGACGACGGCGAGACCTGGACGATCATGGTCAGCCGGCCGAACGGCCCAAGCTGCCTAGTCGCGGCCGGCGAAGGCTGGGAAGAATTGAAGCGGGTCGGCGCCAAGGGCGAGCGCGGCGCCTGATCGCGTGGATTCGCAAAAAGAAGGAACGCCAAGATGGTTGACGTCTATGCCCGCGAAAGCGCACTCCGACATAAGTCGCGGTCCGGTATCGTCCCGATTGCTCAGCAGCTTTGGTCAGAGCAGGCAGCTGACCTTGGATCGCACGCTGTTGCCCGCAGGGTGCAGGACACGCGCCCTGTCGACACGAACGGCGCTCCGCTCGCGTTTCTGTCGCGGTTCATCGTTCTTCAGGCAATTGGCGCCGCCGCAATCGCGGGCCTGTGGGTCGTCGGCGTTGCCGGCAAGCCGTTCGCTGGCAACAACGGGTTTCTGTGCTGGTTGATCGTAGCCATCGGCGCCCTGGGCATTCTGTGCGTCTTCTTTCGGCGCTGGCGCGATGTCGATTGGCTGGCGACGCATGTGGTGCGGATCGGGCTGCTCGGAACCGTGGTTGGGCTCATCGTCGCCTTCTCTGCGGCGCGCGCTGGCGGCACAGCCGACCCCAACGCAATCCGGCCGATGATCGCATCGGTCATCGACGGCATGTACGTCGCGCTCTATGCGACGCTGCTCGGCATAGCCACGAACCTGTGGCTAAAGATCAATCTTCGCCTGCTCGGTAATTTCGATGGATGAGGAAACTCTCACCGTCTGGCTCGACACCGCTCTTCTGATGCTGGGCGGTTTCGTCCTCATGACCATGCTCATGATGACGGTGATGAACCCGCCTGCCAAGGCGAGTGAAACCGATGGCGTCACTACGCCCGGAAACGTCACCGTCGAGACACAGTGGCCAGATAAGCTCGACGCCGATGTCGATCTGTGGGTCCAGGCGCCCGGCGATGTGCCAGTCGGCTATTCCACCAAGAGCGGCAAGGTGTTCGATCTGCTGCGCGACGACCTAGGCATGGCGCAGGACATGACCGATTCCAACCATGAAGTCGCCTATTCGCGGGGAGCTCCCTCGGGCGAATACGTCGTCAATGTTCACATGTATCGCGGCGTCAAAGTCACATATCCCGTCCCGGTGAAGATAACCGTCAATGTGAAGGCCAATTCCACCAAGTCTTCAGCGCCGCTGGCCACAACCACGGTCCAACTTCGCAAGCCCAACCAGGAGCTTACCGCCCTGAGATTCCGGCTCGATTCGACCGGCCAACTGGTGCCAGGCAGCATCAACAGCCTGTTCAAACCCCTACGTGTGGCGGCCTCCCAATGATGATCGCTCCCGTCATCTTCGCGCTGCTGCTCGGCGCGTTCATCTTCGTCATCCTGCCGCATGCGGGCATTGCCCGCCGCGCCCTCTCGGTCGGCATCTTCCTGACGCTGATCACTGTGGTCTATGTCGGCGCCAGCGAGCTTCTTGGCCGTCCGAAGCCGCTGACGCTCGAGTGGCGCGACACGGCAAAAGCGCAAGTGGTGGGCGCCGTCCCGGTTGAGAACGAAGCCATCTACGTATGGCTCACGACGCCCGGCTCGACTGAGCCGCGCTTCTATGTGCTGCCATGGAGCCAGCAAGCCGCGCAACAACTTCAAGATGCGATGGGCAAGGCGGAAGCCGACGGCACTGGGGTTGAGATGAAGATGCAGACCGCCGACGCGGGTCTCGATACCCGCGAGCCGATTTTCTACGCACTGCCGCAACCGGCCCTGCCGGTAAAGGACTATACGAGCGTCGCTAGCCCAATCGTTTCCAAGTGAGCCATTGACACGATCTCGGCGGCAGTTCCGCGAGTTCGTTCCGGGCGCGTGCATCGCCAAGGCATTCAATCATATTGACGTTCAGGTTCTGCCGGAGCCGGCAGTATCGAGTAGCCAGCGGGCCCTGTTCGAGTCGTGCGATGATGTCGACGCGGAGGCCGAGGTTCGCAAGATCATCGAAAGGACCTTGGCGGGCTCGAAAAGGGCGGATCACTTGCCGGGCTACCGTTCGTTCACTTGCGGCCATCAATTTCATCAAAGATCTGACGGTCAACGGTGTTAGGCCAAAGCTCGAGATCGGTCGGCCTCGGGCGCCTGTTGGCACTCCAACGGCGGGTGCGAGTTCGCCATGGGATGCTGAGGTAGGCCGAACCGAACGGCCAGAAAGATCCTGCGAGAAACGTCAAAAGACCAGGTGCTTCGTACAAGCTCTGAATCTTGAGGCGTGACCAAATGCAACTCTCGGAAACCAGACGTCCCGAAGCTCTCGATGGAGAGAAGCCATGGCCGACAATCTCGATATGACGACCGGGCAGCGCGTCACTGATGACAATATTGCCCTGCCGCCAGTTTCTGACCCGCGCTTGTTGCTTGCCTCCATAGTTCACGATTTCAACATACTGCTGACGCCGATCGTGTCAGTCCTGGAGGAGATGCAATGTCGCGGGGCCGGAACGGCGCGGCAACTGAAAAAGATTGACGGAGCGATCTACTGTGCCTTTCGCGCCAAGACGCTGGCGCGGCAATTGCTCGACTTTGCGAGCCCTCGACCAGTCAAGCTTGCTGCTGTCGATGTCGGTCGGCTTGTGGAACGGCTCGAGGCGCCGCTTGCAAGCTTGTTGTCGACGCACGTTCGTCTTGACCTCGACATCGCCGAGGATCTCCCAAAGGCTTTCATCGACCAGCAGCTGATTGAGCGGGCTTTGCTCAATCTCGTTTTGAATGCCCGTGACGCGATGCCGGCTGGAGGACATGTGACGATCGCTGCTGCGCAGGATTGCCTGTCTAGCAGTCGGGCGCGGAAACGAGACTCAATGATCCGCCTGACAATCTCAGACTGTGGCATCGGAATGGATGAGGCGACCCTGAAAATGGCGGGGGAGCCCCATTTCTCGACCAAGACAAATGGAACGGGCCTCGGCCTGGCGACTGTCAGGCAACTCATGGAACGCCAAGGTGGCGGGCTGTCGATCGCCAGTGTGCCTAATCGCGGCACCACCATCGATCTGTGGCTTCCGGTGATGTCAGCGTCATTCGCCGATTAGCCTTGCCGATCAGCAAGACCAAAGGCACGATGAATGTCCGCTCTTTAGTTTATGAAAGTTGGTTTGAGCACCCGTGATTTCTTCTGGGCGCGCTATCGGTCCGAGCTGTACTACATGCGGGCGCCGGACCGGCTACCGCTCGCCGTGCCGCTACGCGAGCATGCCCAAGGTGATCCCCCATGGCGCAACTGGCATCTCGCAATTCCAAGGCTGCCTGCTGGGTGAATGGATTTTGAAACGGCGCCACTGAATGTGGCAGGCCGCTTCGGGTCGCAGCAAATCCTTACAAGAAACAGGTGCCTCTCAAGAGCTATTCGATTTGCATGGTCGTCAGATCGGCCAGTTGCAAGATCCCCGGCTAATCATGAGGTGAGAGCGATGTTGGCTGAGACTGGTCCCGCCGAAAATGCCGCCGACGATGGTGGCTCACGCACCATGCGGCCGCGGGTCGTTATCCTAGGCGCCGGTTTTGCCGGAGTGGCAGCGGCGCGGGCCCTTAAGAGATCCGATGCGGACGTGGTTCTGATCGATCGCCGCAATCATCATATTTTCCAGCCGCTGCTCTATCAAGTAGCAACCGCAGTGCTTGCACCATCCGAGATCGCGGCGCCGATCCGGCAGTTGGAGGCGAGGCAGGCAAATTTGAATGTGATGCTCGCCGACGTCGTTGATGTCGATACGACCCATTGCACCGTCGATGCCCTCTTTCCCGGGATTGGCATCCGCAAGGTGCGGTTCGATCTCCTCGTCGTCGCCACGGGTACGCGTCCGAGCTATTTCGGCCACGACGAATTCGCAGCCTTTGCACCAGGGATCAAGAACCTCACCGACGCCGAGGCGATCCGAACCAAAATCCTCAGCGCGTTCGAAATGGCCGAGGCGACCGACGATGAGAACGAGCGCGCCCGCCAGATGAATTTTGTGCTTGTCGGGGCCGGACCGACCGGTGTCGAACTTGCGGCATCGATTGCACAAATGGTGAGGGTCACGCTGCGTCGGAATTTCAGGCAGATCGATCCGGCAACCAGCACGATCACCCTGATCGAGGGAGGAGATCGGGTTCTTCCGAGCTTTGCTCCGTCACTGTCGAAAAAGGTCGCCAGACACCTCACCAAGCTCGGCGTGAAAGTTGCGACCGGTGTCAAGGTGGATCGTGTCGACGCCCAGGGCGTGATCGCGGGCGGCGAAAGAATTCCAAGCGCGACCGTGTTGTGGACGGCAGGCATGGCCGCATCGCCGATCATCCAGCTGCTCGGCGCCAAAACGGACCGGGCGGGCAGGGCGGTGGTCGAACCTTTCCTCAATTTGCCGGATGAACCAAACATATTCGTGGTCGGCGACGCCGCGTCCATACAGCAGGATGGGCGACCCGTACCCGGCGTCGCGCAGGCGGCCATCCAGCAAGGTCGCTATGTGGGACGTCTGATCTCCGACCAAATCAGGGGGCGCAAACCAAAACGGGCGTTTCGGTATCGAGACAAGGGCAATATGGCGGTCGTCGGAAAGAACTTCGCCATCCTGGAGGCAGGCCATCTGAGAATGAGTGGGTTCCTGACCTGGTTCATATGGGCTTTTGTTCACCTGTTGGCTCTCCCCCAACTTCAGAATCGTTGGAGGGTTCAATCGCAATGGCTGTGGTCGTATCTGACCGGCCAGCGCAGCTCGCGGCTGATTTCTGAAGCGCCGCGACCCACAAATGCCACGGTCACGACCAAACAAACCACGGCGCCGTGATCCGTCTGGTGTGCGAACGCGACGATCTCTCGAAGCAGTCACGCCGCTGTTGGACGTGACTTCGTCCTAAACCCGTCACCTTTACACAACGACCGCACAGTCGTCGAACTTGGTGATGCGCTGGCAGATGTATGGTCCCACTTGGGACTGCCACTCGGAGACGATCTACTAGCAGCAGAGTCACAGTCGTCGGGACCTACGTCAGGACGTTTTTATGTATGAGCTCGCAGTTGTGGAACCGTCGTGAAGTGGGACTGGTGGCAACTGGTAGAGTTCATGGCCAGCAGACCAGCACTCCGCGCCAACATCCTGACACTGGTGTGTGCGGATCTTGCTGCCAAACTGCGTGAAATCACCATTGCAGTTTCCGGTCTCATTGTGGAACAGCCTGCAGCTGGGGTAACGCGGCGATAGAATTAGATAGTTGCCTTGACTTGCCGTCGAAACAAACAAGCCGGCGCATGTCCATCAAATCAAGCGACGACCGGTTCCGATAGGCTCCTGCCGCAACCGATTGAAATGTGCGGCCGCTCGCAGGAGTACGGCAATGACCAAGAAACCCACGACCGACGATAGTTTTGATCGAGCGACGGTCAAGGAAGCCGCCAACCACCTGACGAATGGTCTGATTGATCAGCTGCACGACATCCTCAAACAAAGCCCGCAGGAAAACCTGACGGGTGCCCGAAAATGCGGCCAGACGGCGCTCAACGTGATTCAGACCGCCGAGGTCCTCAGGACTGTCCACGGCTACGTCTACGCGGCATCCAGGCGGCTCCAGCAGGTCGCGTCGCTCATGCAGTCAAGGAAGGGGGCGTGTGACAAGCCTGAATACCTCGAGCTCTGTGGCCGCGAAGGCCCCGACTGTGACTGCGAGCTGGTGTGCAAATATAAGCCGAAGCACCTTCGCACCGAGGGTGAGAAGGCGTTCGCCGATGCCGAGCTACAGAGCCGCCAGTTCTTTCAGAACGAACCGCCGAATGGATAGGGCGGACCAAGGGAACGCACCGAACCTGAAACGTGGGTTTGCCGATGGGCACGCCGTCATTCATGTGGGCCAACCATCCAACCGATGTGATTGTCGGGATTAACGCACCTTGCCTCGCGATTTAGTTGCTTGGAGTGCGGACGCCATCGGCCCGACGTGGCGCGGTGGTGTTGAATGTTGCCTCAAGGCCGAACATTGATCGCCGGGCACTGCAAAGTCACTGGATCAACCTGATTTCTGACTCCGTGGGCCGAAATTCACATCCTCCATCTACGAACCCCGATGGGCAAGATCGGGCACAGGCGTCCTACCCGCCGCAGAGTTCTCCAAGAACAAGCCGCCGGCTGAAGCCATAGTCCTGCTCACACTTCATTCCGAGAGATCGGACAATTGAGCAGGAGAGCGAGAATGGCAGTGGCAATCGCAACCAAGGAAGACAAGCAGGCCAAGCCTTTGCCGGCGCCAAACAGCGACTTCTACCAACTTGTCGATGTCCTGACCCCCGACGAATTGGCGGTGGTCAAGAAGGTGCGGGCCTACATGGAGAGCAAGGTCCAGCCGATTATCAACAAATACTGGTCCGACGATGCGTTTCCCTTCGAACTGCTGCCTTCGTTCAAGGAGCTGGGACTCGGAGGCCTTGGATACGAGGGCTATGGCTGTGCCGGCGGCAGCCAGAAGCTGTTCGGCTTCGTCGCAATGGAGCTGGCACGCGTCGACGCTTCGTTCTGCACCTTCTTCGGCGTGCACAGCGGCCTCGCCATGGGCTCGATCTATCTCGACGGCTCTGAGGAGCAGAAGCAGAAGTGGTTGCCGCCGATGGCGCGCTGGGAAAAGATCGGTTGCTTCGGCCTTACCGAGCCACTGGTCGGTTCGGGCACGAGCGGAGGGCTGACTACGACTGCCAAGCGCGAGGGCGACACTTGGGTGCTCAACGGGCAGAAGCGCTGGATCGGCAACGCGACGTGGTGCGACGTTTCGATCATCTGGGCGCGTGACCTCACCGACAATCAGGTGAAAGGCTTCATCGTCGAGAACAAGACGACGCCGGGATTCAGCGTCGAGAAGATCGAGCACAAGATCGCGCTCAAGGTCGTCCAGAACGGCGTTATTACGCTGAAGGACGTCCGCGTGTCGGAAGCCGACCGCCTGCAGGGCGGCAACTCGTTTCGCGATACAGCGCGTGTGCTGCGGATGACGCGCTACATGGTCGGCTGGGCGTCGACCGGCATCCAGATGGGCGCGTTCGAGGCGACATTGAAATACACGCAGGAGCGCCTGCAGTTCGGCAAGCCGATCGCGTCGTTCCAGATGGTGCAGGACATCCTGGCCAAGATGCTCGCCAATTTGACCGCGTGCCAATGCCTGATGGTTCGCCTGGCGCAGATGGATGACGAAGGCAAGCTTGCAGACCACCATGCCTCGCTGGCCAAGGCGTTCTGCACGGCAAAGTCGCGCGAGACGGTTTCGTGGGGCCGCGAACTGCTCGGCGGCAACGGCATCGTCGCCGACTACAATGTGGCGCGCTTCTTCAACGACGCCGAAGCTCTCTACTCATACGAAGGCACTTATCAGATGCAGAATCTGATCGTCGGTAAAGCCATCACTGGCCTTGGCGCCTTCGTTTGAGCAGCGGCGAGCCGGGGTCGCTCCCCCCACCCTGGCTCGCCCCCCTTTCCTGAACAGGAGTATCATCATGGCCGTGGAAGCGGCGGGCCCGGCGCTCGCAAACGTCCTCTATGAGAAGAAGGGCGCAATCGCCTATGTCACCGTCAATCGCCCGAAGGTGCTCAACGCACTCAACACGCCGACGTGGTCGGATCTGAAAAAGGCGTTCGAGGATGCCCGCGACGATGCAGCGATACGCGGCGTCATTCTGACCGGCGCCGGCGACAAGGCGTTCATCGCGGGCGCCGACATCGGCGAGCTGGCGCAGGTATCGGCATTCGAGGCCGAGCAGTCCAGCCGCTTCGGGCAAGGAGTGCTCGACCTCATCGAGAATCTCGGCAAGCCGGTTGTCGCGGCCGTCAACGGCTTCGCTCTTGGCGGCGGCTGTGAAACGGCGATGGCCTGCACGATCAGGATCGCAGTGGAAACGGCGAGGTTCGGCCAGCCGGAAGTCGCACTGGGTCTGGTGCCCGGCGGTGGCGGAACGCAGCGGCTGCCTCGGTTGGTCGGCAAGGGCCGCGCCCTTCAGCTCATCCTTTCCGGCGAGATGATCACTGCACAGGAGGCGTATCGCATCGGGCTGGTCAACGAAATTGTCCCGGCTGCCGATCTGATCACGCGCGCTGAAGCGATCCTGCGAAAGATCGCCTCCAATGCCCCAATCGCCATCAGGTTCGCGCTCGAAGCGGCAAACAAGGGGATGGAGACGAGCCAGGGCGAAGGCCTGCTGCTTGAGGCCGCCTACTTCGGGCTGTGCGCCGCAACCGAGGACAAGCAGGAGGGCACGACCGCCTTCCTGGAAAAGCGTGCGCCACAGTTTCGTGGGCACTGAAGAAACCCGACGCATACGGTAATCAGGAAGGACAGCCCATATGGCAACCGACAACATTTTCGCTGGACTGAAGGTGGTGGACCTGGCCAGCTTCATCGCGGGGCCAGCCGCTGCGGTCATCCTGTCCGACTTCGGCGCCGACGTGATCAAGGTCGAGCCGCCAACCGGCGACACGTGGCGCATTGGCTACAAGGTTCCGCCGCAACCGCGGTCAAAAGACAACTATCCCTGGCATCTCAACAATCGCAACAAGCGTGGACTGTCGCTCGATCTGAAGTCGCCGCAAGCGCAGGAAGTCCTGCGGCGGCTGGTCGTGTGGGCGGATGTTCTGATCGTCAACACACCGCACCCGGCCCGCGAAAAACTGAAGCTGGGCTATGACGATGTCGCGGCGTGGAATCCGCGTCTGATCTATGCCGATGTCACCGGTTATGGCGACAACGGGCCTGACGCCCAGCTTCCGGGATTCGACCTCACGGCGTACTGGGCACGAAGCGGCTTGCTGTCGCTGACGCGCGATGCCGGGGCCCCACCAACATTCCCGGTTACCGGCAGCGGCGATCATGCCACGGCGGTCAGCCTCTATTCGGCAATCGTCACCGCGCTCTATCGGCGCGAACGCACCGGAAAAGGCTCGTACGTTACCACTTCGCTGCTCGCTGCAGGCGTCTGGGCTTCCGGAGTCATGGCACAGGCAGCGCTTGCCGAAGCCACGTTCTTCCCGTTGCATGATCGCGCCAACCCGCCGAACGCGACGTTGAATGTCTATCGGGCGGCTGACGACACATGGTTTCTGATCGTGCTGACACCGGACAAATGGCCGGTTCTGTCGAATGCGATTGGCCGTCCGGATCTCTTGACGGATGCCCGTTTCGCGGACCCTGCGAAACAGGCAGCGAATTCGGGGCAGCTCACCGCGATCCTGGATCAGACCTTCGCCGCGCAGCCGATGGCGCACTGGATCGAAGTCTTCGAACACGCCCATCTCACCTTCGGCGTGGTGCAGGCACCTGCCGACGTGATCAAGGATCCGCAGCTCAGAGCGAACGACATTGTCGTGCCGCTCGAGGGTGCCAGCGGCAACCTCAACCTCACGATCAGCAGCCCGCTGCAGGTGCATGGCGTCACCAAGGCTTCAGCCCGTCGCGCACCCGAGCTCGGCGAACACAACGAGGAAATCCTTGAGCAGCTCGGCTTCGGCACCAGCGAGATAGACGCTCTGCGCATCAGCGGCACCGTGCCGAAGGCACCAGGACGCGCCGCGTAGAGCGAGGTTTGAAGCTTGCCGAGCTAAACGATCATTGGACGGAAATTGAAGACGATGGATGACATAGTTACGGAACGGTCCGAAGGCGTACTTCGCGTTGAACTCAACCGGCCGGAAAAGAAAAACGCGATGACTTCGAGCATGTACGCGAAGCTCGCTGATATCTTCAATGAGGCGGCCAAGGACGACAGCGTCCGTGTCGTGCTTTGGCACGGCGCAGGGGATGCTTTCAGCGCCGGCAACGATATCCAAGACTTTCTGAAAAATCCTCCAGGTCCTGGAGAATCCCCCCAAGCCCGACTCATGAATGCACTGGTCGATTTCGACAAGCCGATTGTTGCGGCTGTGCGCGGCGCCGCGATTGGAAGCGGAACGACGGTGCTGTTGCACTGCGACTTCGTCTACGCAGGCGAAAGCACCAGATTTCAGATGCCTTTCATCAACCTTGCTGTGGTACCGGAATTTGGATCGAGCTACGCCGTTCCGGCCACGATCGGGCACATCCGCGCGGCCGAGTTGATCCTGCTCGGATCGTCGTTCGATGCAAGGCGCGCCGCGGAGTTGGGATTCGTCACGCAGATTGTGCTCGACGAGAACCTCCTGCCAGTGGCCACCGAAGCGGCGCGGAAGCTGGCAGCGAAACCGGCTGGTGCGCTGCAAGCGTCCAAGCGACTTCTGAAGCGTCCCTTTCGTGAACAGACCAAGGCGGCAATGCAGGCCGAGAACGAGGCGTTCAGCGTGCACGTCCGCTCCGAGGAGGCGAAGGAAGCGCTGACGGCCTTTATGGAAAAGCGCCCTCCTAACTTCACCAAAACCAGGAAACCTCCAGCGGCCGCATAGAGCCATTGCCGGCGAACAAACATCCAGAGATGCCACAGCTCGGCATCGCGGCCCTGAGCTATGAAAGGAAAGAGCCATGAACGACGCTTCCGCGACGAAGTCAAAATCAATATCGGGCAGCAGAGACACGGTCGGCCGACTGTTCGTTCTCGAGCTGAGTGGCGACCGTATCCATTCGATGAGCCCGGACGGCTCCGACCGGAAGGTGATTGTCACTGGTTGCCATCTGCCCGACGGCATCGTGGTCGATGTCGAGGCCGGCCATATCTACTGGACGAATATGGGAGTGCCCTACCTTGACGACGGGTCCATAGAGCGCGCCGACCTCGATGGCAGCAATCGCAGGGTCATCGTCCCCCGGGGCATCACACACACGCCCAAGCAGCTCCATTTGGAGAAGCGGAGCGGCAAGCTCTACTGGTGCGACCGCGAGGGCATGCGGGTGATGCGCGCAAATCTCAACGGCACAAATGTCGAGACCCTGGTCCAGACGGGCGAGGGCGAAGACGATAGCCGTGACGCCACCAAATGGTGCGTCGGTATCACGGTCGATCCCGTGCGTGGGCAAATCTACTGGACGCAGAAGGGTCCGGACAATGCCGGCCTCGGCTGCATCTTCCGGGCGAGTATACACCTGCCTAAGGGCGAGGACGCCGCCAGTCGAACGGATATCGAAACATGGCTCGACGAGCTACCTGAACCGATCGACCTCGAGCTCGACCTCGAAAGCCGCTTTCTCTACTGGACGGATCGCGGCAATCCGCCGGCCGGCAATACCGTCAATCGTGCCTCGATCGATACGCCGGCCAGAAATGGATACGCACCGGAGCTCGTCGTCAGCGATCTGATGGAAGGCATCGGTATCGCGCTCGACGTTCCCGGCGATCGGATGTTCGTCACCGACCTCGGTGGTTCGGTCTATACCGCAAAGCTCGATGGCTCCGAGAAGCGTACGTTTCTCTTCGCCCAAGGCAATCTGTCCGGCGTCGCCTACGCCGAAATTCCCTCGAAGGAGAAATGACCATGGCTGGCAGCAAGCAGATCTCTCAGGTCGCCATTATCGGTACGGGTGTCATCGGCGCCAGCTGGGCGGCACAATTCTTGGCAAAAGGACTCGATGTCGTTGCGACAGATATCGCCCCCAATGCGGAAGCTTCATTGAGACGCTTTATCGACGCGGCCTGGCCCGCGCTCGACAGGCTGGGGCTCGCTCCCGGCGCCTCGCCGATGCGGCTGGCCTTTACCCCGGACATGTCGGAGGCCGTCAAGGGAGCCGATCTCGTCCAGGAGAACGGACCGGAGCGGATCGACTTCAAGAAAAAGCTGTACGGTCAGCTCGACGAACTGCTACCGTCCGATGTGATCATCGCCTCGAGCTCATCGGGCTTGACAATGAGCGAGATCCAGTCCGGCTGCCCACACCACCCGGAGCGCTGCGTCATCGCGCATCCGTTCAATCCGCCGCATCTGGTGCCGTTGGTCGAAATCGTCGGCGGCGCGAAGACGTCCGAAGAGACGATCCGGCGCGCTTCCGAATTCTATACGGCGCTGGGCAAGAAAACTGTCCGCCTGCACAAGGAAGTGCCCGGGCATGTCGCCAATCGGCTGCAGGCTGCCCTTGCCCGCGAAGTGTATCATCTGGTTGGCGAGGGCGTCGTCAGTGTCGCCGACGTCGACACCGCGGTCTCCTGGGGACCGGGACTGAGGTGGGGCATCATGGGCCAGGTTCTGCTCAATCATCTCGGCGGCGGCCAAGGCGGCATGGAGCATTTTCTGCAGCAATTCACCGGTCCAATGACGGCCTGGTGGAAGGTCCTGGGTTCGCCGGAACTGACACCGGAGCTGCAGCAGAAGCTGATCGACGGCGTTCGCGCCGAAGTGGGTTCGCGTTCGATCGACGACTTGGCCGCGGAGCGGGACGAGGTCCTCCTCGGGCTTCTGGAATTGCGAAACAAGGCGGCTGAAGAAGCGGCGCAGCCGAGAAAAGCGGATCGCGTCGCCTAGAGGCGAGTCAAACTGTGACCCCACGTCACCAACGCCACTTGGCCGGCGTCCTCGCCATCGAGCGCTGACGCGCGACATATCTCTGAGGACGCCGCCATGGCCGGAAAGCCAATAGAAGTTACTAAGTCCGCCTATCAATATCCGCTGCTCATCAAGCAGCTGTGGCATACGCCGTTCCTGCAGGCGCCCGATCAGGAGATCGTCTATCGTGACCTGGGACGCTTCACCTACCGCCAGTTGCGCGAACGCATCGGGCGGCTCGCATACAGCCTCGACAGGCTTGGTGTCCGCGCCGGCGACACGGTCGGTGTGCTCGACTGGGACAGCAACCGGTTCCTGGAGGCCTACTTTGCCGTTCCAATGATGGGAGCTGTCTTGCAGACAGTGAATGTCCGTCTCCCGCCGGAACAGATCGCCTATACGATTAATCACGCGGGCTCATCGGTGCTTCTCGTCAACGACGACTTCGTCCCGGTTCTGGAAGGTATTAGGCAGCAACTGCCTGAGGTGAAGACGCTGATCCTGATGTCGGATCGAGCGGTGCCCCAGACCGGCGGGCTTTCGTTCGCCGGCGAATATGAGGACCTGCTGCTCTGCGCTTCACCGGACTACAGCTTCCCGGACTTCGACGAGAACACCCTTGCCACCACCTTTTATACGAGCGGGACAACGGGTTCGCCGAAGGGTGTCTACTTCAGCCATCGTCAACTGGTTCTGCATTCACTCGCCGAAATGGCTTTCTTGGGTACCGCTGCGAAACAAGGCCGGTTTTGCCGCGATGACGTCTATATGCCGATCACCCCGATGTTCCACGTGCACGCCTGGGGGTTTCCGTGGACGGCGACGCTTTCCGGCGTCAAGCAGGTGTATCCTGGGCGCTACGATCCCGCTTTTCTCCTCAAGCTGATCAAAACCGAGGGCGTGACCTTCACGCATGGCGTGCCGACGATCCTGCAGATGCTGCTCGGCGCCGCCACGGCGGCAAACACCGATCTCGCCGGCCTGAAGATGGTGATTGGAGGTTCCGAACTGCCGAAGGGGCTTGCCAAACAGGCGCTTGCGCTGGGCGTCGATGTCTTTGCCGGCTACGGCATGTCGGAGAGCGCACCGCTGCTTTGTCTGGCGCAGGTGAAATCCGCGGTCCTCACGGGCGACGAGAAGGAGATCGATATCCGAACCAAGGCCGGCATGCCCGCGCCACTGGTCGATATCCGTTTGGTCGGCACGGACCGCAGCGAACTGCCTCATGACGGAAAAACGCCTGGCGAAATCGTCGTGCGTGCGCCGTGGCTTACGCAAGGATATGTCGACAACGCCGAAGCGTCCGAGCAGTTATGGGATGGCGGCTATCTGCACACAGGCGACATCGGCATCATTGAGCCGGATGGCTACGTTCGGATCATCGACCGGATCAAAGACGTCATAAAAACCGGCGGCGAATGGGTGTCATCGCTCCAGATCGAAGATCTCATGTCGCAGTGCAAGGGTGTGTCGGAAGTCGCCGTCATCGGTGTCAACGACGACAAATGGGGAGAGCGGCCGCTGGCGCTCGTCGTCAGGGACCCCCACGCAGGTGACGATCTCAGCGACATGCAGATAAGGGCGCATCTGAAAGCCTTCGCCGATGCGGGGGTGATTTCGAAATTCGGAATCCCCGACAAGATCCTGTTTGTCGATGCGCTCCCCAAGACGAGCGTCGGAAAGTTCGACAAAAAGAAGCTCAGAGAGAAATACGGCGAACGCTAGTTCATTTACAACAGCGCTAGGATTCCGCAGCGCAGCGCGGCGCCGCAGCTTCGGCAATCCGTTTTTCTCCACAGGCGAGGGCGACTCTTTGGGTCGCCCTCCTCTTTTGCGATGGAGT
The DNA here is from genome assembly GCF_040317535.1 of Mesorhizobium sp. M1409. Lineage (NCBI taxonomy): Bacteria > Pseudomonadati > Pseudomonadota > Alphaproteobacteria > Hyphomicrobiales > Phyllobacteriaceae > Mesorhizobium > Mesorhizobium sp. M1409. The sequence goes on from NZ_JAMYKV010000006.1 coordinate 78,601, forward strand.
GCGCAGAAACAACCAAATCGCAGCACATCGATGCAAGCGACCGGTATCCTTCCCGGCTAAGCTTTCGCTAATATACCGACAGCGGATCGGTCGTCTTTCAGACCGTCTTTTCGCCAGGGACTTGGAAATCTGAAGGGTTTTGTGCCCCGCTGTCTCCTCTGGGGTCTGCCGCATTGATACCGCCGCCGCCACGTCATTTCGCCGGTGACGTTTCTGTCGGTCGGGTTCTCGAGTGACCCGGAACTGTCAGCAGATTGTGACGCGGGGGTATTTTCCGCGGCTCCCAGCGGGCAAGCCAGCAGTGGATGAACTGGTTCGCTGCATTTCGGACAGCCCCTCATATCACAAACATATGGATAGGCGGGGGCGAACTCGCCTTTCCCAAGGCATTCGCATAATTTTGCAGATACCAGCCTTGCAGAGCGTCCGTCTCGGAGGATGAGGCGAGTCTCGCGGAAAGCTTCGCCCGAGAGGATATGGTCCGTCCCTGGCGCAGGGGGTAAGATGCCCGCGCCACCTTTGCCGGGTCGTCAGCGATCTCTGCGACATGGCGTCTCCGACAAAGGCAGGTCCAGATCTGGAGGCCGGCCATGGAGCGACATGTGTCAAAGGACGGTAACGGAGGCGAGGAGGCACTTTTCAGCGGCGAGCAAGAGCTTCGCCTATTGGTGGAAACGATCCCGACGCTGGTGTGGCGGGCTGAGCCCGAGGGTAATATCGAATATGTCAACAAGCGTGTGCTTGACTATTTTGGCGCGCCGCTTGGCGAAATCACTGGCTGGGGATGGGCGGAAAGAGTCCATCCGGAGGACGTCGCCTTCAAGGTGAGCAGCTGGCTCGAAAATCTCGAAACGGAAAGTCCTCACGATGTAGTCTGCAGATTTCGCGGAGCGGACGGCCGATATCGCTGGTTCAATGTACGCGGAGCACCACTGAAGGCCAGCGACGGCCGTGTGCTCCGCTGGTACGGTGTCCTGATCGACATTGACGATCAAAAGAAGGCGGAGGAGGCCCTTCGGGAAAGCGAATACAAGCTCCGTCAGATCTTTGAAACGGTACCGGGCCTCCTCTGGTCAACCGACCCGTCCGGCAACCCGACCCAAGTCAATCAGCGCCTGTCAGAATACACCGGCATGCGACTTGAGGACATCCAGCATGGTGGTTGGCAGGCCTTCCTGCACCCTGACGACTTCCCAGAAACTGCAAGGGCTTTGCATCAGGCAATTCAGGCCGGAACTTCGTACCAGGCTGCACACCGTCTGCGTCGGGCGGACGGCGAGTTTCGTTGGCACCATGCTCGTGGTGAGCCTCTGCGCGATCGGCAGGGGCGTATCATCCAGTGGTATGGCCTGTCTGTCGACATCGATGAAGGCAAGAGGGCCGAAGACCAGCTACGCCGCAGCGAAGCCCATCTGGCCGAAGCACAGAGGCTGAGTCACACCGGCGCGTCGGCCTTCAATGACTCAAAGATTCTCTATTGGTCGGAGGAGATGTACCGCATCTGGGGGTTTGATCCGGCACAGGGTATTCCGAGCCGTGAAGCTGCGTTCCAACGGGTCCACCCCGACGACCGGAACCGGATGCGCGCAGAGGTTGAGCGCGTGCTCCGCGAGAAAAGAGGCTCCTTGAGCGAGTTCAGAATCGTACTGCCCGACGGAACGGCCAAACACCTCGAATCAATCAGGGAACCTGTGTTCTCCGCAAGCGGGGAGCTTGTCGAAATTGTCGGTACACAGATCGACGTGACGGAACGCAAGCGCGCCGAGGAAGCCCTTCGGGAAAGCGAATACAAGCTCCGTCAAATCTTCGAAACGGTACCAGGTCTCCTCTGGTCATTGGACCCCACCGGCGAACCGACCCAACTCAATCAGCGCCTGTTGGACTATAGCGGCATGCGATTTGAGGAGTTCAAGCAGCGTGGTTGGGAGGCCTTCGTGCACCCTGACGACCTTCCAGAAACTGCAAAGGCTTTCCAACACGCAATTCAGACCGGAACTTCGTACCAGGCTGTGAACCGTCTCCGCCGGGCGGACGGCGAGTTTCGTTGGCACCATGCTCGTGGTGAGCCTCTGCGCGATCGACAGGGACGCATCATTCAATGGTATGGCCTGTCTGTCGACATTGATGAAGCCAAGAAGGCTGAAGAGCGGTTACGCCGCAGCGAAGCCTATCTGGCGGAAGCACAGAGGCTGAGTCACAGCGGTGTGTCGGCCTTCAACGAGACGAAGATTCTCTATGGGTCGGAGGAGACTTACCGCATCTGGGGGTTTGATCCGGCGCAGGGAGTTCCGAGCCGCGAAGCCGTGTTCCAACGAATCCACCCAAGCGACCGCGACCCGCTGAACGCAGAGGTTCAGCGCGCGGTGGGCGAGAAGAGAGGCTACTCGATCGGGTACAGAATCATACTGCCCGATGGAACGGTCAAACACCTCGAAGTAATCGGCCAAACTGTATTCTCCGCGAGCGGGGAACTTGTCGAGATTGTCACCACACAGATCGACGTGACCGAACGCAAGCGCGCCTCGGAAGCATTGCAGGAGAGCCAAGCGAAATTCCGCGACTACGCCGAAAGTGCCTCCGATTGGTTCTGGGAAATCGGCCCGGACCACAAGTTCACGCTGCTGACCGAGAATGCGTTTGGTTCAGACTCGGCTGATCGAATTGGCACGGCGTGCTGGGATGGCGCTCTCGATCTCGAAACGGAGCCGGAGAAATGGCGGCTTCTCCAGGCAACTCTCGATTCCCGTAAACCGTTCCGTGACTTCGTATATCACTCCGCTCGCCGCAACGGCTCGTCCATCCATGTGAAGGCAACTGGCAAGCCGGTTTTTGACGCTGACGGAGAATTCCGTGGCTATCGCGGCACCGGCACCGACGTGACAGCACTCATGCTTGCGCAGGAGGAGCATGAGAGGCTGCGCCAGCTGGAGTCGGATCTCGCGCACATGAACCGCCTGAGCGTCATGGGAGAACTGACCGCCTCGCTGGCCCACGAAATCACCCAACCGATTGCGGCGGCGCGCAACAATGCTCGTGCGGCCATGCACTTTCTGGACAGAAACCCGCCGGATCTGGGCGAAATCCGGGAAGCACTCGCCTCTATCGTCGACGATGCCGACCGAGCCGGAGATATCATCGACCGTATCCGTGATCAGATCAAGAAAGCGCCTCCTCGAAAGTCTCGTCTCGATCTGAACGAGGCGATCGACGAAGTGATCGGTTTGGCGCGAAATGCAATCACCACGAATGGAGTCTCGGTCCGAACCCGCCTAACGCAGGCGCTGCCTCCCGTTGAGGGGGATCGTGTTCAACTGCAACAAGTCGTGCTGAACCTGATGCTGAACGCGGTCGAAGCCATGAGTACGATCGAAGCGGGACCACGGGAGCTGTCGATCAGCGCCGAGCAAACCCAGACCGGTGACGTTCTTGTGTCTGTGCGCGATTCGGGGCCGGGCATTGATCCGGATAATCTCGATCGCGTTTTCCAGGCTTTCTACACCACGAAGTCAAATGGCGTCGGGATGGGGCTGTCGATCTCCCAGTCGATCATTGAAGCCCACGGGGGCCGGCTCTGGGCAGACATGAATGCATCGGGTGGGGCCGCACTTCGGTTCTTCTTACCGGGCGCGGGCAAGGCACTCACGAATTCTCGTCGCTCGGCCGCCCGGACTGGAGAGCCTCACGAAGACACCGTGATGGCGACATCAAAGAGGCCCGCGACGTGACGGCTTCGTCGGGACATGCGCCTGAGACCGTTTGGGAGGACGGGGAGTTCGTCCTGTCCCGTGGCCAGTGGGATGGCGAATCCTTGCCGCTCCTCGCAACCATGCCCTCATCGGCGCAGCCCTCACCAGAAACCCTTGCGCGGCTGCAGCACGCCTATGCGCTGAGGGATGAGCTCGACCCTGTCTGGGCGGCCCAACCCTTGAGGCTGGAGCTTCACCAGGGGCGGCTTACGCTCTTCAGCGAGGACCCCGGCGGCGAGCATCTGTTGCGGCTCCTGGGGCGGCCCTGGGAGATTACAGCATTTCTACGCCTCGCCATCGGCGCGGCTACAGCGCTTGGTCAGCTTCACCAGCACGGACTCATCCATAAAGACGTCAAGCCGGCGAATATGCTTGTGAATCCCGTCACCGGCCAGGTATGGCTCATGGGCTTTGGCATCGCCTCGCGTCTGCCACGCGAGCGCCAGGCCCCCGCGCCGCCGGAGGTGATCGCCGGCACACTCGCCTACATGGCGCCCGAGCAGACCGGCCGGATGAACCGCTCGATCGACGCTCGCAGCGATCTCTATTCGCTCGGCGTCACGTTTTACGAGATGCTCACCGGGACATTGCCGTTCACAGCCTCTGATCCCATGGAATGGATCCACTGCCACATTGCTCGCCAACCGCCACCGCCCGACGAGCGGGTCGTGGGCATCCCGGGGCCGGTCTCGGCGATGGTGATGAAGCTTCTCGCCAAGACGGCCGAAGACCGCTACCAGACCGCCGTGGGGCTCTCGGTCGATCTGCGCAAATGCCTGGCGGAATGGCAGTCGCATCGTCGCATAGAGCCGTTTCCGCTCGGCGTTAGCGACGTGTCGGACCGACTGATGACGCCGGAGACGCTCTACGGCCGGGAGCATGAACTCGGGACGCTGCTTGGCGCCTTCGACCGGGTCGTGGCGAATGGTGCAACAGAGCTCGTGCTCGTGTCCGGGTACGCCGGCATCGGCAAGTCTTCGGTGGTGAACGAGCTCCAGAAGGCGCTCGTCCCGCCGCGGGGCCTGTTTGCGTCGGGCAAGTTCGACCAGTACAAACGCGACATTCCGTATGCCACCTTGGCGCAAGCCTTCCGGAGCCTCGTGCGGCCGGTTCTGGGCGAGAGCGAAACCGAGCTTGGCCGTTGGCGAGACTCCCTCAGCGAGGCGCTCGGCCCCAACGGCCAGCTCATCGTCAATCTCGTTCCCGAATTGGAGCTGGTGATCGGGAAACAACCGCCGGTCGCGGACTTGCCTCCACAGGATGCACAGAACCGCTTCCAGATGGTTTTCCGGCGCTTCCTCAGCCTGTTCGCGCGGGCGGAGCACCCGCTGGCGCTGTTCCTCGATGATTTGCAATGGCTGGATGCCGCGACGCTCGACCTCCTCGAGCATCTGGTCACCCATGCGGAGGTACGGCATCTGCTGCTGGTGGGGGCTTACAGGGACAACGAAGTCGGCCCGGCGCATCCGCTCATACGGACGCTCGGCGGGATACGCGAGGCGGGAGCAAGAGTCGAGGAGATCGTGCTGACCCCTCTTGGACTGGACGATATTGGGCGACTCGTTACCGACGCTTTGCATTGCGAGCCGGAGCGCGCGCGGCCCCTGGCGCAACTGGTGCACAAAAAAACCAGCGGCAATCCGTTCTTCGCGATCCAGTTCCTTACAGCGCTGAACGAAGACGGGCTTCTCGTTTTCGACCCCGTCGCTCCAGCCTGGCGATGGGACATCGATCGCATCCGCGCCAGGAGTTACACCGACAACGTCGCGGATCTGCTCATCGACAAGATGAGGCGGCTCTCCGTCCCCGCCCAGGAAGCGATGAAACAGCTCGCCTGCGTTGGTAATGTCGCCGACGTCGCCACCCTGACTCTGGTTTACGAGGAAACGGAGGAGGCGATGCACGCAGCGCTCTGGGAGGCCGTCTGCGCCGGGCTCGTCCTCCGATCGGGCAGCACCTACACATTTCTTCACGACCGTATCCAAGAGGCCGCTTATGCGCTCATCGCCGAAGGCGAGCGTGCTATGGCGCATCTTTGGATTGGCCGATTGCTCGCGGCGCAGACCACGTCGGAAGAGCTGGAAGACAGCATTTTCGACATCGTCAACCAGTTCGACCGCGGCGCGGCGCTGATTACCGCGCCGGAGGAGCGCGAGCAGGTCGCCGAGCTCAACCTCATGGCGGGCAAACGTGCCAAGGCGGCAACCGCTTATGCCTCAGCGCTGCAGTATTTTGCCGCCGGCCGCGCTCTGGTGGCGGAGGACGAATGGGAACGGTGCTACCGGCTCACGTTCGACCTCGAACTCAACTGGGCTGAGTGCGAGTATCTATCCGGGGAGTTGGCCTCAGCTGAAGAACGTCTCTCGGTGGTGTCAACGCGCGCACGGACAACTGTTGACTCTGCTGCCGTCACCTGCGTGCGTATCAACCTCTACACGAACTTGGACCAGAGCGACAGCGCCGTGGCCGTAGGCCTGGACTATCTCCAGCGGGTTGACGCCCAGTGGTCGCGGCACGCGACGGCGGAAGACGTCCGCCAGTCCTATGATCGATTGTGGCAGCGGCTCGGGTCTGGTTCGATCGAAGCACTGCTTGACCTGCCGCTGATGAGCGATCCGGATCGGCGCGCAACCATGGACGTGCTCACGGTCCTCACGTCGCCGGCCTTGTTCACCGACTTGAATCTTTTTCGCCTCGTCGTCGGTCGGATGGCGGCCCTCAGCTTGGAGCATGGCAACAGCGACGGATCATGCCTCGCCTATGCGTGGCTGGGCGGTATCCTCGGCACGTACTTCGGAGACTACCGGGCAGGGTTTCGCTTCGGCAGGCTTGGTTTGGATCTCGTCGAGAAGCGTGGGCTCGATCGCCTCAGTGCCCGCGTCTATCTGGTCTTCGCTGTCCACGTCGCGCACTGGACGCAGCAGTTGACGATCTGCCGCGTCTTCCTGCGACGTGCCTTCGACGCGGCGCAGAATGCCGGCGACCTTACTTATGCGGCATATAGCTGCATCGACGTGATCACGAATCTTTTCGCCTCCGGAGATCCGCTGGGTGAGGTCGAGCGAGAGGCCGAGAATGGGCTCGAATTCGCGCGGAAGGTGCGGTTCGGTCTGGCGGGCGACTGCATCACCGGGCAACTCAGGCTCGTTCGGATGCTCCGTGGTCTGACACCAGAGTTTACCTCATTCAATGATGCTGAGTTCGACGAGGGCCGCTTCGAGCAACGTCTGGAGAACAATCCCGGGTTGGCCATTGGCGCGTGCTGGTATTGGATTCGCAAGCTGCAAGCGTGCGTCTACGCCGGCGACGGCGCATCTGCAGTCGCGGCTGCATCGAAGGTTGCGCCGCTGCTTTGGACGGCGCCGACGCAATTCGAGTTGGCTGAATACCATTTCTACGGAGCACTTGCTCGGGCGGCGCGTTGCGATACGACCTCAGCCGAGGAGCGGCCCCAGCATATCGAGGCGTTGGTAGCTCACGATAAGCAGATTGCGCTTTGGGCGAAGAACTGTCCGGAAACCTTCGCAAACCGCGCGGCCCTGGTAGGCGCAGAGATTGCACGCCTGGAAGGGCGGGAACTGGATGCGATGCGTCTCTATGAAGAGGCCATCAGGCTGGCGCGCGAGCACGGCTTCATCCAGAACGAGGGCTTGGCCCACGAGCTCGCCGCGCGGTTTTGCGGGGCGCGCGGCTTGGAGACGATAGCCGATGCCTATCTACGGAACGCAAGGTACTGCTATCTCCGCTGGGGTGCCGAGGGCAAGGTACAGCAACTCGAAGAACGCTACCCGCACTTGCAGGAGGAAAGGGCCCCGACCTCGCGCGCCTCGACCATTGGCGCGCCCGTCGCGCAACTGGACGTCGAGACGGCGGTCAAGGCTTCGCAGGCCGTGTCGGGTGAGATTGTACTCGAAAATTTGATTAGAACACTCATGGTGATCGCGGTTGAGCATGCGGGCGCTGAACGAGGCCTCCTGATCCTGCCGCAGGGTGATCAGTTATGGGTCGAGGCGGAGGCGACCACCGGTGGAGAGGATGTGACCGTGCGTCTGTTGAATGGCGCCCAGACTACACTCGGGCTGCCGGAGTCGCTCGTTCGCTATGTAATGCGCACCCGGGAAACCGTACTTCTCGATGATGTATCATCTAAGAATCCGTTTTCTGCCGATCTCTACATCGTTCAGTGTCCCTCCCGTTCCATTCTCTGTTTGCCATTGATCAACCAGGCCAAACTCATCGGTATTCTCTATCTTGAAAACAATCTGACGCGACACGCCTTCACTCCCGACCGCGTCACGGTCTTGAAGGTGATTGCGTCGCAAGCAGCAATCTCGCTCGAGAATTCGAGGCTTTATCGCGATCTCGAAGATCGCGAAGGGAAGATTCGGCGCCTAGTCGACTCCAACATCATCGGCGTCTTCGTCGGGGACTTCGATGGTCGGATTCTCGAGACCAATGACGCGTTTCTCCGGATCGTCGGATACGACCGCGAGGACCTCGCGGCGGGGCGCATCAATTGGAAGGATCTGAGCCCCCGGGACTGGCGCGAGCGTGACGCACAATGGATCGAAGAGCACAAACGGACCGGAGTGCGGCTGCCGATCGAGAAGGAATACTTCCGGAAAGACGGCAGCCGCGTCCCCATTCTGCTGGGCTCGGCGACCTTCCAAGAGGGAGGAAACCAATCTGTCGCTTTCGTGCTCGATTTGACCGAGCGCAGGCGGGCGGAAGAGGCGCTCCGCGAGTTGGAGTCAGATCTCGCCCACATGAGCCGCCTGAGCGTAATGGGGGAACTAACCGCCTCGCTGGCTCACGAAATCATGCACCCGATTGCCGCGTCGCGAAACAATGCCCTTGCGGCCCTCAATTTTCTAGGCAAGCAACCACCAGACTTGGACGAAGTCAGGGACGCGCTTCACTCTATCGTGGGTGATGCCGATCGAGCAGGAGATATCGTCGACCGCATCCGTGATCACATCAAGAAAGCGCCTCCCCGAAAGTCCCGTTTCGATCTAAACGCGGCGATAAACGAGGTGCTTGTATTGACGCGAACCGCATTCGCCAAGAATCGAGTCACAGTCCAGACTCGCCTTGCGGAGGCATTGTTTCCCGTCGAGGGGGATCGTGTTCAACTGCAACAGGTCGTGCTGAACCTGATTCTGAACGCCGTCGAAGCCATGAGCACGGTCGAAGCGGGGCCACGGGAGTTGTCGATCAGCACCGAGCAAACGCAGACCGCTGGCGTTCTGGTGTCCGTGCACGATTCTGGGCCGGGCATTGATCCGGACCATATTGAGCGCGTTTTCGACGCTTTCTACACCACGAAGTCCAGCGGAGTGGGGATGGGACTGTCAATCTCCCGGTCGATCATCAAGGCCCATGGGGGCCGGCTGTGGGCCGACATGAATGCATCACATGGTGCCGTACTTCGGTTCTCCTTGCCCGGCGCAGGCAAGGAACTCACGACTTCTCGTCGCTCGGCCGACCGGACTGGATAGCCTCACCGAGACACCGTATCAGATGCCGCTCATCAAACGGCTTACGAAGGTAACAAACGACCCCATCGTTCAATGCGCGGGCTTGGTCAAGGTCGTTGGGATAGGCCGTAACGAGGATCGTTGGAATCGCATAGCCCGCCTCGATGAGATGGTCATAGAGCTCAAGTCCGGTCATCGCCGGCATATTGACGTCAGCGATCAGGCAGGCGGTTTCGGCGAGACGAGGCGATGCAAGGAAATCGCCTGCCGATGGGAAGGCCGCGACGTCGTAGCCAAGCGATCTCATGAGCCTCCTCATGGATTCGCGAAAGAACTGATCGTCCTCAACGACCGAGATCAACGACGCCACCGGCATATGTGCTCCGGAAGTGCGCACAAACTGCGACGCAGGCGCTCCGACAACGCCACCTTACCCGCCTGCGATGGGTCAGCCTGCGCCCAAGAGTGAGGCTGGAGCAATACCGGTGTTCGTAAACTTTGGCTTATACCAGGACGCGAATTCCGCAGTTGCGCGGCAGGGGGGCCACCAAGCGGATGGTAGAGCGCATAAACTTTCGTTTACACCTGCGCGCGTCCTCCTATGGAGAATGAGACTTTTCACGCCCATCGGTCGGGACTAAACTCTCGGCAGAGGAGCCACGCGAACCTTGCAGACCGAGACAAAGGCTCATTTGACCGCCCTTTGATCGTGAGCAGCAGCGATGTCGGACGCGAACCCTACCATCCTGGTCATCGACGATGATCCAGCCCTGCGAGCCTCGATCGGGCGTCTGTTGCGATCGCTCGACCTGGAGGCTCGGCTTTTTGCGTCCATCTCCGAGTTTCTCGAGTCGGACCCGCCGAATGGTCCCACTTGCATGGTACTCGACGTCAGATTGCCGGGACGAAGCGGCCTTGATCTTCAACGTCAGCTCGCCATGGCGAACCGGGAAATCCCGATCATCTTCATCACAGGCCATGGCGATATTGCCATGTCGGTGCAGGCGATGAAAGGCGGCGCCATTGAGTTCCTGACCAAGCCGTTCCGCGACCAGGAGCTCCTCGACGCCATTCAGCTCGGCCTCTCTCGCGATCGTGCCCGGCGGGAGAATGAAGAGGCTCTGGTCGTTCTTAGGGAGCGCTTCGCGTCGCTGAGCCCCAGGGAGCGCGAGATCATAATTGAGGTCGCGCGCGGCCGCCTCAGCAAACAGATCGCCGGCGACATCGGCATCGCCGAAGCCACGGTGAAGGTGCACCGCAGCCGTCTGATGCGGAAGATGAAGGCCCATTCGCTTGTCGCACTCAGCCGAATGGCGGAAAAGCTGCAGCTGGTACCCGAGGAGCCGCAACACCGCTGAGCCGAAGCCGCACTGGCAGCGGTGGTTCCACTCGCATTCGATCTTCCGTCCTTAGCGTGTAATCCAAAGTTCAGCACACTGAAACCATGACGCTACTCCGCGCCACCCGCGTGCAATAGATCGCGGCATTCCAAATCATCACACTGTAGGTCACCGCGGCGAGACCGTGCTTTGTCGCTCCTTGAGAGACGGCACACGAAGTTCGTCTCGGCTAGCACGGATGTTTGTGAGGTTTCGATATGGAAAGGCCATACAGCGAGGCTGCAGCGGTTTCGTCTCCAACCGATCTGGAGTTCGGTTCCCTGGCAAACAGCCTGACCCTGCTTCTGGAGGCTGCCAAGAGCGAGCTCGAGCATGATCAGGAGGCGGCAAAGACATCGCTAGCCACAGCGTCATCCATCCTTCAGTCGGCGATGGAGCGCCGTTTAGGCGCCAAGGACTCCAGAACGGGTGGATTGGCGGGTTGGCAAATAGCGCGTGTCCGATCCTTCATCGATCGGAACCTAGACCGGACCATTCACGCGAGTGACCTTAGTGCCGTCGCGCGGCGGAGCACGGCGCACTTTTCGCGCTCGTTCAAACAAGCGTTCGGAGAACCGCCGCACGCCTATATCGTGAAGCGGCGGCTCGAGGAAGCCTGTCACCTGATGCTGACCAGTTCAGCTTCGCTGAGCCAAATCGCTCTGAGCGTCGGGTTTTCTGACCAGGCACATTTGAGCAAGCTTTTCAGGCAAGCCCTTGGCCAAAGCCCATCTAATTGGCGGCGTGAGCGCGAGACCCTGTGGCGCCGCTAACCTCCACGCGCGCGGCGCTCCGGGTGGAGAGCGATTTGCTGTCCCCCGATCGAGGGCCGAACTCGCACGGGCGCGACCGCGGGGACGCGCACGTCCCCGCGGTCGCGATCGAAACGCTGCCCAGAATCTATGTGGGCCGCAAGCACTACGCCCCTCGCTCGGACGCGTGTTCGGACGCGCTCCTCGACACCGTGCAGCGACAGACGCTCCGATATTTCTGGGATTTTGGCCATCCGACGAGCGGCCTCGCGCGAGAGCGGAGCAACGCCACACCCCATGTCGTCACGACCGGCGGGTCCGGCTTCGGCATCATGGCGATCCTTGCAGGCGTCGAGCGCGGGTGGATCGCGCGGCAAGCTGCTCTCGACCGCCTGATCACAATGGTGTGCTTTCTCGGCGAGGCCGAGCGCCACCACGGCGCCTTTCCTCACTGGATGGATGGCGACAGCGGCCTAACCATACCCTTCAGTCGCCGCGACGACGGCGGCGACATCGTCGAGACGGCATATTTGATGGCGGGGCTGCTTTCGGCGCGGCAGTATTTCGGAGGTCCGGAAGCCAAGGAGCGCATCTTGCGGAGCCTCATCGATACACTTTGGCGGGACGTCGAATGGGACTGGTTCACCCGCGACTCTGACTCGCTCTTTTGGCATTGGAGCCCGGTGCACGGATGGGCGATGAACCACGCGATCCACGGCTGGAACGAATGCCTGATTGCATTCGTCCTCGCCGCCTCCGCCCCACACCACCCGATCGAGCCGAGTGTCTACCACCGCGGCTGGGCGACCGGCCAGGCCTTCGCCAACGGGCGAAGCTTCCATGGCATATCACTTCCCCTTGGACCCGATCATGGCGGCCCCCTCTTCTTCGCGCACTATTCATTCCTCGGGCTCGACCCCAGGCGGCTTCGCGACAGCTACGCCGACTATTGGCGGCAGAACGTCGCCTATACGCGCATCAACCAGGCGCACTGCATCCGCAATCCCGAGAGATTCGACGGCTATAGTGCTGAGTGTTGGGGTCTGACCGCGTGCGACAGTGTCCACGGCTACGTTGCGCACGCCCCCGACCGGGACCGTGGCGTGATTGCTCCGACCGGTGCCCTCGCCTCTCTCCCTTACGCCCCCTCTGAGTGCAAGCGGGCACTACGCCACTTCGCTTCGCTCGGCGACCGGCTCTGGGGCGAGTATGGCTTCAGGGACGCATTCAGCCCGGCGATGGATTGGTACGCGGACTCCTATCTCGCCATCGACCAAGGGCCGATCGTGGTCATGATCGAGAATTACCGGAGCGGGCTCCTGTGGCGGCTGTTCATGAGCTGTCCGGAGATCCGGGCCGGCCTGGCGAAGCTCGGCTTTTCTTAGCGGGCGAAAGCCTCCGCCGCAATTTCACAAAAGATGATGAAGGGACGAGGGGGGCAATTCGCCCAAACTATCGTGGCAATCCGATACAAGTCCTCGCAGTCCCAACCAAGATCAGCCAGCAGGGAGGTCACATGTTGAGACCCTGAAACGATCACCAGGTGTTAGGCGGCATGAGCAGGCAGGTAGCAGACATCATCGTAGAGACGCTGCAGAGCGCAGGCGTCGAACATTGTTACGGCATCGTGGGTGACACGCTCAATCTGATCGCGCGGTCACTGGAGCGAAGCAAGATCGAGTGGGTGTCGGTGAGACATGAGGAGGCCGGGGCTTTCGCCGCTCAGGCCGAAGCACAGCTGACGGGTCGCTTGACGGCCGTCGCCGGAAGTTGCGGCCCTGGCAGCCTGCATTTCATCAACGGGATTTTTGAAGCAAACCGAAACCGCGCTCCGGTCATTCTCATCGCAAGCCAGATCATTCGCGATGAGTTGGGGTTCGATTTCATCCAGGAGGTCGATTTCAAGCAGATCTACAAAGGCTGCAGCGTCTTTTGCGACATGATCTATACGCCGGAGCAGGCGCGGCGCAAAACGGTGATCGCTTGCCAGACCGCCTTGTCGAAGCGGGGTGTAGCCGTTCTCATCGTGCCGGCGGACGTTTCCGCATCGACAGTGGTCGATGATATCCCGTACGCAGTTCACATTTCAGAGCCCGTTGTTCGTCCGAGTGATGCTGATCTCGACGAAATCGCGGGGATACTCAACAAAAGCGGGAACCTTGCCATTTATGGCGGATCCGGTTGCCAGGGGGCGCATCAGGAAGTCCTGGCCGTTGCCGAGAGGCTAAAGGCGCCGATCGCTCATACCTCGCGCGGGAAAGACTTTCTCGAGTACGACAATCCCTACAACATCGGCATGACCGGGATGCTTGGCAACGAGGCCGGCTATCACGCCTTGCTCGACTGCGACACGCTATTGCTTCTGGGAGCCGATTTTGCCTGGCGGCAGTTCTATCCCAACAAGGCGAAGATTGTTCAGATCGATATCGACCCGACACATCTCGGGCGACGGCATCCGGTCACAAAAGGTGTTGTCGGCGACGTGAAAGCAACCCTAGAAGCGTTGCTGCCGAAGCTGGGGGAGCGCACTGACGCCTCCTTCCGTGACCAATACGTGCGGCGCTATGCCAAAGCCAGGCAATCGGAAAAGACAAAGGCTGTCGCCGGTCACGGTGGGTGTATTCCTGGAACCTATCTCACCGAGGCGATCAACCGCCATGCCGCGAAGGACGCGGTATTTTCTGCGGACGATGGCACACCGGCCGCCTGGCTTGTTCGCTACATCGAAACCAATGGTCAGCGCCGCACGTTCGCCAGTCTGCTGCATGCAACTATGGCTGGCGGTTTGCCGTCGGCTCTTGGGCTGCAGAAGTCTCAGCCAGGCCGCCAGGTCATCTGTCTGGCCGGCGATGGCGGGCTCTCAATGCTTTTCGGGGACCTGATGACCGTGGTCCAGGAGGAATTGCCGATCAAGATTGCGGTGTATGACAACGGCAAGCTCGGCTTCGTGGAGATCGAGCAGAAGGCCGAGGGGATGCTCGATACATTCACGCGGCTGAAAAACCCGAACTTTGCCGAAGTTGCGCGAGCGTTGGGCCTCTGGGGCCAAACGGTTTCCAAGGCCGACGACCTCGAAGCGAGCGTCAAAGACTGGCTTGCGCAACCGGGGCCCGCGCTGCTGCACGTACACGTCAGTCCCTTGCAGCTGGTCATGCCACCATTCATGGCCGCGGCACCGGCAGTTGGCATGACGCTTTATTCAGCTCGCGCCGTTTTGCACGGTCGGGGAGGGGATGTTTGGGAAATGGTGAGGGAAAATTTCCTTTGACCCGGCATTGCCTTGCTGGAGCCGTAAATGCGGCTCGGCGGCTGCAGGCCATGATGTCGCCAGCCCAGCGGCTTGCCAACGCAGGTCGGTTTTCGCTCAGATCGTCATCCTGTCGCTCAGCCCACTCTTTGAGCACGATCGGCCCCGGTCCAGCAGCACCGTACAAGCATAACCCCCCTTGAAGATGCAAGTTTGAGGAATGGAGGCCGACCACGATGAAAATACTGCAAGGGCCTCTATTCGTATGAACTCGGAGCGGCATGATGAGCGTCAAGTCCATTGCTGACCAGTTTAGCCAGGCCCGGGAAGAGGCTGGAATATTGCAGTCGCGTGCAATTGATTTCTGCATACTCATGAAGCCGCGCGTGATGGTGCTCGCTGTCTTCACTGCGCTCGTTGGATTGATCGTCGCCCCAGATGGCCTGCATCCACTCAACGCGTTCATCGCGGTTCTCGCGATTGCTGCGGGGGCGGGGGCCGCCGGCGTGCTCAACATGTGGTACGACGCCGATATCGACGCCGTCATGACGCGCACGGCGATGCGGCCAATCCCCCGCGGCAAGATCTCGCCGATCGAAGCTCTTGTATCCGGGATTGTTCTCGCGGCAGTGGCAATAGCGGTACTTGCCGCGGCGACCAACGTCACAGCGGCCGCGCTGCTCGCGGTCGCAATCCTTTTCTACGTCATTGTGTACACGGCGTGGCTGAAGCGGCTCACGCCTCAGAATATCGTTATCGGCGGCGCCGCCGGCGCACTTCCGCCGGTCATCGGATGGGCTGCAGCGACCGGCCAAATCGGGCTCGAGCCGCTGGTCCTGTTCCTCATCATCTTCCTCTGGACGCCGCCGCATTTCTGGGCCCTGGCCCTCAACCGTGCCGATGAATATGCGCGTGCCGGCGTACCCATGCTGCCGGTCGTTGCAGGTCGCGCTGCAACGACGCGGCAGATTCTGATCTATTGCGCGCTCTTGTCCGCAGCTTCCGTGCTGCCGTGGGTGCTTGGGTTTGCAGGCCCGGTCTACGGTGCAGCAGCCATCGGATGCGGAGCAAATCTTGTCGCGCTCGCTATCCGGTTGCGCAGCAGCGACGATGCCGACCGCCGCACTCCTCGCCGCCTGTTCGCCTTCTCCATCCTCTACTTGTTCGTGCTGTTTGCGGCGCTCCTGATCGATCATGCCGATCAGCCACTACGCTCCACGCCCGTGCCCAGTTCCCGGACGCCTGCCGGAACTGCCGAAGCTCTGCCCATCCGAACCGCAGGCACTTTCGTCACCACCGGCACAGAAGAGGTTTGATATGCGGCTCAGGTTGCTCGCTACCAGCTTGATCGGCGCCGTGACACTTGCGGGCTGTTCGGAAGGCGTACTCAGTCCGCAAGGACCTATCGCAACCGCCGAGCGACAGATTTTGTTCAACTCGCTCGGCATCATGCTGGCGATCGTCATCCCGACGATCCTCGCCACGCTCGGCGTCGCCTTTTGGTTTCGCTCGTCGAACTGGCGCGCGCGCTACATGCCCGATTTCGAGTATTCGGGCCGTCTCGAACTGCTCGTCTGGTCGATCCCTGCCATGACGGTGCTGCTGGTTGGTGGCGTTGCCTGGGTCGGCGCGCATGACCTCGATCCGCGCCAGCCAATTGCTTCCGCCGTCGACCCTGTCAGGATTCAGGTGGTCTCGCTCGACTGGAAATGGCTGTTCATCTATCCCGACCAGGGCATCGCAAGCGTCAATCGATTGACCATCCCGGCTGGCACTCCGGTCAGCTTCGAGCTGACCTCCTCAGGTGTGATGAACAGCTTCTTCGTCCCGCAGCTCGGCAGCCAGATCTACACCATGGCCGGAATGGTGACACACCTTCACCTTCAGGCCGACCATCCCGGGACTTTTCGAGGGCTGTCGGCCCAGTATAGCGGCGAGGGTTTCGCCGATATGCGGTTTGCCGTTGATGCGGTGCCAGCCCCGGCCTTCTCGCAATGGGTGAACGCAACGCGCGACGCTGGCCCGATGCTCGACGCGCAAGGCTATGCCGATCTGGCCAGGCCAAGCGAAGCCGTAGCGCCTTTCACCTACCGCGACGTCGCTCCCGACCTGTTCAACCACATCCAGAGCTTTGCTGCGCAGCCGAATGATCCCGCTCGGCTCGCAGATATGACGTCACAGAGGACAGACAAATGAACCTGCTCGGCAAGCTCGACTGGAGCGCCATCCCATTCGACCAGCCGATCATCATGGGGGCAGGGGCCTTCATGGTGCTGGCCATAGTTGGCATCCTGTCGTGGGTGACGCTGAAAGGATATGTGCCGTATCTGTGGCGCGAATGGATCACGTCCGTCGACCACAAGCGGGTCGGCGTCATGTATTTCCTGCTGGCGCTGGTCATGCTGCTGCGTGGATTCTCCGACGCGATCATGATGCGGGCACAGCAGGCCGTCGCCGCCGGTGGCGCTCATGGGTATCTGCCGCCGGAGCATTTCGATCAGGTCTTCTCGGCGCACGGCACCATCATGATCTTCTTCGTGGCGATGCCGTTCGTCATCGGCCTGATGAACTTCGTCCTGCCGCTGCAGCTTGGTGTCCGCGATGTCGCTTTCCCGACGCTGAATTCGGTGAGCTTCTGGCTGACGGCCTCAGGCGTCCTGCTGATCAACATCTCCCTGGTCGTTGGCGAGTTCGCCAAGACGGGATGGATCGCCTATCCCCCGCTCAGCGAGCTGCAATTCTCCCCTGGCGTCGGCGTCGACTACTATCTTTGGTCGCTGCAGATCTCCGGCGTCGGCACACTGCTGACGGGAATTAATTTCGTCACCACAATCCTAAAATTGCGGGCACCGGGAATGGGCTACATGCGCATGCCCGTCTTCTGCTGGACTTCGCTTGCGGCCAACCTGCTCATTGTCGCGGCCTTTCCGGTTCTGACCGCCACTTTGGCGATGCTGCTGCTCGACCGCTATCTCGGCTTCCACTTCTTCACGGTCGACGGCCAGGGCAATCCGATGATGTACGTGAACCTGTTTTGGGTCTGGGGTCATCCCGAAGTCTACATCCTGATCCTGCCAGCTTTCGGCGTGTTTTCGGAGGTCGTCGCGACCTTCTCAGGCAAGCCGCTGTTCGGCTATCGCTCGATGGTGGCTGCGACGATGGCGATTTGCGTCCTCTCCTTCCTCGTGTGGCTGCATCACTTCTTCACGATGGGCGCGAGCGCCGACGTCAACGGCTTCTTCGGCGTCATGACGATGATCATCGCCGTGCCGACGGGCGTGAAGGTCTTCAACTGGCTGTTCACGATGTATGGCGGGCGCGTCCGCTTTGAGGTGCCGATCCTATGGGCGCTGGGATTTATGGTGACCTTCGTCATCGGTGGCATGACGGGCGTGTTGATGGCTGTGCCTCCGGCCGATTTCCAGCTGCACAACAGCCTCTTCCTGGTCGCCCATTTCCATAACGTCATCATCGGCGGCGTCGTGTTCGGCGCGATGGCCGGCTACAATTACTGGTTCCCCAAGGTATTCGGCTTCAAGCTCGACGAACGCTGGGGCAGGGCATCGTTCTGGTGCTGGCTGATCGGCTTTTATGTGGCTTTCATGCCGCTCTACGTGCTGGGCCTGATGGGCATGACCCGGCGCATGCAGCACTACGACAATCCTGCTTGGCAGCCATGGTTGGTGGCGGCGGCAATCGGCGTCGTCATCATTCTGGGCGGCATTGTCTGCCAGATCGTGCAACTGGTCGTCTCGATCCGTGATCGCGAGCTGCTTCGTGTGACCGGCGATCCATGGAACGGCCGCACGCTGGAATGGTCCACCGCGTCGCCGCCGCCGGCCTGGAACTTTGCCGTCCTGCCACATGTGACCGAGCGCGACACCTACTGGGTCGCGAAGCAACGCGCCAGCGCAGAGCAAGCTCAATCGGCGCCGCCGCGCCAGTACGAGCCGATCGAGACGCCGAAGAACAGTCCAGTGGGGGTCGTCAACGCCTTCTTTGCCGTCGTCATCGGTTTCGCCCTGATCTGGCACATCTGGTGGATGGCCGGGCTGGGTCTGATCGGCACCTTTTTGACGATCCTCATCTTCGCGTTTCGGGGTGAGGACGAGACCGAAGTACCGGCTTCCGAGATTGCTCTCTTCGACCGGGATCACCAGATGGAGGTTGCGGTATGAACGTCACCGTTGCTGTTGACGATGTCGCTGGCGAAGCGCTGCCGAGCGCAAGCGAAGCCGGTCCGGCCCCCAAGCGCGTTGTCGTTGCTTACGGCTTCTGGATCTTCCTGCTGAGCGACATCGTGATGTTCTCGGCGCTCTTTGCCGGTTACGCAGTCTTGCGGCATGCCACTGCGGGCGGACCGACCGGCGCCGAGTTGTTCAATCAGAGCAGGGTCGCCATTGAAACCGCCTGTCTTCTGGCGTCGAGCTACACATGCGGGCTGATGGCGTTGGCGGTCAACTCGCGGCGCCGTCTTGGCACGTATGTCGGTGCCCTGCTCACCTTGGCCCTCGGCGCCGCGTTCCTCGCACTGGAGATCCGCGAATTCGCCGACATGATCGCACATGGCGCGAGCCCCCAACGCAGCGCTTTTCTCTCGTCGTTCTTTGCTCTCGTCGGCTGTCACGGTGTGCACGTGGCTGCGGGCCTAGTCTGGCTGGTGGTGATGATGGCACAGATCGCATCGAAGGGATTTCGGCCTTCCGTGCTGCGTCGGCTGCAGTGCTTTTCGCTCTTCTGGCACGCGCTCGACATCATCTGGGTCGGGCTGTTCACGGTCGTCTATCTGATGGGAGTAACCCCATGACTGAAACACGCTACGATCGCGCTCCCGGCGACCGGTCAATAGGGGCTGACAAAGAGCCAATCTCCGCTGGCCTGCTCGTCTACACCATCGGTCTGCTTCTGGCGGCGATCCTGACAGCCCTGTCATTCTGGGTTGCCAACACATCACTGCTCTGGGCATCCGGAATTCCCCTCGGCCTTGCCGTCCTCGCGATCGCCCAGATGGGGGTTCACCTGGTGTTCTTCCTGCACATCACGACTGGCCCGGACAACACCAATAACGTGCTCGCGCTCGCCTTTGGCGTGCTCATCGTGCTGCTGGTGATGGCCGGTTCCCTTGTGATCATGGCCAGCCTGAACGGCTCCATGATGCCGCCTGCCGGCCCGATGGATATGCAAATGCACTACTGACTCTTGAGCGGACAGCCTAGGCTAGCTCACCGCCTATGACGCCACACCGCCGTGATGGTGCCACAGGATTGTCTCTCCAATGCTGGCCTTCACCGTCGAACCAGATGGTGTCGATCCGGCAGGCGAGCGATCACCCAATTGCCAGCGCGGCCGTCGATGGGATGACCGCTTAACCCAACAGGGAAGGACCAGACCACGAACTCCAAAGCCATCAGCCTTGCTGCTGCATTTGCTTTTCCTGCTATTGGCGGCGCCGCGCTCGCCGGCGCTCGATGAATCTGCCACCATTGCGCCGTTTTACATGGGTTCGAACCTGAAAATGTTGAGGCCAATGCCTGAATTGAATTAAAGGCGGCAAGTCGATGCCCAAGGAAAAGCGGGAGGAAGTGGTCAGGCTTTGCAATGACCCGTCCACGAGCTCTCGAAGAGTTCTGCTCGGTCGTGAATGCCCTGCGCAAAATGCAATGGTCCTCGATCGGGGCTCAAAGGGGTGGCGGGTTCCAGCCCGTCCGATTTTTTGTTTGATATCCCGATGCTTTCTGGATGCGACCTACCCCGAATGAAGCACGATACTATATGGTGTCCTCGTGCCGCTCTCTTGCCTGCTGAGCTTCCGGAAAAGAATTTGTGACTTCCTGTTCCGCGGTTGGCAAGATGAACTGAAAAACAGCGCCACGAGGCTCATTCGCATAGGCCCATAGGTGGCCCCCGTGGGCATCAATGATCGACCGGCAGATCGACAGCCCCATCCCCACTCCACTGGACTTCGTGGTGTAGAATGCCTGGAAAACGCGATCGAGATTATCCGGATCAATGCCCGGCCCTGAATCGCGCACGGACACGAGAACGCCACCAGTCTGGTTTTGCTCGGTGCTGATCGACAGCTCCCGTGGTCCCGCTTCGATCGTACTCATGGCTTCGACCGCGTTCAGCATCAGGTTCAGCACGACTTGTTGCAGTTGAACACGATCCCCCTCAACGGGAGGCAGCGCCTGCGTTAGGCGGGTTCGGACCGAGACTCCATTCTCGGTGACCGCGCTTCCAGCCAATAGAATCAACTCGTTGATCGCTTCATTGAGATCAAAAAGATGCTTTCGCGGAGGCGCTTTCTTGATTTGATCACGGATCCTGTCGACTATGTTTCCCGCTCGATCGGCGTCGCCCACGATAGAGGCGAGCGCTTCCCGGATTTCGCGCAGATCCGGTGGATTTCTGTCCAGAAAGTGCATGGCCGCGCGGGCGTTGTTGCGTGCCGCGGCAATCGGCTGCGTGATTTCGTGAGCCAGCGAGGCGGTCAGTTCTCCCATGACGCTCAGGCGGTTCATGTGCGCGAGATCCGACTCCAGCTGGCGCAGCTTCTCGCGCTCTGCCTGCGCAAGCATGAGTGCTGTCACGTCGGTGCCGGTGCCGCGATAGCCACGGAGTTCTCCCTCGGCGTCAAACACAGGCTTGCCGCTGGCTTTCACATAGATGGGAGAGCCGTTACGGCGAGCGGAGCTATATACGAAGTCGCGGAACGGTTTGCGTGAATCGAGAGTTGCCTGGAAAAGCCGCCATTTCTCCGGCTCCGTTTCAAGATCGAGAGCGCGATCCCAGTACGCCCTGCCGATTCGATCTGTCGAGTCTGAATCAAACGCATTCTCGGTCAGCAGCGTGAACTTGTAGTCCGGACCGATTTCCCAAAACCAATCGGAGGCGGTCTCGGCGTAGTCGCGGAATTTCGCCTCGCTCTCCCGCAATCCTTCCTCGGCGCGCATGAGCTCCTCAATATCCAGAGTCGCCCCGACCCAAAGCTGCAGCGTTCCGTCGCTGGCCCGAAGGGGTTCAGTGCGCGTGAGCAGCCAGCGGTAGTCTCCTTGAGCGTCGCGGACACGATAGCTGTGCTCATAGCCCTCGCCCGTGCGCAGACTGTTCGACCAATATTTGCGGCCTTTTTCCTGGTCGTCGGGGTGCAAAAACGGGATATGGGCGTCCCACGGTACGCCGATGTCGATGCCGAAACGCAAGGGATGATCCTTCGGAAGACCAAGGAAATCCCCTTGTCGTTTACTCACAAAGGTAAGGCCGCCTGATGGAGGCGCGTACCAGGTAAGGGCCGGAAGCACGTTTAGGATGGTCCGTAGCTGGGCCTCGAATCTGGGCCGCTCTTCGGCCTTCTTGCCTTCATCGACATCGACCGTCACACCGTACCACTGGACGATGCGACCTTGCTGATCCCGCAGAGGCTCAATCCTGAATTGATGCCAACGGAACTCGCCGTCCGCTCGGCGTAAGCGCGTCACCCATTGGTTCGGCGTTCCGGCGTGAATGGCCTGATAGAAAGCCCTCGCGGTTTCTGGAAAGTCATCCGGGTGGACAAGCACTTCCCAGCCAAGGCGCTTGAATCCCTCGAACCGCATCCCGCTGTAATCCAGGAGGCGCTGGTTCATGTGCGTCGGTTCGCCGGCGGGATCCGTTGACCAGAGGAAGGCTGGTACCGTTTCGAAGATTTGACGGAGCTTGTATTCGCTCTCCCGCAGTCCATCCTCGGCGCGCTTGAACTCTTCTATATCCAGAGTCGCCCCAAGCCATAGCAGTAGGGCTCCATCGCTTGCCCGGAGCGGTTCGAAGCGAGTGAGGAACCAGCGGTGGTCTCCTTGAGCGCTACGAACTCGATAACTATGCTCACCGCCCTCGCCCGTGCTCAGACAGTTTGACCAGTATTTGCGTGATTCTTCCTGGTCGTCCGGATGCAACAACGGGATCCAGTCGTCCCACTGTGCGCCAGTGTCGATGCCGAAACGCAGGGGATGATCTTTGGGAACACCAAGGTATTCCGCAGTTCGTTTGTTCACGAAAGTGAGGGCACCAGACGGAGCCGCGTACCAGGTATAGGCCGGAAGCACATTTAGAATGGCCTGCAGCTGTGCCACGAATCTGGGCCATTCTTCGGCCTTCCTGGCTTCAGCGATGTCAACAGACAGGCCGAAAACTGCCTCCTTAGCTCTGTCACCCTTCTTTGGCATAGATCGCTCCATGGCCCGCCTACAGATTCGGACCTGCCCTTGTCGGAGACGCCATGTCGCAGACTATCGCTACGCCTCGGCAAAGGTGGCGGTGATCTTACCCCCTGCGCCAGAGACGGACCATATGATCCTTTCGACCTCGGACGACTGGCCAAGCTTTTCGCGAGACGCGCCTCATAGGCATTCTGCGGCAAGCAGCCCGCAATGATCGGTCTCCAGGCTCTCTTGTGTCGTGGGTTTTCCGACCAAGCCGGGAGACAAGGCCGTGCCGCGTTCGGACTTCGCCAACTGGGCTCAGGAGCCGTTTCTCTTCTTTGTCGACCGACGGGTGGTCCCTCCCAGCGAAGGGCTGCAGGGGACTGCTACGACATTGCGAGCTATGACTACGACTGCACGCCGGGCTTCGGCGAGGAAGTGCTGAAGGTGACGCCCGGCAGCAATCCCGCCTTCGTCACGGCGGCGCTGCTTGGCACCTCGCGATCCAGCCAGTCAAATCATTCACCGTCATTCCTCCCGATTGGGAATGATTTGCCGCTCGCCCCGGTCGGCGGCGCGCCTTACAGCCTCGATGAGACGGGCGTTGTGAACAGCGTGTCCAAATCCGGGCGTGCTGTAGGCCCCCGCACGCAGATCACGGGCAAGACCAGCGTAGATCTCTCCGACGTTTACCGCCGCCCCCATCAGCCCGCCAGTGACTGTGGCCCGGTCGGGTGCCACGAATGGGATGTTCGAGACGAGCCTGAGGTCCCCCGCCTGGAAGCCATAAGGGTGATCGCTGGTCAGGCTGAGCCATCCTTCCGATCCCCTGATATCGAATGTGAAACGAACTTGTTCCCCCTGGCCCCCGGCGTCGAAATCGGCCGTGAACGCGGTGCCGGAACGCGTCTTTCCGATAACGCCGACGTAGTCGGCAGTTTCGCGAACGCTCTCTTCGCCGGTCTCTCTCAGTTTGACCATGGGCCAGCGAATCTCGGTCCGGGCGTCAACCTCGACAATCTGTCCTAGGACCGCTTCCACCAAATCGACCGTATGCCCGCCGCAAATGGTTAGCAGGTTGGCGCCAGAAGATGCCTTATTAAAAAAGTCATGCGCCAAGGGGATTTCTGGTCCAAATCCATAGGTTGGCGAGACGATTCTGGCGCTTAGCGGCCGCCCGATCTTTCCAGAGGACACCAACTCGGCCGCGCGTCGTGCGGCGGGATTGTGCCGGCCTTGCAATCCGATCGCCGTGTGGTTTGAACCCGCCGCGCGCGCCATCTCCTCAGCCTCGGCGACGCTGCGTCCGAGAGGCGCCTCGCAATAGACCGCCTTCCCGGCTTGGAGCGCCGCCAGAACGAGTTCGCGGTGTGCGGGCACCTTGACTGCGATCGTGACGAGATCAATCCGGTCATCTCGGATCATCTCAAAGGGATCGGAAAACCAGCGCTCCGCACCGAAGGCCTTAGCCGCCTCGCGTGCACTCTGCTCGTTGCGCGTCGCCACAGCCGCGAGCTTGAGGCCGGGAAGACCATTGATGGCCGGAATGTGCGAGACCTTCGCCCAACTTGATCTGGTGTCAGCACCGATGATTCCGACGCGAATTTCTTCCTGGGTCACTGCTTTACCTTTTCATTCAAGTGATCAATTGAAATGACGTAGCCAGTACTGACGCACTGCGTCTTCTCGGTTACTCGCTGCCGTCCTGGGTGAGGTCGAAAGTGCACATTGCCGAACGCGGACTAGCACCGCTGCCGGTCTTGCATCTCATACTCAACATATGCGTAGATCGTGGCCAGACAATCACGCCCAACCCGAAC
The DNA here is from genome assembly GCF_040317535.1 of Mesorhizobium sp. M1409. Taxonomy (NCBI): domain Bacteria; kingdom Pseudomonadati; phylum Pseudomonadota; class Alphaproteobacteria; order Hyphomicrobiales; family Phyllobacteriaceae; genus Mesorhizobium; species Mesorhizobium sp. M1409. Next base: position 103,199 of record NZ_JAMYKV010000006.1, read on the forward strand.
ACACTGTCCGAAATTTCCGGACAATAAGGATCCCCGATGGACCGCTTCGCAAGCATCACGGCATTTGTGGGGGTCGCTGAGAGTGGCGGCTTCTCGGCAGCAGGCCGCCGCCTGAACCGGTCTAAAGCCACAGTCAGCGGCCAGGTCCAAGCGCTGGAAAATGCCGTTGGCGTGCGGCTGCTGAACCGTACGACCCGGCGGATTAGCCTTACCGAGATTGGCCGTGGCTATTACGAGCGCTGCGTACAGATTCTCCAGGATCTGGAGGAGGCCGACGAAGCGGCTGGCGCACTACAGGCTATCCCACGCGGCCAGCTCCGCGTCTATTGCCACCAGAGCATCGCCCGGTTCGTCGCACCGGTCGTCACCGATTTCCTGACCCGGCATCCTGAGGCGTCGGTAGATATTCGCATCGGATACGGGATGATCGATCTAGTGCAGGAGGCGTTCGACTTGGTGATCAGCCCGCTCTCGCCGCCCGACTCCACCCTCGTCGGACGACGGCTCGGGAGTTTGAGTCCAATTGTCTGCGGTGCTCCCGCATACCTCGAAAAGCATCCGGCACCGCAATCCCCAGCCGATCTGGCCGGCCACAACTGTCTGCGCCACCCATACGCACCGCCGTCTCCAGACGAGTGGCATTTCTTGGACGCCGCTGGCAATCCGGTGGTGGCGCGGGTATCGGGAAACCTGATCACCAGCAACCTCGAAACGATGCGCGCCGCCGCTGCGGCCGGGATCGGTCTAGTATTGACGGTCCCATTTCTGATGGCGGATCTGTTGACTTCGGGAGCGCTAGTGCCGCTGCTGCCCGAATACCGGGCGCAAGGTTTTGACATAAAAGCGCTTTATCCCCATCGTCGGCACCTGAGCGCCAAGGTTCGCGTGTTTATCGACATGCTGGTAGACCGGTTCGCCGAGCAAGAGCGCTGGCTCCAGCGAGCCGCCTGCTAGAGCGTTTCAGGTTCTGACGGAAGCATATCCTGCGTTGTTGAAATAGTTGGCGCATTCGTCTGGCTTGAATTGGTCGATGAGGTGTCTGATGGCCCGCCATGTGTCTTGGGCATTGGTCTTCAGCGCCATAGCGCCTCAGAGTGCGTGCAATTGGTCGGGACCCGTTTTCCGCGAAAGGCGTTATGGCCAGCGGCCCATGCGTGCCGCGCCAACAGGCCGAACACATGGCCGCACCGACCGACACCGTGCCAAGGGAGAGCCATCCACACATGACGCGACCACACCGTTGGCGACAAATCCTGACCTGATGCAATGCCCCTCTATCGCGACGTCTCCCGAAAACCAAGGACTGGACTCCAGAGCGGGACCTATGTACATTCATGTTATGAAACGTTTCATAATCGCTGTTGGGCGAGACCTGTGACAGTAAAACCGACAATGAATGACGTCGCCTTGCGGGCAGACGTATCGCTTGGGACTGTGTCAAAGGTCTTGAACGCCGATCCCACGGTTGGCGCGGAGCTTCGTGATCGCGTTTTTGATGCCTGTGCGAAACTGAACTATCAGCACAACCGTATAGCGGCGAGCCTGAGAAGTCGCCAGACACGCACGATCGGGATCATCATTCCCGACATTCTCAACACCTTCTACGCGGCGCTCGTCGAAAAACTGGAAAATCTTGCCTCGGCAAGTGGCTACACCGTCATGGTGGTGACCACGGGCGAGGATGCCGGCCGGGCCGCCGCACGCATCGAGGTTCTCAAGCAGCGACAGGTCGACGGCATGATCGTCATCCCGTCGCTCAATGGGTCCGAGAACCTGGAGAAGACGGTCGGATCAGGCATGCCGTGTGTTGTGGTCGACCGCGTCTCGGCCGAGAACCCTTTTCCCAGCGTCGCAACCGACAATGTCGATGCGGCTTATCAAGGCACCCGTTATTTGTTGTCGCTCGGGCACAAGCATATTGCGCTCGCCGCCAATTCGCCGAAGCTCTGGAACACCCAGGAACGCATCGCCGGTTTTGAGCAGGCGATGCGGGAGGGGCAGGGCCGGGCCGACGTGCGGATCGTCGGCATGAGCGCCGAAGAGGCGCGCGTGTCGATCGGCAATCTGTTTCGCGAGGCTGAGCGTCCGACAGCCCTGTTCACGGCTAACAACCTTGTGACGTTGGGTGCCGTCAGCGCTCAGCTCGATTGCGGCATCGATATTCCGGGTGACGTATCGCTGCTTGCCTTCGACGACTTTGAGTGGTTGCGGCTGCTGCGACCGGCAATCAGCGCCATCCAGCAACCGATCGACCAAATCGCGGTCGATGCGTGGCGATTGGTGTTTCAACAGATCAGCAAGCGACCGATCAGCGGTCAGCACGTTCGCGCTGGTGCTCAGCTGGTGATCAGGCAATCCACTGCCGCAATCACCGGGACCGGCCGCAGAGTGGGGACAAAGTGAGCGAGTTTGCGGGAAAAAGCGCCGTCATCACCGGCGGCGGGCGGGGCATCGGGCTGGCATGCGCGCGCCTGATCGCCGAGCGCGGCGGAGCGGTCATTCTGCTGGGCCACGACGCGCACATGATCGAGGGCGCCGCGGCGGAACTGCGCGCGGGTGGGCTTTGTGCGGATGCTATCGTCGCCGACATCAGCGTCGAGGCCGAGGTTGCCGCTGCCCTGTCGCGGGCTGAAGGAGTGACGGGAGGTGTCGATATTCTCGTCAACAATGCTGCGATTCAGCCCTACGGCACGGTAGCGTCGATGGGTTCTCGCCAGTGGGACGGCGTCATGGGCGTCAATCTGCGTGGCGCGTATCTCGCCTGTCACTACGCTTTGCCCCGCATGGTCGAGCGGGGTCATGGTGCAATCGTCAACATCGCCTCGGTTCAAGCGTTGGCGAACCAGGCGCGAGTCGCGGCGTATGCGACGTCGAAGGCCGGCATGCTGGCGCTGACGCGCTCGATTGCTGTCGATTTCGGCCGCGCCGGTATTCGCGCCAATGCTGTCTGCCCGGGCTGCATCGATGCGCCGATGACGCGCCTTTCCGCCACCGAGACAGCGCCGGGCCAGGAAGAAGAGACGATCCGGCGGTGGGGCAATGCTCAACCGCTCGGACGGGTTGGGCGGCCGGAGGAGGTGGCCGAGGTCGTGGCTTTCCTCGCCAGCGACCGGGCGAGCTTCTGTTCGGGCGCGGAGTTCAAGGTGGATGGGGGCCTGATGGCGGCACTTGGCGTAGCGTTGCCCGATTCGAGATGAAACGTTTCATAGCGGAAGACTCACGCTGAAGTTTGGGGAGGAAGAGCAATGAGCGAAGGCAATTGTGGGTCCTGGAGGATTGGGCCATGTCACTAGCGGGCACGATCTCGACGCCCCTAAAACGGCCGTCGCGGCAGGTGGTCGTTTCGGTGGTGGTCCTTGCGGCGGTCCTGGTCGCGCTCGGTGTCGTGGCGCCGAATTTCTTTCGCTACAGCAACATCATCAATGTCCTGTTGCAGGCATCGCTGCTGGGCATCCTGGCGATCGGCATGGCCGTGGTCATGATCGTTGGCGGGATCGATCTTTCGCTGCCGGCGAACATGGCGATGAGCGCTGTGTTGGGTGCTCTCTACATGAAGGCGACCGGGGATTGGATGGCGGGTCCGCTGATCATGATCGGCGCTGGTGCCGCCATCGGAGCAATCAATGGCTTCGCGGTTGGCCGGCTCAAGATGATCCCCTTCGTCGTGACGCTCGCCATGATGACGATGGTCTCCGGCGCCACCGTCTGGATGACGAACTCGCTGAGCATTTCGCAATTGCCGGAGACGTTTCTCGATGCATTCGGGGCACGGCCGATCCTCAAGATACCGGTGACGGTCCTGATCGTTGCCGGTCTCGGTTTCGTCTTGACGACCTTGATGCGGTCCTCGATCGCAGGGCGGTGGGCCTACGCCGTCGGGATCAACGAGAAGGCGGCTCGGGTAGCGCGCATTCCGATCGCCCGTGTCGTGCTCGGCAGTTACGTCTTTTCCGGATTGATGGCCGGCCTTGCGGCGATCCTGGTCACGGCAAGATTAGGCGCCGCATCGGCGAATATGGGCAATGACGGCATGGTGCTCGACATCGTATCGGCCTGCGTGGTCGGCGGCGTCAGCATTTACGGCGGGTCGGGCCGCGTTCTCGGTGCGTTGTTCGGTGCGCTGCTGATCACCGTCCTTTCGAACGCCATGAACCTGATGGGCGTGTCGTTCTATTTCAGCCTCGTCATCAAGGGGGCTGTCATTATCGCCTTCGTGGCGGCCGACAGACGCAACGGTGGCCGCTCATGACCGCTGACATTGTTTTGCGAATGGATGGCATCACCAAGTCGTTCGGATCGATCCCGGCGATTGCACACGCTGGCCTGGAAGCTCGCAGTGGCGAGGCCATTGCCCTCATGGGAGCGAACGGAGCGGGCAAGTCGACACTCATGAACATTCTCGGCGGGGTCGTGGCCAGCGACCGAGGCCGGATTTCCATCGATGGTGTGGACGTCACTCTGGGCTCGCCGCGGGAAGCGACGCACCACGGCATCGCCTTCGTTCACCAGGAACTGACCATGTTTCCGACGATGAGTGTCGCGGAAAACATCTTCATCGACGAGATGCCGTCTTCCCGTGGGTTCATCAGGTCCTCCGAGATGATGCGCCAGGCGCAAGTGCTGCTTGCGCGCCTCGGTTGCGAGATTTCTCCCGAGACACCAGTCGAACAGCTGAGCATTGGTGACCGGCAGCTGGTGGAGATCGCCCGCGCGTTGCGGCATCGCGCACGCATCGTGATCTTCGATGAACCGACATCGTCGCTGTCGGGGCCCGAGCGTGACCGGCTCTTCGCCGTGATCGAGAGTCTCAAGGCTGAAGGCGTGGCCATCATCTACATCACGCATTTCCTTGATGAGATTTTCACGGTCTGCGAACGCATCTCGGTGATGCGCAATGGCGAGACAGTCTGGTCTTCGGCGATGTCGGAGGTCGATGCCTCCACTGTTGTGCATCTGATGCTGGGCATTTCGGAAGCCGAGGGGCCGATCCGCGAGCCGGTTGCTGTGGCTGGCGACGCGCTGATGTCGGTCACTGGTCTCAGCCGCCAGGGTGCCTTGCATGATGTGAGTTTTTCACTTCGCAAGGGTGAGATCGTTGGCCTGTGGGGGCTGCTTGGATCAGGGCGTACCGAGTTGCTGCGGGCGTTGATCGGGCTCGATCCGATCGACGCTGGACAGATCCGATGGCGCGACGGCGCGGTCGAGGCCGATATTACGTCAGAGCAACTGCGCGCGCATGTCGGAATTGTCACCGAGGATCGCCGGGGCGAAGGCATCCTCCTGCCGCTTTCGGTCGCCGAGAACATTGCGCTGCCAAATTTGAGATCGCTGCTGAACCGATGGCGGCTCGTGTCCAAGGCTGGGGAGGGGACATTGGCCGCCGCCATGATCAAGCGGCTTCAGATCAAGGTTTCGAGCCCGGAGCAAAGCCTCGGCACGCTGAGCGGCGGCAATCAGCAAAAGGTCGTGTTTGGCCGCTGGCTGGCCACCAATCCACGTCTCTTCCTGCTGGACGAACCAACGCGCGGTCTCGACGTGAGCGCGAAGACGGAAATCATGAAACTCGTCGTCGAACTGGCCGAGCAGGGTTGCAGCTGCCTGATCGTCTCCTCGGAACTCGAGGAGCTGATGCGCGTCTGCGATCGCTATCTGATCATCAGGCGAGGGCGATTGATCGGAGAATTGCCTGGATCAGCGACCAGCGGAGAATTGATGCAATCGATCTCGGCGATCAACTGAATGTCGGGCCCAACTGAATGTCAGGCGAAGTCATGACTATAAAACGCACCATGGAAGGACTCGTCGGGTACGGCTTCTTCGTTGTCCTGGGCGCAACGTTTCTGTTGTTTTCCGTTCTGACAGAGCATTTCCTGTCAGGCGAGAATATCTTGAACATTTTCCATACGATGGCGCCATTGGCGATCATTGCCTCGGGGCTCGGTCTCGTCATCATCTCGGGCAGATTGGATATTTCCGTCGGCTCGACCGCGTTCCTGTCGTGTGCGATCGGTGCGCTTCTCATGAAGGATCATGGCCTCGACCCGATCCTTGCAACGTTTGTCGTCCTGGGGTGCGGCGCGTTTCTCGGCGCGGTCAACGGTGCCATCGTTTCGCTGCTCAAGGTCAACTCCCTGATTGCGACGCTGGGTACCATGATCGCCTATCGCGGCATCGCCCTGTCGTTGACGGATGCGCTCCTGGTGCCGTTGCCCGAGCCAATTCGCGTGTTGGGCAATGCTCGGCTGGGTCCCATTCCGACCGACATCCTCATCATGGCAGTCATTCTTGTCGTAGTGCATCTGCTCCATGCGAAGACGGCGTTTGGTCGACAACTCGTGGCAATGGGCAACGATGTGGCCATCGCGCGAAAGGTTGGGTTGCCGGTTGATCGGACAAGCTTCCTCAGCTTTGTGCTTGCAGGTGTGCTGGCGTCCATAGGCGGCATTCTAACCACGGTTCAGAACGGTGCGGTCAGCCCCTGGCTCGGCAGCGGTGTCGAGTTTACGGCACTCGCGGCGGTCGTTGTGGGCGGCATCAGCCTTCTCGGCGGCCGTGGAACCATCCTTTTCAGCATTATTCCCGGGGCTTTCATCTTCGAGATGATCCGCAACGGTCTCACCCATCTCGGTGCCACGCCCTACTCCTATCGGCTTGTCGGTGGCGCCGTGATCTTCGCAGCGATGTATGCGGATGCACTGAAGAGCGGACGCGTTTCGCTCAGATGGAGGACAGCTCCCTAGCCGGGTCCGTTCTGGATATGCGCACAAGCCAAACAACCAAGGAGGAACAAATGAAACGTTACATATTCAGTGTCGCGCTGCTACTGGGGCTCGCAACTCTATCGCCTGTTCACGCCGAGCCGCTGAAAGTCGGGTTCTCGCTGGACACTAAGGAGTCCACACTAGAGACGGCGTGGGAGACCTTCCTGAAGTCCGAGGGAGAAAAGCAGGGCAAGGCTGCCGGGTTGGAATTCGAATGGACGATCAACGTCGCAAATGCCGATCCTGCCCGTCAGGCGGCGAACATCGACGATCTGATCACTGCAGGCGTCGACGTCATCATCGCCCGTGCCTTCGACTCGGGCGCGATCGGAACGTCGATCAAAGCGGCAAAGGACGCTGGAATACCTTTCGTCACATTCGATCGCGGCTCCACAAGCGGGAAGCCGACCGCGCATGTCGGGGGCGACAGCTACGACCAGGCGCGCAGCACCGGATTGGCCTTCGCCGAAATCCTGAAGAAGGCTGGTGTGAAGGGAAAGTGTATCGAGCTTCAGGGCATGCTGACCGACATCAATGCCGTCAACCGGAGCAAGGGCTGGAATGAAGTCGGCAAGGAGACCGGTCAGTACGAGACGGTTCTCCAGGTGCCGACGGAATGGAATCCCGAGCTTTTTCTCTCGGGTCTCACCAATGCCCTGACGGCGAAGCCTGAGGCCAATTGTGTCTTCGCGGCGAGCGATTTCGCGTTTCCGTCGATCCAGGCGGCCTTGGAAAAGGCTGGCCGATGGGCCCCCACGGGTACGCCGAAGCATATGTGGCTCGCAACCAACGATCTTCTGTCAGCCGCTGTGAAGCCGATGGAAGATGGCTACATCGACGTCTCGACCACGTGGGATGCCTATTTGCAGGCCAAGGAAGCCGTTCGCGTCCTCATTGCCATCAAGAAGAGCGAAGATCCGAAATGCGGACCGGATGGCTGCCTCGCCAAGGGGCGCGTTGTGACGCCAGCGACTATCAAGGAAACGCCGGATCTCTGGTCACGGGACTTCAAATAGCCGATTCCGAATGACGGCCACGGCGAAGGTAATCTGCCTTCACCGTGACCGTCAGCAAGCGCCCATAGCAGCTACTCCGGGTAGAGTCCCTAGTGAGGGCACTCAGCACCGCTTCTGCCCGAGAAACGTTGAGGAGGCGCTCAACGGCGGCATCCGTATGCCAAAGCAGCTCGTCCGGGCGCCGAGGGTGTAGGCTGCTGCGGGATGGGCCTGTTCGATGGAATCGGGATTTCGCTTTCAGAATCCTGCAAAATCATTTTACCGATTGTCCTCCGACAACAGGCTTCGGGTCCAGTTGAACGGGCTTGTCGCGGTCGATCGACCACGCAAGGAGCGGAAGCACGCCCGCATATCGCCCAGCTGTCGCGCCCCGCCCAGTACCGGCTGGTAATGTGACCTCGATCGTAATTAGAGTCTGCGATGGCGATCAGGAAACCCCACCGCCATTAGGCGGTGGAGCATTCACACGATCGTTGCGGAAACTCCCGCCGACCAGTCTCCGCAGGCGAGCTTCGCTATGGAAGGTTCTTGCATTCGCGCTTGACAAGCAGCGGCTTGTACGACTGACTTTGCTTCTCCCGAGGGCTTCATGTGATCTATGCCCCAATCTGCCAGGCCAGCGCCCGCGAAAAACCCGGTTGCCGTTGCGGTCGGGTTGCCGTTCGCTCCAACGCTCACCACGCGCGCGGCCCGAGGAACAGGCATGGAATTCCTCGAGCTCAATTGCGAACGACGCAACGCCGGCATCACCGCACCAGTGCGCGAAAATGCCTTCTTGCTGGCACTTCAACTGAAAGAGGCCTCTGATTTCGATCTCTACGCGGACGGCAAATCGGTACTGCCAAGAGACTTTGATGCCGGCGCGGTGGCGATCTTCGACCTCAGGATGAACCTGGCCACGGACCTGCGAGATCCGTTCCATGCTGTAAATTTTTACATGCCGCACAAGACGCTTCTGGCTTTGGGCGACGAAGGGGATGTGCCGCGGCACATCCAGGAACTGCGTCATACAGTGGGCGGTACAATGCGGGATCCGGTCGCCCGCGATCTACTCTTGTCGATGCGCCCGGCTCTCGCAAGTCCTGAGGAGACTTCCTCCCTTTTTGTTGACCATGTGGCCTTGGCTCTTTCGATTCATATTGCCTGCAAATACGGGAACGTCGCGCAGTTGCCGCGACAATGGGGAGGCGGCCTCGCGCCATGGCAGGAGCGCCGGGCAAAGGAGCTCATCGATGCCAATATCGATTGCGGCCTCACCCTGGGGGTTCTTGCGCACTCCAGTGGTCTTTCAAAACGGCACTTCACACGCGCCTTTCGGCAGTCGACGGGAATGGCACCTCATCAGTGGCTGCAACACCGGCGGGTGGACAAGGCAAAGCAACTCCTGGCAAGGCCCGGCATTTCGCTCGTCGACATCGCTTTTGAATGCGGTTTCGCGGATCAAAGCCACTTCACCAAGGCATTCGCGCGTGTTGTCGGCGTTACGCCAAGGAACTGGCGCCGAACGAAGCTTGAGTAGATTTGGCCTGATTGTTCCACGTTTGACCGTTTCGTACAGGATCAAGCGACCGCGCTTCCATAACATCTCGACTGTCAAGGTTCTGAAAGGAGAATTCAGATGTCGAGTATGTACACTTTGCTTGCCGCCGCCTCCGCTCTTGCACTGGGTGTCGGCGTAACGACAACCAAGGCCCAAGCTGCCGATGTGAAATCCATTGTACTCGTCCACGGCGGTTTCGTCGATGGCTCCGGATGGCAGGGCGTCTACGATATCCTGAAGAAGGACGGGTATGACGTGACGATCGTCCAGAATCCCACGACCTCGCTGGCGGATGACGTTGCCGTCACCAAGCGTGCAATTGCCGCCGCACCGGGTAACGTAGTTCTGGTAGGACACTCTTACGGGGGCGTCGTTGTGTCTGAGGCTGGCACCGATCCCAAGGTGGCGGCGGTCGTCTACATTGCCGCCTTTGCGCCTGATGCTGGGGAGTCGGTGTCGAGCCTGATCGCCAGTCCGGCGCCGGGCGCTCCTGTGCCCCCGATCCTACCTCCGGTCGACGGCTTCCTGTTCCTGGACAAGACGAAGTTCGCGGGCTCGTTCGCTGCCGACGTCAAGCCGGATCTTGCATCCTTTATGGCTGCCTCGCAGGTTCCGTGGGGCGTAGCCGCGCTCGACGGCAAGGTCACGGCGCCCGCCTGGAAGGTCAAGCCCTCCTGGTACCTCGTGTCGACGGAAGACAAGATGATTCCGCCGGAAGCGCAGCGGGCCATGGCCAAGCGGGCCGGGGCAACGGTGACCGAGGCCAAGGGCAGCCACGCGATCTATGTCTCGGAGCCGAAGGTTGTGGCCAAGATTATCGAAAAGGCTGCGAATGGCGTAAAGACGGCGGCACAGTAATTTCTGTCGGTCGGCCGGGAAGCGGCTAGGTTAAGTAGCGCGGGCGGCTTGGCTGCCCGCTTCCACCCAAAGCGAATCCCGCGAAGGTCGAAGCTATTAGCCGAGGCTTCCCGCGAAACGCTCCGCCAGGCGATCACGACGGAACGCCTCGGCAATGAATCGACGAAGACTCGTGTCTTGGCGGGCTGCAGCGTGTGACTTGCACAATAGATCGAGCGATGCTGGCCTTCGGCTACTACAACGGGGAGCTCAACGGCGTGCTTGGTCCAGACATGAGGGCTTCGCTCAAGAAGATGCCGGCGGACTACAATCTCAAGGTGACTGGGACGATCACGCCGGAAACGCTGACGGCATTGCGGATTACCGCGCGGTAGGTCCCAAGCCGAAAGGCGCGAGCCAACTGCCCCTTCAAAACTCGCTTGCCCGTAGAGACGGAGCGCAGATCATCCTCGACTTCGCAAGCATCGGTTCGCCGAAGAAGAAATCAGTTGCCCGAGCGTTTCGACGCCGTTGGGTGGTGGGACTTTACCTATGCCATTGCGTGCCAAAGGCGGCGAAGTGCAATTGCTGCTGCTTTGCCATTTCCTATGCAGCTGCGATAATCAGGATGGCTTTGTTTCCGAGAGTTCTGGCCATGGTCTGTACGGATTGCAACTCAAAGTCGACAGAAGACCACGTTGGTCGGGGTTCCAATGGGGATGTCGGCATCAATCGGCGTGAGTTCGCCTGTTTGTGGGGCCGTTTCGAAAATGCAGATTTGATCGCTGTCCTGGTTCGCCACAGCCATGAAGCGGCCCGAAGGGTCGAAAGCAAGGTGCCTAGGCGTCTCGCCGCCGCTTGGAACTCTCCGGACGAAGGACAACTCCCCAGCGCTGTTGCGCCGGAACAGTGCGATGCTGTCGTCGCCGCGGTTGGCGACATAGAGAGAATGGCCATCCGGACCGACCCGGATCTCCGAACAATGATTGTGAGATCGGGCTTCGATTGGCACGGTGGAAACCATCTGGAGCAAGGCAAGATGCCCACCGAGGACATCGAAGTTGAGCGTCGCTACAGTCGAGCTGAGTTCGTTCACGACATGGATGACATCGCCCTCAGGACCGAAGACGAAATGCCGTGGGCCTGAACCTGGCGGCAGGGATGTTGTATCCAATAGCTTGATCGCGCCGGAGGCGGCGTCGAAGCTGTAGACGACGAGTTGATCAAGGCCGAGATCGCTGGCGATAAGAAAGCGATTGTCGAGGGTGGTCCGCACCGCATGGGCATGAGGCCGATCCTGCCTGTCCGCTTGCGGCCCGGACTTGCCCAAATGAGCAGCCGAAGCGACTGCTGGATCAAGCCCACCGTCGCGTCGGATCGGCAGCACGGCAACGGACTGATTCGGCTGCTGCTCCAGCGAATTCAGACCATAATTGGCGACGAGGAGGAAGCGCCCCGATGCATCAAGGCTGATGTGGGCAGGCGTATTGCCCAGCGTTGGTTGGGTATTGATGCGCGACAGCAGGCCGGTTGTGGCATCAACGTCATAGGCCGAGACGGCACCTTCGTTCCAGGCCAACATCTCCGAATTGGCATAAAGTTTGCCCCGCTCAGGATCGACGGCAAGGAATGTGGGATTGTCGATATCCTCAACCAGGCTCACGAATTCAGCCTGACCTGTTACCTCATCGAACCTGTATGTAGCGATGCCCTTGCCGTTAGAAGATTTGAAATAGGGGGTAGGCCGGTTGCAACATCCGACGAACAGATAGGTGTGGGTCTTGGTCATGTTCCCTCCAGGCCAATATGGGTCATCACGTCACATTATTTCGAACCGGAACGGGCCTGGTCGTTGGAAGCAATCGACGCCAAGGTCAACAATGTGTGTTTGTCCAAACTGGAGCTGGGCAGATCCGCGATTATGCGCCCACTACGCATGCAGACGATCCTATCGGCAATATCGAGCAGTTCTTCCAGATCCGAAGAGGTCAGGCAGATCGCTATGTCATCATCGGCGAGTTCGCGTACCAATTGATGGATCGCCGCCTTCGCCTTCACATCGACGCCGCGGGTGAAGTCGCTTAGGAGCAAGATCTTCGGACGCAGATCCAGGCAACGGCCAAGCAGGACCCGTTGCTGGTTGCCCCCAGACAATCGCCCCGCGAACTCGCGAAGCGCACTGATGCGGACGCCGACCTGCGTCATGCATGCGGACGCCTCCCGGTCCATTCTGCCACGGTTGAGCCATTGAAAGGCGGGCATGCGTGAGACCGGGGCCGTGTTGATATTGAAGGCCGTACTGCGGTCGAGCCACAGCCCGCTCTTCTTGCGATCGGGCGGCATATAGACCACACCACGACTGATAGCCTGGCTGGGATGGCGGAAACCGACCGGTGCGCCCTCAACTTCGATCCGTCCGTCGACACGTTCCACGCCGCCCAGCATCTCCAGGACCGCCGAGACACCCGAACCTTCCAATCCGGCGAGCCCGACGATTTCGCCCGCGCGTAGGGATAGATCGACCGGCGGCAAGCCTGCCGCTGATCCGTTGACCGACATTATGACCTGGCCACTTGAGCCAGCCATGCGCACTGGCCTCAGTGCTTCAGCAGCGTCGCCGACCATGGCGCGGGTGATCGCCGGAATATCAACCTCAGCCGTACGCCATCTTCCGGCGACATGGCCGTCCCGTAGCACCGTGATGCCGTCGGTGATGGCGAAGACCTCGTCGAGGCGGTGCGAAACGAAGATTACCGCTGCGTCCTCCGCCACGATGGATCGGATCGCCGAGAACAAGCCCTCGGCTTCGGGCAGCGATAGCGCCGAGGTCGGTTCGTCGAGTACTAGCACGCGGCCGCCCGAACAAAGAGCCCGGGCGATCTCCACCAGTTGGCGATGGGAAAGCGGAAGCTCGTTGATACGTCGCCGCAGATCGATCACCGCGCCGACACGCTCAAGCGTCGCCTCTACCTTGCGCCTACGCTCGCGCGTATTGACGAAGCTGAGCGGCGCGACGGGCAGGGCGCCTGCGAAAATGTTCTCTTCCACGGTCCGGTCCGGAAAGAGCATGAGTTCCTGATGGACCACCGTGAGGCCCGCCTGCCGTGCCGCGGAGAGGGAACCCAGCGCAACATCGAGCCCGGCAACGCTCAGGGTTCCACTCTCGGGAAGGATCGCGCCCGACAGCACGCCGATCAGCGTGGATTTCCCGGCGCCATTCGCGCCGAGAAGCCCATGCACCTCGCCGGCCTTCACCTCCAGGGATACGTCGCTCAGGGCTTGGAATTCACCGAACCGCTTGCTGATGTTCTGTGCGGTGACCAACGCGGCGCCGGGATCCCCGATCATCCGCGAAACCGCTCTTCCCGGATCAGATATTGGTCGACATTGTCCTTGGTGACGATTTCGTTGGCGAGATAGAAGTTGCCACCCGGCAAGTCGAGCTTGGGCGCGCCAAGGACGACGCGCTGATAGGCGTATGTGATCGGCAGATAGCCTTGGAGATAAGGCTGCTGGCCGATGGTCGCGTCGATATGGCCGTCCTTGATCAGCTGGAGCGTTTGGTAGAGCAGGTCGGTGCCGACGATGGGAATATTCTTGCCTTGGTTTTTGCGTACCAGGCCAGCGGCGGCGGTGTCGGGACCGCATAGCGGCATCATCGCCGCAAGATCCGGATGAGCCTTGAAAATATCCTGGATGGTGCCGAGTTCGCTCGCCATGTCGGCTGGATTGGTGTTGTAGACGCCGACGGCCTCCATGCCGCCTTGCTGCACGCCCTGCTTTGCGCCCTGGACCCGCAAGTCCAGCGCCAGCGATCCAGGGGCGCAATTGGTCATGGCAACCTTGCCCTTGCCGCCGGCGAGCTTGGCAATCAGCTGACCCTGTGCGACTGCGGCAGCGACGAGATCCTGGCCGAAATAGAGTTCCCGTCCGCTCTTGGGAGTATCGTTGTTGGCGGTGAGGACAAGCACCCCCGCCTTCGTTGCCCTCTTGATTGGTGCGATCCAGGCATCGGGCTCGAAGGCCACGACCACGATCGCCTCGAAGCCGGTGTTCACCAGTTGCTCGAATTGGGCGATCTGGTTGATGGTATTGCCATCGGGAACGCCGCCCCATTGCATTTCGATGCCGAGTTGTGCACCTGCGTCCTCTGCGCCCGCCTTGAGGGGCGCGAAGTAGGGGTTGGTCGTTCCGGCGCAGGACACAGCCATCTTGATCGGCTTGCCGTAGAATTTGCTGACCCAGCCCTTCCAGTCCTCGGCCTGTTGCGCCAGTGCCGGCGTGCCGATTGCCGCAGCGGCGCCGAGGCCTGCGAGCCCCAAAAGCCTACCGAATTGGCGCCGGTCGAAGCCGTTCGATTTGCCATGCTCAGTCATTTCATTCTCCTCCTGATAGGGCCGCCCTGGTGGGCCGCCCTGTTTCGCTATCCTAATGGGGTGCTTCACTAGCGTGGATTGGTGCCTTCCCGCCTCGTCAGCCAAGTCAGGGTCATCGCGGCGATCAGCACCAGTCCGGACACACCTTGCGACCAGTTCGGTGAAATGCCCCAGAGCACGATCAGGTTCTGGATGACGCCGATAACGCACAGGCCCAGCAGCACGCCAAGGATCGAGCCTCGGCCGCCGCTCAGCTTGACGCCGCCGATGATGGTGGCGGCGAGAACGGAGAGTTCGTAGCCGGTGCCGCCCGTCGGTCCCGCTGTCTGCAGATAGGCGACGGCACAAACGCCCGATAGACCGGCCATCGCCCCGGAAAATGCCAACAGCAGGATACGAGTGCGCTCGACATGAAAACCGATCAGATGCGCCGCGTGCGGGTTGCTGCCAATGGCCAGCAGCCTGAAGCCGGAGGATGTCCAGCGCAGCATGATCTCGACGATCACGGCCAATGCGAGGAACAGCAGCGTGATATAGGAAACTTGACCGACACTGCCCTGGCCGAACCAGTCGAAGAAGTCGGGAATATCCGGTAGGCCGCCAACCGGCGAACCATTGGCAAGAACCAGCGCCAGCGCCCTGTAGATGCCGAGCGTCGCCAGCGTGATGACCACGACCGGGACTTTGATGATCTCGGCAACTATGCCGTTGATGAGGCCGCAGACAAGGCCAACCACCAAGCCCGCGGCAATAGCGGCAACGACCGGATACTCTGCTTTCAACAGCAGCGCGGTGACGATCGAGGAAAGCCCAAACACCGAGCCAACCGAGATGTCGATCTCGCCCGCCATCAGCGTCAGCCCTACTCCGATGCTGAGAAAGCCAAGGAAGGTGACGTTCTGCAGAATGCCGGTCAAATTGCCGAGGGTGAGAAAATAAGGACTGCTGAAAGAACCAACGACGAAGAACAACAGCACCGCAAGCGCGATGCCGAGTTCGTCGAAGGCGAGGCTAGCGATGCCGCGCCGCTTGAGGCCGTGAGTAACAGGATCCTGCGAACGTGCCATCGTCAAACTCGATTTCCTTCCGCGAGCGGCTACTTCGTCGTCGAACCCTTGATGAACGCACTCAGCACCGCGTCGAGGTGCTGCTTCATCGTCTTTCCGGCGGCTGTCGCATCGCCGGCGGCTATCGCTTCGAAGATCTTCTGATGTTCGGTGGCGGTCTGTCCCGGACGGTCGGGGCCTACGAGCATTTGCTCGAAGCGTTCGAACAGTGGCTTGGTCCGGTACTCCCAGAGTTTGGAGACAACCACTTCGTAAGCCGGGTTTCCGCTTGCGCGGGCGATCTCGACATGAAACAGGCGATCCCCCTCTCGATAGTTCTCCGAGGCGGCAGATTTTGCCGAGTCTTGCCGGTGCATCGCGGCACGCATGCCATCGAGATTTTCTTGCCTATGATTGACGGCTGCCAGTTCCGCGATCCGAGGCTCGATCACTCGTCTCGCCTCCATGATCTGTATTGGCCCGATATCCACTTCAGGCGGATTCTGTGCCGCTGGACGCTGGGGCCCCGCCAGTACCTGGACGCCATAGCCCTGTCGGATTGCAACGCGACCGGTTACCTCAAGGGCAATAAGGGCCTCGCGTACTGACGTCCGGCTTACCGCCAGTTGCTCGGCAAGCTCCCGCTCAGCCGGCAGGTAGGTGCCGGCGGGGAACAACCCCTGATCGATACGCGTCTCCAGGAGTTCGGCGATCCGCCGATAAAGACGGTTCGACTCCAACTGTGGCAGGCGCGCCGCGACCCTCTCCTCGGAAGAGGATGGCTGTGCCCGATCGATGGAGTCCTTGCTGCGCAAATTGATCCCTCTCCTACGTCGGTCTGAAAGGTCAGCGGCACATCGTCCAGCCTCTGGACTACCTGCTGCGACCTAATTGAAGTTTCTCGTTGACGACGTAAGCGAAGTCGGACTATTGGTCAAGTGGTTGGACCACTGGACAATTGGACCGCAGCCGCTGTGAACCGGAATCAGGGAGGAGCCGCATGACTGACGACAGACTGCGATTCCGTCTGATCACGATCGCCAGCGACGAGGAGCTGTTCCATGTTGTCAAGCGCGGGATGCGCGACGCGGCTGCCGCCTTGAGCGTGGATGCAGACCTGGTTGGCACCCCTGGCTTCGACATCGAAGATGTGGTCTGCCTTGTTCGATCTGCCATCCACGACGGCATTGACGGCATCGGGTTGAACGTCTTTCACCCGACGGCTCTGGCAGGCGTCATCGCCGAAGCGGAAGCCGCTGGCATACCGGTGGTCGCCTTCAACATCGACGCGGCCAAGACCGGCAGCGGCAATCTCAGCTACATCATGCAGGACTTCCTTGCCGCCGGCACGGTCCTCGGGCATCGCGCCGCGGCGTCTGTTGCCGATGGCGAACACGTCATCGTCGCCATGCATGACGAGGGGGTGGGGGCACTGGAGGAACGCGCAGCGGGGATCGAGGCGGGCCTCGCGTCGCGAAGCGTCGTTGTCACCCGCGTCATCACCGGGCGCGCACCGGCGAGAGGCGCCGAGATTCTCGACGCGGCTTTGGTCCGTTTGGGCGCTCACGCAATCATCGGCACTGGACAGCCGGACACCGAGGCCGCCGGGATAGTTGTCAGGGCGAGTCGGAAGCATGGCCTCTATGCGGCGGGCTTTGATCTATCGCCTGGGATCGTCGACCTTATCGCCGAGGGGCATCTCGACTGCGTCGTCGATCAGCAGCCCTACGCTCAGGGCTTCTATCCAACCGTACAACTCACTCTCTACCGGCGCTTCGGCCTGATGCCGTCATCTCTGGATGCCGGTGCCGCGATCGTCGATCGCCAGAACGTCGAGCTGGTTCGCCAACTCAGCAAGCAATCCATCCGCTAGGTCGCCACATGAAAATCACGTCCGTCGAACCCTTCATCCTGCATGCCCCGATCAACGTCCCGTCGATCTCGGATTCAACGCATACGATCACCCACTGGGGGATCGTTGGGGTCAAGATCGGCACCGACGACGGTCTCTTCGGCTACGGCTATACCGGCACCCACGCTCACCTTGAGTCCGACCGGCTTGTGACCGCCTGCATCGCCAAATCCTATGGGCCGATGCTGATGGGCGAGGACGCACTCGACGGCGATCGGCTGTGGCTGAAGCTGGCGCGCTTCCCTGCAGTCCAGTGGATAGGCAGGGCCGGCGTCACCCATATCGCGTTGGCGGCGATCGACATTGCCTTGTGGGATCTCCGCGCCAAAGCCGCCGGATTGCCGCTCTGGAAGCTTCTGGGCGGTGCCACGACCGAGCGGCTGGAAGCCTACAACACCGATATCGGCTGGCTCTCCGTTCCCAAGGACAGACTGGTCGATGGCTGCAAGCGGGCGATCGAGCACGATGGCTTTCGCCGTCTGAAGATCAAGGTCGGCCATGCGGATCCCATGATCGATATCGATCGCTTCGAAGCCGTGCGAGAGGCAGTCGGTGCCAACGTCACAATCGCAATCGATGCAAACGGCAAATGGGATCTGCCCACCTGTCAGCGGTTCTGCGCTCGGGCCGAACCGCTGGATGTGTTCTGGTTCGAGGAACCCATGTGGTACGATGATGTGGGATCGCACGCAGCCCTTGCGCGCTCGACGTCGATCCCCGTGGCTCTCGGCGAGCAGCTTTATACTGCCGACGCGTTCAACACCTTCATCGACGCCGGCGCGGTGCAATATGTGCAGCCTGACGTCACCCGCGTCGCGGGTATCACCGAGTACATCCAGGTCGCGCACAACGCGCATTCGCACCGCTTGCCAGTCGTCGCTCACGTCGGCGACATGGGGCAGGTGCATGTCCACCTTTCGTACTGGCATCCGGCGACCTCGATGCTGGAATACATCCCCTGGATCAAGGACTGTTTTGTCGAGCCCATCAAGGTCGAGGACGGCCACTATGTCAGGCCGCAGATGCCCGGGGCAGGTTGTACATTGACCGACCAGGCCGTGGCGGCATTCGGTCAGTCCTGCTAGTGGCGAAGGGGAGGATCATGCGGCTTCTACCAGTGGAGCGCGAGTTCGAGGGCCGAACGGCTTTTGTCCTCGGGGGAAGTTCCGGCATTGGCTTGGCCACCGCCCGGCTGCTTGCCGAACGAGGCGCCAACGTCGCCATAGTCGGCCACGCCGACGATACACTCGTCGTCGCCAAGCAGTTCGCTGACGATGGGCTCAAGGCTGTTGGCCTTGTCGGCGATGCCAGCCAATCCGCATTCGTCAGGCACGCGATCGATCGGACCGTCGAGGCCTTCGGCGGCCTCGACATACTGGTTTGCTCGGCCGCCATTCACCCCGTGGGCGATGTGCTGGAGACGGACGAAGCCACCTGGGACCGCACGTTCGCGGTCAACGTTAAGTCAATGTATCTCACATGCCACTACGGTGTGCCGCACCTGATTGCCAGCCGGGGCGGGTCGATCATCACGGTGGCTTCGGTGCAGGCTACTTCGAACACGCCCGGCGTCTGCGCTTACGCGACCACGAAAGGCGCCATAATAACCTTCACCCACACTCTCGCCGTGGACCTCGCCAAGTACAACATTCGCGCAAACACGATCTGCCCGGGATCGATCATCACGCCGATGCAGGAACACTTTGCCAGAGCCAATGGAAATGGACGCAGCGTCGAGGACATGTACCGCGAGTTCGCAAAACCGGTGCCTCTTGGACGCCTTGGTCACGCCTGGGAGATCGCCGAACTCGCGGCCTTTCTCGCAAGCCAGAGATCAGGGTTTTGCACGGGAGCGCAATTCACCGCGGATGGCGGCCTGCTGGCGGGCCTGCGGATTTTCTAGGGCGGTAGGGACGGAGGATCAGCATGCGCCGCATCGACACTCACTTGCATTTCTGGACCTTGGCGATGGAGCGATCGTATTCGCTGTGGATGACGCCCGACCTGAAGGTTCTCTACGGAGACTACGGTCCGCGTGATGCCAAGCCGCTGATGGCGGCGAACGGTGTCGAGGGCTGCGTGCTGGTCGCGGCCGGGTCCACTATCGAGGAGATGGGCTACCTCCTGGGGCTTGCCGCCGGACACGACTTTATCCGCGGTGTCGTCGGTTGGGTGGATATGCTGTCTCCCGGTGCGATCCGAGACCTCGAGCAATGGGCTCGTTCACCGGTGCTGAAGGGCATCAGACCTTACCTGCAGGATCTGCCCGATGATGATTGGATCCTGCGTCCCGAACTCGATGCGGTGGTGAGGAAGCTTCCCAAGCTCGGCCTGCGTTTCGATGCCCTGATCAAGCCCCGGCACATACTCAACAC
The DNA here is from genome assembly GCF_040317535.1 of Mesorhizobium sp. M1409. Classification (NCBI taxonomy): domain Bacteria; kingdom Pseudomonadati; phylum Pseudomonadota; class Alphaproteobacteria; order Hyphomicrobiales; family Phyllobacteriaceae; genus Mesorhizobium; species Mesorhizobium sp. M1409. Next base: position 123,062 of record NZ_JAMYKV010000006.1, read on the forward strand.
GGTCCGTTTCGTGGAACGCTACCCTGACCTCCCGGTCATCGTCGACCATATGGCGAAGCCCATGATCAATCAGGGAGAGCTGAAGTCCTGGGCCCGAGACATGGAGGAATTCCGTCAGCTCGATCATGTCCATTGCAAGCTCTCCGGTATCCTGACCGAAGACGGCCCGGAATGGACGCCCGAGCGGGTGCGGCCCTATCTGGAAACGGTCATCGATATTTTCGGACCGGACCGCCTCGTCTTCGGAAGCGACTGGCCCGTGGTCAATCTGGTTGCCGATTACGGCAGGTGGGTCGGTGTCGTCGATGCAGCGCTCAAGCACATGACGCGCGCCGACCAGCAAAAGATCTGGGCCACGAACGCCGAGAGGTTCTACGGCCTATAGGCCGAAAGTGAGCGACTTCGCGGTCTGATCGCGAGGTGGTGAAGCAGGTTGCCGATCTATGCTTGGACGAGGTTAAAACCCGGTCCATCGATGGTCGGGAAATGGGCGCAGAGCTGGGCGCCAGGACCACCAGCAAGCAACTTGGGAGGATGAATTGAAGATTGGACAAATAGAAACGAGATTCGTGACCGCCGGTGTGAAACGCGTCGGTCGGGGCGCACTCGCTGCGTGCGTTGCCGGCCCGCTGGCGCTGGCCCCACTCACAGCAAACGCTTCCGATCACCGGATTGCGCTCGTGCCGGGTGGTCCCCACCCGTACTTTGCCGGCTGGCAGCCCGGCCTGGCCGACGCCGCCAAGGATTTCGGCATTGCAAAGGTCGAGTATCAGGTGCCCGCCGAGTGGAAGCTCGAGGCACAGACGCAGTTGCTCGAAAGTCTCGCGGCACAGGGCACGACCGCCTTTGGTTTCTTCCCGGGCGATGCGGTTGGCATCAACTCTACCCTTTCAGAGCTGAAGGCGGGCGGAATTCCTTCGATCGCGATCGCCGGCTGCGCCAACGATCCGACTGACGCGGCATTCTGCTTCTCAACGGACGTGTCTCAGGCTGCCTATGTCGGCACCAAGGCGCTGATCGCGGCCATGGGCGGCAAGGGCGCCATCGTCCATGTGGCCGGGTTGCTGGTCGACCCGAACACCACGCTGCGCGAGCAGGCGGTACAGAAGGCGGTCGACGAGACCAAAGGTGCTGTCACGCTTCTTCAGACTGTCGGTGACACGGATAATCAGGAGCAGGGCGACCAAAAGATCAATGCACTGCTGGCCGCTCAGAAGGACAAGATCGGCGGCATTATCGCCACTGCGTATATCTCCTCCGTCGTCACCGCCACCGCGCTTCGCAATCTGGGCGACAAGCGGATCAAGATGGTCGGCATCGACGACGACAAGATCGTGCTCAACGGCATTCGCGACGGCTTTGTCGCAGGGACGATTGCCCAGAACCCCTATGGGCAGGCCTATATCGGCGCCTATGCGCTCGACCTGCTAGCGGGTGGTTGCACTGTCAAGGCGGATGCGCCGTGGATCACCACGCCACAGACCGCCCATTTCATCGATTCCGGCACGGTCGTGGTCTCGGCCGCCAATGTCGGCACCTATGCCGAGGACCTGAAAGCGCTGACCAAGAAAATGCAAGTGACCTTCAAAGACACCTACCTCGCTTGCAAATAAATCGTGCGGGCGGCTTTGATATTTGAGGCCGCCCATCCACCCGGCGCCGATCTCCATGCCGGAACAGACCAGGTCAGTTGCGAGAAGGTCAATGACAGCACAAGTCCCGGCAAGCTCGGGTGCATCCATTTCGTTCACGGGACTGCTGACGCGGGGCTCCACCCAGTTCGGTCTTCTGGTCATCCTGTTTGTCCTCTGGACGGTATTCGCGAGCCTGTCGCCGGGTTTCCTTTCGACCTTCAATCTCAATTCAATAGGCCGCTCGGTGGCAGTGGACGTAGTTGTGGGCTTCGCTCAGATGGTCGTCCTCGCGACCGGTGGCATGAACCTCTCCGTCGGTGCGATCGGCGTCTGTTGCGTCATGCTCGCCGGTTATCTTCTTGAAGTGCTGGGACTGCCCGTACCGCTCGCGATCGCTACGACGCTGGCCTTTGGTGGCGTGCTCGGGTGGCTCAACGGGACCGCCATCACCAGGACCGGCGTGAACAGCTTTGTGGTGACGCTCGCCACGGCCAGCCTGTTTTCGGGCGGCATGCTGATCCTCAGCCACGGTGTCCCGCTCAACGGACTGCCGCCCGAAATCGGCGCCTTCGGCAAGGCAATGGTCGGCCGCGTTCCAGCGCTTGCCATCGTGGCTCTGGCGATCGGTGGGCTGCTTTACATCCTGTTCGTTCATAGCGTTCTGGGGCGTCAGATCCTTGCGGTTGGCGCCAATTCCAGAGCTGCCGAGATGTCGGGCATAGCGGTGTCTCGCGTGATCGTTTTCGTCCATGTGTTATCTGGTGTTCTGGCTGCGGCCGCGGCCCTGATGCTGATGGCGCGGCTAGGAGCGGCAATGCCGGCAGTGGCCGGCGACGATTGGCTTTTGCCATCCTTTCTGGCGCCTGTCATCGGCGGCACTTCACTCGCCGGCGGCGCTGCATCGGTGATCGGCACGATCCTGGGTGCGCTGCTGGTTTCGACCATTCGAAGCGGGCTTTTGATCCTGCAATTCGCGAGCTTCTGGCTGCAGTTCTTCCTTGGTGTCTTCCTCCTTGCCGCCATCCTGGTCGAACGGTATCGATCGGTTCTGTCTGCCCGCGAACAGACGAGGCAGGCATGAGGCCGCTCGCATTCCTGCTTCGCCAGCAATGGTCAGGGATACTCCTCGCCGTGGTGCTCGGTATTGTGGCCTTGAGCATTGCAACCCCTACCTTCAACACGGAATTCAACTGGTTCGTGCTGCTACGCAGCATATGTGTGGTCGCGTTGGCGGCGTTCAGCCAGATGATCATGCTCGGCGTGGGTCAGATGAACCTCTCCGTCGGCGCGCTTGGAGGATTGGTTGCCATCCTTGTTGGGGGCATGATGGATGCGTGGGGGATCCCCGCCGTCCCGGCTGCATGCATTGCAGTCCTGGTCGGTGGCGCGGCCGGCTTGCTGAACGGCTGGCTGACGGTCAAAACCGGTATCAACGGCTTCGTGGTTACGCTCGCCACGGCTTCGGCATTCACGGGGATCAATCTCGGCCTCACCAAGGCTGTGCCGTTCTATGATTTGCCGGCCGACTTTGTCGCATTCGGCAATGGTCGCATTGGTGCTTTTCCACTCCTGATGATCGTCCCGGTCATCGTCACCGCTTTGCTCGCGATCTTCCTCAATCGCACCGTCAGAGGCCGTCACCTGCTTGCAGTCGGTGGCAACAGCAATGCCGCCGAGCTTTCCGGCATCTCGGTGTCGCGAACCATCATGCTGGCGCATTGTCTATCCGGCTTCATAGCCGCCAACGCGGGCGTGCTCGCGGTGGCGCAACTCGGATCGGCTCAGCCCACGATCGGATCGGACTGGCTGATCATCTCCTTCGCTGCGCCAATCATCGGAGGTGCGAACCTGGCTGGCGGATCAGTATCGATAACAGGGACCGTCATCGCCGTGGTTCTCATCGGCCTGATCCAGAACGCGATGGTCCTCCTCGCAGTCGATCCCTATTGGGTGAAGTTCCTGCTCGGCGCCTTGATCCTTGCCGCGGTCTGGATCAACCGGATTCGCACAGTCCGTATGGAGAGGGCACGATGAGTCTCGCCCTGCAGAGCATTACCAAGTCGTTTCCGGGGGTTCGTGCTCTCAATGACGCGTCCCTCACGCTCAAGCGGGGTGAGATCCATGCGCTGATGGGAGAGAATGGCGCGGGCAAGTCGACCTTGATCAAGATCATCACCGGCGTTCACCGAGCCGACGGCGGCACGCTCAAACTCGATGATCGTGACCTCGTTTTCAGCTCGCCGCGTGACGCGATCGCTGCGGGCATAGCGGTGGTCCACCAAGAGCGCAACCTCATCCCGCACTTTTCGGTGGCCGAGAACATTCTCCTGGAGCAACTGCCGACGCGCAATGGGCTGGTGGACTTCGCGCGGGCACATTCGGAGACAAGGCAGCATCTGGCGAAAGTCGGGCTCGAGATCGATCCGGCTGTGGAAGTCCGTCGACTGAGCGTCGCCCAGATGCAGATGGTCGAGATTGCAAAGGCTCTCAGCCACAAGGCAAGTGTCCTGTTGCTCGACGAGCCTACCGCGTCGCTTACCGAAGCGGAGACGGAGACGCTCTTTCGACTCATCCGTCAACTGCGGGAGGCGGGAACGGCGATCCTCTTCGTCAGTCACAAGCTCGAGGAGGTTCTGTCGCTCTGTGACCGGGTCACCGTTTTGCGCGACGGCGAGACGACTTTGATGGCCGCACCGGTGGCGGGCATGACGCGAGGCAATCTGATCCAGGCGATGATCGGCAGATCGGAACGTCCTGTCCTGCCGCGAAAGCGCGGGCCACAGCTGGATCAGCCGCGGTTGGGGGTTCAGGCGCTCGCCACTTCGTATGGGCACAAGGCTGTCGACTTTACCCTTCACAGGGGGGAGATCCTTGGTTTGTACGGCTTGGTGGGAGCGGGCCGTACTGAACTTGCCCGCGCGCTTCTCGGGCAAGGCCGAATCCGTTCCGGCCAGGTCCTGGTCGATGGCGCGGCGGTACGTGTGCGCTCGGTGCGTGACGCCATCAAGCGGCTTCGCATCGGCTATGTGAGCGAAGATCGGAAGTACGAAGGTGTGATCGTTGATCACCCCATTCGCAGCAACATCGCGATCACCGTTTGGGACGCGATCGCCCGTGCGCTCGGCCTGCTTACTCGTAACGATGAGGTTGCTCTAGCCGCGCCGTTGGCGGCGCGACTCGAAATACGTGCCCCGAACCTCGAACAGCGCGTTGGGAATCTGTCGGGCGGCAACCAACAAAAGGTATCGCTGGCGAAATGGCTGGCGGCCGACGTTGACATTCTCATCATCGACGAGCCTACCGTCGGTATCGACATCAAGGCCAAATCCTACATTCACGAGCTCATCAACGAGCTCGCGGACCGAGGGATGGCAATCCTGCTCATCTCAAGCGATATGCCCGAAATGGTGACGATGGCCGATCGCATCCTGGTGATGCACGAGTTCGTGCTGATCGACGAATTCGTCAATGACAGACGCTACGACGCAGCGAGCACCAGGATCATGGGCGCAATCCACTCCGTGACCACGGGTCACTGACCGGCGATACTAGGTTCCGCTCATCGAGTCTAAAGGCAACGGCCAGACTGACATCAAGTCTTAGGCAGGAACAGCGAGGCTCGCCAAAGCTCGCGGGAGTGACGCTAAGAACACAAAGCGCGCGGCTTCCGCGATCGCGCCACCACACCCCAGCCGAATCGGTCATATTTTCAGTCTTGCCCAGAGTCGAAGAGATGGCCCGCAAGGCGCTCAAGGACTGGACTATCGAGGTTGACCGAGATCCGTGTGATGCCCACGTTTTCGACCCGGCGGCTAGCGATGACGATGATGAATTGCGCATGGCGGCATGGCGCGATTTCGACGGCTCCTTGCATATGGAAAGGCCGCCGGCAAATCCTGCAATCGCGCTGACGCCGGCAATGATGCGCGGCCAGTCCATGAATTTCGAATAGTAGTCAAACGCAGTCGGGGCTCACCAACGCCATCGGTCATAGACCGCGACTGGCGACACCGGGTTGCGCTGCCGGATGACCTTTGCACCGACCGGAACTTCACCATGATCGCGAAGTTCTGCCAGGAATGAGGGCTTAAGCACCAGACGCGGCATGTGCAGGCGATATGGCCGAACGGCAAATATGAAACTTATCGGCTCCATTGCCTCAACGATGCCGAATCCGCATAGGCGTTTCTTGATCACTTCGAGGGGCTGATGTTCGAGCCAAGGCGGGATCGGGAGAATGGAAAGGTGCGCGGCGTCTGGCGCCGCACGGGCAAATACACGCCCGTTCTCGATCTCGGTCCGCTCAGCTCAGCATGCCGGAGATCCTGCGCCGCTGAGTCACGAGCTTTCGGAGCGAACTGTCTCGACCGATAGTGATCCGGAAGGAAATGGTCGCAGCAGCTCAGCCTCGGGCTTCGTCAGGTTGATCCAAGCCGCCCAATTCTCGGGCTGAACGACCACAACCTGACGATTGCGATATAGCGCGGCCCGGGATCGGTCGTCAGCATGGTGAAAGTGGGCGGCTTGTTACTAGCAGCTTCGCGCCAAAGCCCCGCGATGGCCAGAAAGGGATAGCCGTTCAGCGTGAAGCGATGTTTCGCCTTCGGATATTTCGTGCCCGTGAGCTCAGTTATGTGGACACGCAACATGTTTTTGACGCCTACGGTTTGTGGCGAGGTTCGCCGTGCGAAGCCATTCAAAACAAGCGCAGCACGACGGACCTCACCCCAAAAGAATTTCTGCTTTCGACCCCTCTGCTGCCTTTGCGGCGCGCAACGACAAGGCGCAGCTATGACCCAAGTCGGACATGATCGCACCGCGATTGGCTTGCCTCTGGGCTCCACGAAGATACAATTGTGCTCGGCGCCTTCAACCGGCCCAGGACCGAGCAAATCATTTGACGCGAGCAAATCATTCTCGATGCCGCCAAGGCGCTCACATGCCGGGCGATATCATCGCAATCTGCACGCCGAGGGCAGAATCATGATTTGGAATTCAGTTCCACTCATGACCGCTATCGATCTCCTGATCATCGCGGTCGCCATCTATGGCATATGGCGCTGTCGACTCTTCATCCCCGGTAGTCGACACACGGCCTCGCGAATTGGCGTTTGGTTGGTCGCCTCAGGACTACTGGTCGTCGGCCTGTTTTATGCTGCTGATCTCATGTCCATGCACACTCTGCCCGCCATTATGTCGGAGCAAGAGGGAATGGAGCTGATGGATACTTTCCATCGCCAACTCAGTTGGCTGGTCATTCTGTTGGCCGTGACCACCATCTCCACCGGATTTGTCATACTTCTTAGCGAGCTTCAGCTCGACTTGACCGAGCTCAAGTGCGCAGAGCAAGCAGTGCGGGAGAGCGAAGCGAAATTCCGCGACTACGCCGAAAGTGCCTCCGATTGGTTTTGGGAATTCGGTCCGGACCACAAATTCACGCGCCTGACCGAGAATGCGTTTAGCTCAGACGCCGCTGATCGAATCGGCAGGGCGTGCTGGGATGGCGCTCTCGATCTTGAAACGGAGCCCGAGAAATGGCGCTTTGTTTGGGCAGCCCTCGATGCACGTGAACCGTTCCGCGACTTCGTATATCGCGTGCTGGGAGGCGACGGCTCTCCCATGTACGTGAAGGCCAGCGGCAAGCCAGTGTTTGACCCTGACGGAGAATTCCGTGGCTATCGCGGCACCGGTACAGACGTGACAGCAATCATGCGCGCGCAGGAGGAGCATGAGAGGCTGCACCAGCTAGAGTCGGATCTCGCCCACATGAGCCGCCTGAGCGTAATGGGGGAACTAACCGCCTCGCTGGCTCACGAAATCATGCACCCGATTGCCGCGTCGCGAAACAATGCCCTTGCGGCCCTCAATTTTCTAGGCAAGCAACCGCCAGACCTGGACGAAGTCAGGGACGCGCTTCACTCTATCGTGGGTGATGCCGATCGAGCCGGAGATATCATCGACCGTATCCGTGATCATATCAAGAAAGCGCCTCCTCGAAAGTCTCGTTTCGATCTGAACAAGGCGATCGACGAAGTGATCGGATTGGCGCGAAGCGCGATCTCCACGAACGGAGTCTCGGTCCGAACCCGCCTCGCCGAGGCACTGATTCCTGTCAAGGGGGATCGTGTTCAACTGCAGCAAGTCGTGCTGAACCTGATCCTGAACGCCGTCGAAGCCATCAGTATGCTCCAGGCCGGGCCACGGGAGTTGTCGATCAGCACCGAGCAAACGCAGACAGGTGGCGTTCTGGTGTCCGTGCGCGATTCTGGGCCGGGTATTGATCCGGACCATGTCGATAGGGTTTTCCAGGCATTTTACACCACGAAGTCGAATGGAGTGGGGATGGGGCTGTCGATCTGCCGGTCAATCATCGAAGCTCATCAGGGACGCGTGTGGGCGAGCGCAAACGTGCCGCGCGGCGCCGCCTTTCAGTTCACGATGCCTGCCAGCCCAGATACTGGGTCGTGATTGCGAGACGGTCCCCCATTCTCAAGCGGGTCCATCGTGAACAAAGTCTGCTGCCTCGGCAGAAGAGCAGAAAGCGGATTGCCCAGATCTGTTTTGGTAAGTGGTCGCTTTGTACCAACGGTTTTGCCAGCGTTCCATGCCGCGCGACCTTGCATGACGGGATCATAGCGTGAGTAACCCATCTTCGTTCTCCTTGGCCTTGACTGGCCGAAGAGCAAAACGATTGAGGTTGACCTGAGACCCTTGTTCCCTCCATTTCAATGGAGAGTCCGGCGCTTTATTTCTGGCCTCATGCGGCCTGTTTTTCCAGCGCCATTTTTATGGCGAATTCGATGGGCGTGATGTTGCCCAGGGCTGAGTGTGGTCTGTTCTGGTTGTAGTCCTCCTTCCATAGATCGATTGCTGCCCGTGCTTGCGTGAGAGTGGAGAACAGCGTTTCGTTCAAGCATTCGTCGCGAAATCGGCCGTTGAAACTCTCCACGAATCCGTTCTGCATCGGCTTGCCGGGCGCGATGTAATGCCATTCGACGCCGCTCTCCTGGCACCATTTGAGGACCGCCATCGACGTCAGCTCGGTGCCGTTGTCCGAGACGATCGTGCGAGACCTGCTGCGGCGGGCGATGATGGCGTCCAGTTCCCGGACGACGCGGGCGCCCGACAGCGATGTATCCGCGACCAGCGCCAGGCATTCCCGCGTGAAGTCGTCGACGACGGCCAGAACCCGGAACCGCCGGCCGTCCGTGAAGGCATCGCTCACGAAGTCCAGGCTCCAGCGCTCATTGGTCCGACCCGGCGCGATCATCGGCCTTCTCGTTCCCAAAGCCCGTTTGCGGCCGCCGCGCTTGCGGACCTGGAGCTTCTCCTCCCGGTAAAGCCGCCGCAGCTTCTTCTGGTTCATCACGATCCCTTGCCGTTCAAGCATGATGTGGATGCGCCGGTAGCCAAAGCGGCGGCGCTCGGCAGCCACCGTCTTCATCGCGGCTCGAACGACGGCATCGTCCGGCCGGATGCTTGTATAGCGAACGCTCGAGCGATCGACGAAAAGAGCCTTGCACGCCCGACGCTGGCTCACCCCATGCTGCTCGCAGGCGTGGGCCACAGCGCATCGCTTGGCATCGGGCGTCACCATTTTTTTGCGGCGACATCCTTCAGGATGGCATTGTCCAGCATCTGCTCGGCCAGCAGCTTCTTCAGCTTGGCGTTCTCCTCCTCCAAAGCCTTCAGCTTGCGGGCGTCGGAAACGTCCATGCCACCGAACTTGGCCTTGGTATTTGTAGAAGGTCGCTTCCGAGATCCCATGCTTGCGGCAGACATCGGCGGTCTTCATTCCCGCCTCCTGCTCCTTCAAAATCGCGATGACTTGTTCTTCCGTGAACCGTGAACGCTTCATTCGTCCGTCTCCTTGAGCGGGACGGACTCTACCAAAAACTGGAGGAGCTTCAGGGTCTCAGGTCAAGGTGTTGAAGCTGGGGCCGCAATCTGACGGTCGGTGATTGGGAGCCACATGCTTAAAGCCGCTGTTCCGCTATTGAGCCTCGACAGGCGTCCTAGGGACCTGCGGCGTCGAATTCAATCGCAAATCCCGCGTCGATCGCGCTTCGCGCAATGAGATCACCAAGTTCCCAATCCGTGAGTTCGCAAAGCGGGAATATTCCCCTTACGGCGTGGCTAACCTCGGATATCGAAATGCACGGCCTGCCGACATTGTCGATCAGGTAGCGGACAATCGCCAGGCGAACGTCCGATAGAGTGGGCATCTGCGCGAGCGCAGGCATATTTATGGGCTACGAATGGAGCCGTGGTTCAACGCCATCGGCTGTTTTTGCATCGAAAGCGACGGGCACACCGTGAATGATGGATGCCGCCGCCAACAGCTCTTCCAACTCGCGGTCGGTAGCCTTGCAAGCGGGCATGAGTGTTCTGATAGCGCTGATCGCCTGTGCGATGGACAGGAACCGGGCCTTGCCTCTGGAGAGAACATAGGCTTCGGCGGCTCTTTCAACCGTGACTGCGCGAAGAGTGGTGGTCATCGACAATTCCTCCCTGAACCCTGACCAACACGATTTATGGCAGCAATTCGGCAGCCTGTAAGAGTTTGTCCGATCCCGGACAATCAGGCGGAGGCAAGGCCGAAGTGACTTTGTTCCTCCTCGCCGTAAGCACCGTGTGTGAGTTGTATCATTCCAACGCGGTCGATAATCGTGATCTCGCCGCGCTTGGCGTGAACCAGCCCCCGATATTCAAGCATTTGGAGTGCGGTGGTAACGCCGGGACGCCGGGCGCCAAGCATGGTCGCCAGAAATTCATGCGTCAGGTGGATCTTATTTCCTTCGACGCGATCTTGGACCATCAGCAACCAGCGGGCCAGCCGCTCCTCGATTTTCGAATGGCCGTTGACCAGTGCCGTCCGGGACAACTGGACGAGGAACGCATAGGCATAGCGTAGCAGTGACTCGCGAAGGGACAGGCTTTCTGCAATCGCTAAGCGAAGGTTTTCAACCGGGAGGATCCAGCCATTGCCTGCGACCTGGATATAAATTTCATTGGGAGACCTGTTTTGGCCGAGGATAACGGCAACCCCTGTCATGCCGTCGTGGCCGACGATGCCGACCTCGCTTTGCCGCCCACCGGTCATCGTGGCGACCACCGACGCGATGCCCATCTCTGGGAAATACACTCGTTCGATCGGCTGATATGGGTCTTCCAGACGGGCTTTGATGTCCAGTTCGACGTGATGCATTGACGGCCGCAATAATGCGAAATCCTCCGAGGAGAGGGTTTTCAATACATGGTTGCGAAGAAGGGATTGGGGCATGGCTCTCTCCCTGACGGGCAAGAGCACGTACCTCTTACTGTCGGCTGCGTCCGAAGGATCTGGCGGCCGATACAGCGAGCATAGGCTTCAAATGCGCGATTGGCAAAGAATCCGCCGGCGTATTGCGCTGGCGAGGAATTGTCGTGGGGCTCGGCGGACTCAAGGCGGCTGGCCAGACGTTGCGCGTCACCGCTGCGGCATCTCGTTGCGAGCCGGAGAGAACGGCCCGTTTTATGACAATCAGCCTGTGTCTCGGAAACGGCTTCCATCATTTAGAGTCCCCGATAGGGGATCAGGAAACCCCACGCCTTTAGGCGGCTGGGATCGCGGCGCTTGCCGTGTAGACTGGCTGGATGGAAGCGTACAAGCGTGGCAGCCACACGGTTTGGGACTGCAAGTATCACCTGGTTTGGGTGACGAAGTACCGTTACGGGGTGCTTGGCGGCGACGTTGGAAGCCGGTGCCGGGAGTTGCTGCGCGAGACGGCGCGCGCGCACGAGATGGTTGTGCATGCCGGCTCGATCAACCGCGACCATGTGCATATGCTGGTGTCGATCCCGCCGCGGCTGTCGGTGTCGCGCGCGGTGCAGCACCTGAAGGGGCGCAGCTCGCACAAGCTGCTGAGCGAGTTCGCAATACTGCGCAAGCGCTACTGGGGCCAGCACCTATGGGCGAGAGGCTATTGGGTGGTGAGCAGCGGGAATGTGACCGACGAGACGTGGGCCGAATACATCATGAACCAGGAGCCGCCCGAGCCCGACGACAACTTCAACGTGACGTGAGTTCGCGCTCTGTCCGCCGGACGGCGGACCGATCCGGCTTTAAGCCGTAACTTGAAGCCACCGCCTTTAGGCGGTGGAGTATTCACGATCGTCTAATATCTGGCGACGTCCATTTGGGCCTGACACCGAGTAGCACGGAATTCGACCGATGCAGGCTATGAGGCTATGAGGCTATGAGGCGTGGAGCGCCCGAACAGGCGGTCGCTGGGCCGGAACTCTGCAGTCGTAAGGTGGCTCGCGGGCCGGTCGGCCAATCTTTGGGTGAACGCGGCGAACTCACCATAGAAAGAGCCCCAGCGGAACATTGTCGAGGTGGGGGAGGCTTTTGCGATCAAACCCAATCACCTCAACGAGATCACATCAGAATCACAATCACGCGACATCGGAGTGCAAGTTGGATTAGAGCGGAATGAATTGAGGCTGAATCGGCGGGGATTCCCTTGGGCTTGCAAATCTGATTGAACCTGCTGGCTGGGTCAGGAGGCCAGCATGGATGGGCAAGCCTTATTCGATGGATCTTCGCGAACGGGTTGTTGCGTCAGTTGAGCAGGGTGGCCTGTCGCGGCGGCAGGCGGCAGTACGCTTTGAGGTTGGGATCAGCACCGTCATCAGATGGGTAAGCCGCTTGCGCGAGACGAGCAGTCTTGCGCCCGGCAAGATGGGTGGGCACAGACCGAAGAAGATTGCCGGAGAGCATCGGGAGTGGCTGCTGCTGCGCTGCCGGGCTGCGGACTTCACGCTGCGCGGTCTTGTGGCCGAACTTGGCGATCGCGGCCTGAAGGTCGATTACCGCTCGGTGTGGGAGTTCGTCCACGCCGAGAAGCTCAGTCACAAAAAAAGACGCTGATCGCGGCCGAGCAGGATCGCCCGGATGTGGCACGCCGGCGGGCACAGTGGGCAAAGTATCAGGATCGCATCGATGCTTCTCGTCTGGTGTTCATCGACGAGACCTGGACCAAAACCAAGATGGCGCCGCTCAGGGGATGGGCGCCGCGCGGCGAGAGGATCAAAGCCAAGGTGCCGCATGGCCATTGGAAGACCATGACCTTCCTGGCGGCGCTGCGCCACGACCGTGTCGAAGCACCATGGCTGATCGACGGACCGATCAACGGCGAGCGCTTCCAGCTCTATGTCGATGAGGTTCTTGTCCCAACCCTCAAGCCCGGCGACATCGTCATCATGGACAATCTCGGCTCGCACAAGGGTAAGGCCGTGCGCCGCGCCATCCGCTCGGCCGGCGCCAGGCTGTTCTTGCTGCCCAAATACTCGCCCGACCTGAACCCCATCGAGAAGCTCTTCGCCAAGCTCAAGCATTGGCTGCGCAAGGCTGCAAGGCGAACAGTTGAGACCGTCTGTGACGCCATCGGCCAAATCCTCGGCACCGTCATTTCAACCGAATGCAGAAATTACTTCACAGAGGCCGGCTATGCCCCAACCTAAATTCATCCCGCTCTAGAAGAACGAAACCGCTCATCATCTGGAAAGACTGTGTTCGACGACACGTTGCGGGTCATCAAGGAAACCCGCGACGAGCTCTTCCATAGCAATCCCATCAAGGACCGTAAGAAGGTCGTCGAGGCTTGTGAGCGCATGCTTAACGCGCTCCAGTTCCATCTCGGCGACTACGACGCCGACCTGGCGCCGCCCATCCTCATCACCATTGCGGGCAGTCCACCCGGCGCTCGGAATCTCGCAGGCGTCCATCCACAGCTCTTCAGATTCGTGCAGTCCCACGGAGATCGCGCCGTAAAGCGCGATCCGGCGGTATCGAAGTTCAATTTCAGTGTCAGTGTCAGCCATGTAGTCCTGCTCGTGTGTTACCGGAGTAGATGTCCCCGTATATGCAGCGCGTTCGGATGGCTGCGCCGCATAGGCCGGGATATCGCTTCAGGCAGCGTCGAGATCATCGAGGACGTCGCGGGCGACATAGCTGCAGACGTTGCGCTCGAGCGCGGCCATCCGTTCTCCGTCGCCGGCAGCCCAATCCGTCAGCCAGATCTCGTAGGCGTGGTAGACGGTGTCAGTTGAACCTCCCGAAACCCTGCGAGCCCCCGGGATCTCGTTCCAGGCCATCGGATGGCCCGCGAGGGATTCGATTTCCGCCTGCACGGCCGAGGCCGTCAGTCCCTGCGCGACGACCGCCCTTCCCGTTGATCAGTACAAAGCCCAGGGCCTTTCTCCTTCAAATGTCGGCTGCATTGCGCTTCCGATACATGAATGGCCGTATGTAATGACGGTAATGACAAGAGGATATCGAATTTAACTTTTGATTTTTGCAAAGTGCAAAGTAAAATTTACAAGCTTTTTCAGGAAACAGTAAACAATTTAATTTCATAAATCCATGTGTAATTTGCCAACTACTCCTTAATGATTGCCAACGCGATAACCCAAAGGAGAGTTCGTTTCATGAAAGCCATCATTCGCCTCGCACTCGAAGCAGTTGAAGCTATCTTCAAGGCAATTCTTGCGGCCGTCGCCGCGTTCTGCCGCCTGCTCGGGGTCTCCCCGCCATCGATGCCGCGGATGCCGCAGCCGACAACCACACCCGACGATGTCAGGTCCGAGTACCGGGACGAATACACGCGCGAGGTGGCGAACGACCATGCGCGCGCTTCCCACGTCGGGATGGCCGTGCATCAGTACGCGTCCGCTCTCGACCCGGCGACCCGGGGAGCAGTCGACATCTCGGGGCTCTCGGCCGAGCAGACGGATTGGCTATTGGGACTTCGTGAGCAGGACCTGCAGCGGCTAGTCATGGCAGGTCCGAAGGCCTGCGAGCTTGCCATAAACGGAAAACACTGTGGTGTCGTCGGGCTGCCGACCCCGCTGCCGGCTTCTCAGGTCGAAGGGCCGACGATCGTGAGGCACCCAGCGCGCGAGATGCTAATGACTCGAATCCGAGACGCTCATGCCGCTCGCCCGAAGCTGGTCACGTAACGCGTCCCAGGCCGCCTCGCGTTGCCGCAGTTCACGCTCGCGCATTTGGGCGAGGGCCGCATCCCGCGACTGGCCGCCGCGGATCGCGCGGTAGTCCCGGAGCGCGCGCTCGGCTTCCGGGACCTCCTGAAGCAGGTCCCTGAATTCTTCGAACAGCTCGTCGACCTCTGACTTCTTCATGCTGCCGCCCGGATGCGGTCGATGTATCCTTGGCGCTGTTCGAGCGCGCGGCGCAGCCTCGCATTCTCGGCACGCTCGATGGCGAGATCGCGAACGGCCTGCCGGGCGATCCGGCCGAGCTGGTCGGCGTTGCCGAGAGCGGCGAAAAGAGCAGCATCATAAGCCGCCTGCTCGCGCGCTTCACGGTCGGCGCGGACACGCTCCATGGCGTTCGCATGCCCGGTGTAAAGCATTGCCCCGATTCCGACGCCGAGGCTCGTTGCCTGCAAGCCGACGGCCGTGCCGACGTCCATTCCTCGATGCTGTGCCATGACGATCTCCTGTGTCGTTGGCACCCTACCTGGCAGGATCCAGGAGAGATCTAAAGAGGTCGATCGAATTGATTCCGCCTGAGTCGGGCGCGCATCCCAAAATCACGGCTGGATTTCTGGGTTCCGAAGCTCGAGGGCAACGCCGTCCGTGACACCGAGAATGAGCGTGCCCTACTGGCGGTCGGCTGGGACTTACTCATCGTATGGGAGTGCGAGACTGTGCCGACCCGGCGACAGGAGCTGGCTGACCGATTGCGGGAGTTCTTGGCGGCATAGGAATTTGTTCTTGTTTCGTGCCTATGTTCCGGCTACGACTCCCGCCATGGCGGACGACATCGAACTCCGTTTGAAATGGCGGCAGACGTGGCCCGACAAAGAGGCTGATTTTGTCGCCGAATCCTCCATCCGCCACGGCAGTGTTGGCAGGATATATCGCTTCGACCATGGACCTTCAGCGGGCCAATGGTTTTGGGCAATGAACCGCCCAAGGACGCTGGATTTCCGGGTCTCCTGAACGCGTAGCGCCGCTGCCCGGATATGCGGTGTCGCCTCGGGAAGCCGCGAAACTCGTCGAAACCGCTTGGTTCGAGGCGATCCGTGGCAGCAGCCTCGACGTCCCTGCGCCGGAAGCCAAAGCCACACGCAACGCTTACGAAGCCGCAAAAGCTCGGTTTAGTGAAGGACTACTGCCACATCCGTAGCATGCGGACTGACAAGACGCATGCGAGCCCTTCATTCCCGACGTTCGACGGTCGCCGGATGAGGATCGCGAACAAGGACGCCGGTCAAGGTTTCGAGTTCGCCATGGTCAAGGGCGAGGGTATGGTCAAGAGCCTGTATGCGGCTCTCATACAGTCAGAGGCCCTGGACCATTGGCCGCATCATCTGACGGAAACGTGAGCCCTGGTCGGCTTTGCTTGCAGTGCACCATATGCCACAGTGCCTGTGTGAAGTTCTGGACCGTATTCCCCCGCCTGCTTGCGATTCTGGCCATAGCAAGCCTTTTGACCGCGCCGCTGGTGACACCATCCGCTGCGGCGACGATGGCTGCCGACCCTATGGCGGCAATGACGCACATGGCATCCATGCCGGACGGCATGTCCAGTTGCCCGGACCAGAGTCTGCCCGACTGCCAGAAATCCTGCCCCCTCGCGGCCTTGTGTTTCGCCAAGTGCTTTCCTGGCGTGTCGACGGCTGCGCCAACCAATCTGACCTGGTTGTCCGTGGCTGATGTGATCGCGCCAGGCAGTAACGTCGGACGGGATATTCCGACTCCTCCGCCGCCTCCCAGACCTCCCCGAGACTGAGTTCATCGACGGCCCGTTTCCGGGCCGCTAGTCGCCGCATGGCTGACCGCCTTGTGGCGATGTGGCTTTGGCATGAGCCTAGTCACTTAGCCTGCCGTGCATTCCGCGCGGCGTGACGATGAACTTGGGAAATCAGACAATGAAGTTTTACAATGCGAAGCACGCCGCAGCCGCGGCGATGATCGGTCTTGCTCTCGGCGGGGGCATTTCGAAGGCCTGGGCCGGGATCGACGACTACGAGTTTCAGCTCGTTCAAAACGCGATCCAGAAGAGCGATGCCGCGATCGTCGCGGTCCGCCTCATCGACAAGCGCTCTGGCAATGTGGTGCCCGACGCGGTGATCTTTGCCCAGCGCGTCGACATGGCGCCAGACGGTATGGAGATGATGACGGCGCCAATCGAACCGTTGCCCTCGACGGAGCCCGGCATCTATCGTTTCAAGGCCAATCTGATGGCGCCAGGGGGTTGGCGCCTGTCGCTCGGCGCCAAGGTGCAGGGCGAAACCGGCTCTCTCGAAAACAAGCTCGAATTCAAGGCCACGCCATGAAACGCGCAGGCCGTACTGGCCTCACCCTCGCCGCCGTTTTGGCGGCGGGGGCTGGAGGCTATTGGGCGGGGCACCGCAATCTCGCGCTGGCCACTCCCTGGCTGCAAGCTGTCGCCTGGCTCGAAGGCAGTGCAGCGGCCCCGGCGAGCGCCAGCCCTGCGCCCACCGGACCCGTGATCTATTACCGAGACCCGGACGGCCCCCCGGCCTATTCGGCAACTCCGAAGAAGACCGCCGATGGGCGGGATTTCCTGCCGGTTCGGGCGGGGGAGGACCTGAGCTTCGAGGGCAAGCCGCCGGCCACCGTTGCGACAGCTGCCGCTGCCCCCGTGAACGGCGAACCCAAGAAGATCATGTACTACCGCAATCCGATGGGCCTTCCGGACACCTCGCCGGCGCCGAAGAAGGATACGATGGGGATGGATTACATCCCCGTCTTCGCGGGCGAGGATGAAGACGGTTCGAGCGTCAAGGTCGCGGCAGGCAAACTGCAGCGGACCGGCGTGCGATCGGAGGCTATTTCCGATCAGGTCATCGTCCGGCAAGTGCGCGTGCCGGGAACGGTGCAACTCGACGAGCGTCGCGTCTCAGTCGTGTCGGTTCCGACCGATTCATTCATCGCCAAAGTGGAGAACGTCACCACCGGAGACAGGGTGCGCAAAGGCCAGCCTCTGCTGCAGCTCTATTCGCCGGAGCTCGCTGCGGCGGCTGCCCAGCTTGTGATCAACCCCGGCTCCGAGGGTTTCCGCCGCCGTCTTCAGAACGTCAACGTGCCCGCGGAGGTGATCGCCGAGATCCAGCGGACCCGCCAGGTTCCGCTGGCGTTTAGTTGGTCGTCGCCGCGCGACGGCGTGGTGCTGGAACGCAATGCGACAGAAGGCATGAAGATGTCCGCCGGCGACGTCCTCTTCCGCGTCGCCGATCTGTCGACCGTATGGGTGCTCGCCGACGTGCCGGAATATGATCTGGCGAATGTGAGTGTCGGCCAGTCCGCGACGATTAGCGTCCGCAGCTTACCAGGGCAGACTTTCCAGGGTCGCGTGGCGCAAATCTATTCGCAAGTGGACAGCCAGACGCGTAGCACGAAAGTGCGCATCGAACTCCCGAATCCGGACGGGAGCCTGCGGCCCGACATGTACACCGACGTGGAGATCGCCGCGAGCGGCAGCCGTCCGGTCGTCGCGGTTCCAGACAGCGCCGTGATCGACACCGGCACCCGCCAAGTGGTGATCCTCGACAGGGGCGAAGGCCGTTTCGAGCCGCGTGAGGTCAAGATCGGCGCCCAGGGCGGCGGCTTCACCGAGATCCGGAAGGGAATCGCTTCCGGAGATCGCGTTGTGGTCGCGGCTAATTTCCTCATCGATGCCGAGAGCAACCTAAAGGCCGCGCTGACCGGCATGGCAACAACGGAGGGCACGCCATGATCGCCCGACTCATCGCGTGGTCCGCACGCAATCTCGTTCTCATCCTGGTCGGCACCGTCTTCGCCGTCGCGGCGGGCGTTTATGCCGTCAGGACCCTACCGCTCGACGCATTGCCCGATCTCTCCGATGTCCAGGTCCTCGTCTATACCGAATATCCGGGCCAGGCGCCGCAGGTGATTGAGGACCAGGTCACCTATCCCTTGACGACGGCGATGCTGACCGTTCCGAAATCGAAGGTGGTGCGCGGCTTCTCCTTCTTCGGCGTCTCCTTCGTCTATGTGATCTTCGAGGACGGCACCGATCCGTATTGGGCGAGGAGCCGCGTGCTAGAATATCTCAACACCGCCGCAAAGCGCATGCCGGCCGGCGTCACGCCGGGGCTCGGGCCGGATGCGACCGGCGTCGGCTGGGTCTACCAATATGCCGTCGTCGCCAAGGATTTGACGCTCGCCGAGCTGCGCTCGCTGCAGGACTGGAATATCCGCTTCGCCGCCTCGAAGGCGGAGGGCGTGGCCGAAGTCGCAAGCGTCGGCGGCTTCGTCAAGCAATACAACATTGTCGTCGACCCGCTGCGGCTGCGCGCCCAGAGCATTTCGCTGGCGGCGGTGCGCGATGCCGTGCGCAACAGCAATCAGGATATCGGTGGACGGACGGTCGAACTCTCCGAATTCGAATATGTCGTGCGTGGTCGAGGCTACATCAAATCGCTGGCCGATATCGAAAACATCGTCCTGAAGACCGCTCAAGGCGTGCCGCTGCGCATCAAGGACGTGGCCCGCGTCGAGATCGGGCCGGACGAGCGGCGCGGCGTCACGGAGCTTAACGGCGACGGCGAGGTGGCGAGCGGCATCGTGCTGCAGCGCTTCGGCGCCAATGCCTTGGACGTGATCGACAACGTTAAGCAGCGCTTGGCCGATATCGCCGGCAGCTTGCCGAAGGGCACCGAGATCGTGCCGGTCTATGACCGCTCGCATCTGATCGAAGCGGCGATCGAGACGCTGAAGCACACGCTGACCGAGGAAAGCATCATCGTGGCTCTCGTCTGCGTGATTTTTCTGCTGCATCTGAGAAGCGCGCTCGTCGCCATCCTGATGCTGCCAGTCGGCATCCTCATTGCCTTCATCGGGATGAAGCTGATCGGGCTCGGCGCCAATATCATGAGTCTTGGCGGCATCGCCATCGCAGTTGGCGCCATGATCGACGCCGCCATCGTCATGATCGAGAATGCCCATAAGCATCTTGAGCGCGCGCCGCCAGATAAGCCGCGCGTGCAGATCCTAATCGACGCGGCAAGCGAGGTCGGCCCGGCGCTGTTCTTCAGCCTCTTGATCATCACCGTCTCGTTCCTGCCGATCTTTACGCTGGAATCGCAGGAAGGACGGCTGTTCGGTCCGCTGGCCTTCACCAAGACCTTCTCCATGGCGGCCGCGGCGATCCTGTCGATCACGCTGGTGCCGGCCTTAATGGTGGTCTTCGTGCGCGGCCGGATCATCCCGGAGCACAAGAACCCGATCAACCGCTTCCTGATCTGGATTTACCGTCCCGTCATTCGCGGTGTCCTGAAGGCCAAGACCTTTACCATCGTCCTCGCGCTTGCCGCGCTTGCGGTCAGCATCTGGCCGGCGCGCCAACTCGGTTCCGAGTTCATGCCGAACATCAATGAAGGCACGCTGCTCTATATGCCAACGACACTGCCGGGCATCTCCGTGACCAGGGCGACGGAGCTTTTGCAGATGCAGGACCGGATCATCAAATCCTTCCCGGAAGTCGACTCGGTCTACGGCAAGGCCGGACGCGCGGCGACGGCGACCGATCCGGCACCCTCGGAAATGTTCGAGACGATCATCAACCTCAAACCCAAAGAGCAATGGCGGCCGGGCGTCACCATCGACGGCCTCAAGGCCGAGATGGACAAGGCGCTGCAATTCCCCGGCGTCTCCAATGCATGGACCATGCCGATCCGTGGCCGCATCGACATGCTCGCGACCGGCATCCGCACTCCGGTTGGCGTCAAAGTCTATGGAAACGACCTGACCGAGATGGAAAAGATCGCTCGCCAGGTGGAAGCCGTGCTCAAGACTGTGCCCGGTACGTCGAGCGCGTATGCCGAGCGCGTCATCGGCGGCTATTACCTCGATATCGTCCCCGATCGCGAGGCGCTCGGCCGCTATGGCCTCACCATCGGCGATGTGCAGGACGTTATTGCAACAGCGCTCGGCGGCGAGACTATCACGACGACAGTCGAGGGCCGCGAGCGCTATGGCGTCAACATCCGCTATCCGCGCGACCTGCGTTCGAACCCGCAGGCGATCGCGACCGACGTGCAGGTGCCGCTGCCTGGCGGCGGCACCGTTCCGCTCGGCGCGGTCGCGAATGTCGAACTCACGCGCGGGGCGACCACGATCCGCACCGAGAACGGCCAACTTGCGACCTATATCTATGTCGACATCGATGGCCGCGACCTCGGCGGCTATGTCGCGGACGCCCAGAAAGCAGTCACAGCCTCGGTGAAGCTGCCGCCGGGCTATTCGGTCGGCTGGAGCGGTCAGTATGAATCCCTGGAGCGGGCCGAGGCGCGGATGAAGATCGTCGTGCCCGTCACGCTGCTCATTATCTTTCTGCTGCTCTATCTCAACTTCCGGGCGCTCACCGAGACGCTGATCGTCATGCTGTCGCTGCCGTTCGCGCTGGTCGGCGGCGTCTGGCTGATGTGGTGGCTCGGCTTCAACATGTCGATTGCGGTCGCCGTCGGCTTCATCGCGCTCGCGGGCGTGGCGGCCGAGACTGGCGTCGTCATGCTGATCTACTTGGAGCAGGCTATGGCCGAAGTGAAGGCAGAGCGGGACGCACACAAGCAGCCGTTCATCCGGGCAGATCTCTATGATGCGATCATGCTTGGCGCTGTGGAGCGCGTCCGGCCGAAGATGATGACTGTCGTTGCCATCATGGCAGGACTGATCCCGATCCTCTGGAGCACAGGCGCCGGCTCGGAAGTGATGCAGCGCATCGCCGTGCCGATGATCGGCGGCATGATCTCGTCCACCCTCCTGACCCTGGTGGTGATCCCGGCCATATATGGATTGGTCAAAGGATGGAGATTGCCGAAGGGCGTTGCCTCGACTGGCGACGAGGTTGCGCTCGCGGAACCAGCAATGTTCGACCTCGCTGCCGAATGATGGGGCCGTGGTGACAGACACCTCGGGCTGATGTCGACCTGACGTTCCGCCGGCTGCCTCAAAAGTGAAGGCGTCGGCGGCTTGTGGTCGGCGGTTCCGAGCACGACCTGAGTACCCAGTCTGAACACCTTTGCTGCAATTCCGCCAGCAACCCATTTCCAATTCCGCCAGGTCACATTTGTAATTCCGCCGCCATTGCGCAGCTAGGAACGGCCGACGGGAAAGACGACGTTTGAATGACTGAGCCGATCTATCCCCGCCCTCTGAAAGCCGAGCTTATGCGCGGCCGAGGCCACCGCGCGCTCCGATAGTAGCAAAGTGCGCTTCGCTTCACGCTCTGAAACTCCCTGAGGGGCGGCGGTCGACTGGCCTCGCATGCCGGGGAATCATGGCATTCTTCTCCTTAAAATTAGCATAATCGTGATTATACTAAACGTAATTATGCTAATCGTGATTATGCTAAGGGGCGGAATGATGAGGTTTGTCGGCAGGGAACGCGAACTTGAACTTATCCGCAAGGAACTTGCCCTTCCTCGGCCATCGTTGATTGTGGCCTATGGCAGGCGGCGGATCGGGAAGTCACGGCTGCTGCGGGAAGCAGTAGACGGGACAAACGAAATCTACTTCCAAGCGACGCGTGTCTCGTCGACCTTGAACCTCGAAGCTTTCAAAGCCGAAACGGCACGTGTCCTTGGAAGCGATCCGCTGCTCCAAGCCATCGAGACTTGGGAGGGGGTGCTCCACTATGTGGCGGGCGTCGCCGGCAGCGGCCGCAGAGGGCTTGCCGTGATTATCGACGAGTTTCCATATATCGTTGACCAAGAGCAGGCACTGCCTTCGATCCTCCAGAAATTCTGGGATGGCGGCGCCGCCCGGAAAGGGAACCTCAAGCTTGTCATCTGCGGTTCGGCGATCACGCAGATGGAGGAACTGCTCGCAGAACGAAACCCACTTTATGGCCGCAAGACGATGACGCTTGAGGTGAAACAGCTTCCGTTGCGGGACGCCGCCTTGTTTTTTCCAGACTACGATTCGCGCCAGGCCATCGAGGCCTATGGCATTTTCGGGGGAATCCCCCACTACCTGCAGCTCTGCGACCCGGAGAAGAGCCTCAGGCAAAATGTGGTGGACCTGCTCTTGACGGAAACAGGCGCACTGGTGGACGAGCCTATGACGCTGCTCCAAAACGAGCTGCGGGACCCCGGCATGTATTCAAGCATCGTGGCCGCGATCGCGGACGGCTGTACGACATCAAGCGAGATTGCGGGAAGGCTTCGGGTGGATGCAGGGAGCCTGCCTCCGTACATTCAGAAACTTTCGAAGCTAGACCTCGTGAACGTGAACAAGTCTTTGGACGCAAGTGAGAAGGCGAGGAACCGCCGCTACACGCTAAATGACCCCATGATGGCCTTCTGGCACCATTTCGTCCGCCCGAACCTGTCTGCGATCAACAGCGGCTTTGGCGAGCAGGTATTCCAAGACGTGATCGAGTCCAGACTGCCTGAATTCATGGGCGGAGCGTTCGAGCGCATGTGCGTGGATCATGCCCGGGCGAACGCTCAGGAATCTCTCGGTTCTCCGGCGATCGAGGTCGGAAGCGTCTGGGGCCATGCGGACTTTGACATTGACGTTGCGGGTCGGACCCTGAACGGTTCCTTCTTTTACGGCGAATGCAAGTGGCGCTCGGTGGCGATGGATCTTGTGATGCTCGAAACCCTGCGAAATCGTTCGGAACAGACGACCTATGGCGCAGGGAAGAAAGGCAAGCGCTATCTGTTATTCAGCCGGAACGGCTTCCGTGCAGAAGTCGAAGAACTGGCAAAGACCGACGGATCGATACACCTTTTGCGACTGGATGACCTGGCCAGGCATCCGTTCCGAACACCTGCGCCCCGTCCATAAGGTCAATTCATGGACCGTTTCGCGGCCACCATGCAGCGCATCGCCATCAGTTTCCTGAGCTTCGCAGGTATTTGACGAGCGCCGCAATCGCGAGCAAAAGGGCAATGAACGCTAGAATCCAGATGACGGCCATGCCGCCCATCATCCACGCACTTGAACCACCCACCATAGCGGTTGCCTCTACAGTCGGCGAAAGCATCGGCGATTCTGAGTGAAATAGTTCGCCGTGGATTTCCGTCAAGACGACAGGGAAGCTCGACTGGGTGCCTGTCGCCCTATTGCACCGTACCCGGTCCGGCCAGTTCGTCGATGATCGGGCAATCCGGCCTCTCGTCGCCCTGGCAGTGCTCGACAAGGTGATGAAGCAGGCCACGCAGTCCGACCAGTTCAGCGATCTTCCGATCGATCTCCACCAGCTTGGCTTCCGCCAGCGCTTTCACGTCCGCGCTCTCGCGGTCCTTGTCACGATAGCGCGACAGCAGCTGACGGCACTCTTCCACAGAAAATCCCAGGCTGCGCGACCGCTGCAGAAATCGCAGGCGATGAACGTCGGCTGTTGAATAATCACGATAGCCGTTGTCTGTTCGGGCGGGGCTTAAGAGGCCGATATCCTCGTAGTAACGTATGGTCTTGGGCGGCAGGCCTGATTTCTCGGACGCGATCCCGATATTCATGACTGGAAATCTCCTTGGTCGAGGAGGGTAGACCTTCCTGCTGCTGGAAGGTCAACACGCGTTGGCAATCTTAATCGGCCCCGCCGCAGCCGTCCGACAGGTTCCATACGTCCACGATCTTCTCGCCCGTGAAGCCGTGTTCGTGGATCAGGTACTTCGCCAGTCCGCCGTAAGTCCTCCAGCGCCAGCATTGGCAGCAGCATGGTCCTTTCTCGTTGGAGTTGGCCATCGCGTGGTCGTAGGCCTTCTGCTCGTCTGCGGTGAGCTGCCTGTCGTAGTAAGGCATCATCTTCTGCGCGATGCCCGCCGGAATGTCTCGTAGGGATCGGCTGGGATCATCGCGATGTCGCGGTATTTGACCAGGCCATTGACCTGCTCGACATAACGTCCATCGGGCTGCAGCACGAGCTCTTGATCCGCGACGTGCTCGGCATGGTGGCGATCGATTCCGTGAACTTGCCCGAGCAGGTGCTGTTGCCATCTTCGCTGAGGTCTTTGAAGCGGCTTACCAAGGCGGGGTCCTCAGCGGCGAATGAATCCTTGATGAAGCCCACAGCCGTAGCGGCGCCAAAAATGCCGCCCAGAACGACCGTTCGTCTGTTTGGGTACATTGTCCGGATCATGGCAAATCCCTTTCCCGGCCTTCAGCCGATGCGCGTGAATATTGGGGACTGTTCGAGCAGCCAGAACGAGCACGTCGACATCTGCCCGGTGATCATGGCGAGCCCCATGACGACCATGACCGCGCCGGCGGCGGGCTGCAGCACCTGGCCAGTCTGGCGCATCGCCTTCAGCCGCCGCGCCAGACGGTCGGTGAACAGCGCAGCAAGCAGGAAGGGAACGCCAAGGCCAAGCGAATAGATCGCAAGCAAGGCGACTCCGTCGGCAACGGTGGCGGATGCCGCGCCGACGGTGAGTATCGAACCGAGGATCGGACCGATGCAGGGTGTCCAGCCGAAGGCGAAGGCTAGGCCGAGAGCGTAGGCGGAAATCGCCCTTCCGCCCGGAGCGGCCGCATGAAACCGCGCCTCGCGCATCATCCAGTTCGGTCGGATTAGCCCGATGAGAAAGACGCCGAAAAGGATGACGACGAAGCCGCCGACAAGGTTGAGTTTGACGCGGTAGCTGAGCAGCAGCCGTCCCAAAGCGATGGCGCTCGCCCCCAGCACGATGAAGACCGTCGAAAACCCGAGCACGAAGCACAAGCTCAGGCCGACGGTCGACAAGCGTGCTGCGGTTGTTCGATCGGGTGCACCGTTCATTGGCGTTCTGCCTGCGACATAGGAAACGTAGCCCGGCACCAGCGGCAGCATGCACGGCGAAAGAAACGAGACAATGCCAGCCGCAAAGGCGGCAAGAATGCTGATGTTGGAAATCGCGGGCATCGCTCAGCGCCTCGACTGTCGGCTCATTTGGCAGCCCTTGCCTGCCGGATCAGTTTTTTCATAGTTGCAAGATCGGTCGCACCCGGAAAAATCTGATCGCCGACAACGAAGCCAGGCGTTCCCGTGATCCTAAGCGCCTGGGCCAGCTCCGTGTTGCGGTCGATCAATGTCTGAATATCGGACTGCTGCATGTCGGTCTTCATGCGGACGACGTCGAGCCCGGCCTCGGCGGCGATCTTGAGCACGACCGCCTCTGTCACCCTTGTCCTGGACCCATAGAGCGCCCTGTGGAATTCCAGATATTTGCCGTGCCGTTCGGCCGCCAGCGCTGCCTTGGCCGCGAACAGGGAATCCGGGCCGAGGCTAGGGAATTCCTTGTAGACGATTTTGAGCTGCGGATCGTCGGCCACGGCCTGGTCCATGATGGGCGCCATCACACGGCAATAGGGGCAATTGTAGTCGAAGAACTCGACTAGGGTCACGTTGCCCTGCGTATTGCCGCCGACGGGGCTTTGCTTGTCGCGGAAGATATCGTCGGCGCGCGATACCAACACCGCCTTGGCTTGCGCTGCCTCCGCCTCGCGCTGGCGCTGGTCCAGACTTTGCAGCGCTTGCACGAGAACCTCCGGATGCGCGAGGATATAGTCGTGTATCCGCTGGTCGAACTGGTCCTGGGATATTTCGCCGGCCGCGATTGCCTGGCTGTGGAATCCGGGACCGAGCACCAGCCAGACCGTAGCGCTGGCCAGCATGAGGAAACGGGCCGTTTTGCCAAACAACTGCCTTGAACTATGGATCACGGGATTTTCCTTCCTTTGTTTCTTTCGCCGGACAGCCGGCACGTCCGAATGATGATGGTGGCGGTCATCAGAAGAGGTTCTTCAATTTTGCCAGCCAGCCCTCTTCCTGCTCATGGTGTGGGCGCTCGACGTTGTTGGTGAGCGCATTGACGAAGGTGACGAGATTGATCGGTGCGAAATCCAGGCCATGGAAATTCGCGCGCCAACGGCCCTCCTTGTCGATCACATGTGTGACGATGCCATGCGCCTGAATGCCGTCGTCTGTTTTGGTGAACTTGTGGCCGAAGGATTCCGCGAGCGTGCGGGTGACGTCCTCCGGCTGGTCCTGGGTGGTGGTCAGGAACAACCAATTGACGGGGTAGAGTCCATGCATTGGCCCGCACTTTCGCATCACGTCCGGTGTGTCTCTCGTCGGATCGGTGGTTATGCTGACAAAGGTGACCTGGTCCTTCATCGGCGTTCCGTTCACCATCTTCTGGATCTCGGCGATCTTTTCGGCATGCAGGGGACAAACGTCCGTGCACGACGTGTAGATGAAGTGGAGGACGACGACCTTGCCGCGTAGATCGGCCAGTCGCACGATGCGGCCGTCGGCGGTGCGCAGCGTGAAGTCGGGCGCTGGCTTGTCGATCGTCTGGAAATACTTCTCGTCGCCCTGAAGCAGGGCGTCGAGTTCTTCGAGCGAGTGGGCTTGCGCGCCATGTGCAAAGCCCATGATGAGCGCGGCTACGGCAACCATGTGCCGCAGCCGACGGATCCATTCGCCCAAAGCGACCGAAGCGCACCGAGCCTCTGGCCTGTGTCGGATCAGGACAAGCATCAAGCGTCGCCTTTCGGATTGGCAGGCACTGTTGGCAGTCCATCGGTGTCTTCGCCTGATTTCAGGGACGCGTCGTCGGCCGGACAGGCGCGGCCCGTCATCTTGTGCATGCACAGGCCAAGGGCGCACACTGCAACGCAGGGCAGCGCGGTGATGAGCAGTGGCGCGACGCCGACGGCGACCAGCCAGCTCCAGTTGAATGCAAGGCCTACGACGATCACGGTCGCGGCCGCTACGACGATGCCGAGGCGGCCTGTGAGGCGTGGCGGATCGTCGAGAGGACATCGCGTCGGCGCGAAGTCTCGGTGGCACGGGTCAGTTCCGTAGTGGTCACAGTGAATTCCTTTCTCAGTTGGCACCGAAATAGCTGCGGATGAACGCGACCATTTCGGGCGAATCCCATTCAGCCGGGCCGATCAACCGACCGATTTCGTTGCCCGTGCGGTCGATAAGCAATGTCATGGGAAGGCCGAGGGCGCCGAGCGTGAACATCGCCTTGCCGGACGTGTCGATGTTGAGGGCGAGATGCTCGATGCCGATATCGGCGAAGAACTTTTTCACCTTGTCCGGGCCGCCGCGATCCATCGACAGCGCGACGACCTCGAAGTCCGGCCCGCCGAGTTTGGCCTGCAGCCTGTCGAGTGTCGCATTTCCTTCCGGCACGGAGCGCACCATGTCGCCCAGATGTTGAGCAGCACGACCTTGCCACGGAAATCGGCAAGCGTTTGGGGTTGCCCGTCGCCGTCCTGGAACTGGATTTCCGGGAGCGGCTGCGGGGTCTCTTGAACGGCAAAATTCTGCGGTGGCTCGGCGGCGGTCGCGGGCCGGGCGGTTGCACCAGGCTTCGTGTGCTTTTCGACGTGTGGGGGAGGGTCATGTCGCGCCTCCGGGGTGGCACTCCCGCCAACTTTGTTGACCGTCGCAGCTATGCCTGAATCGACCCCTCGACGGTATGGAGACGGTATAAAGGATAGGGGTCACCTATAACGAAGGCAATTTAAGTGCCGATGTGACACCTAAATCTATGATATCTTTGGATAATTTTGGTAGCGGGAGAGGGACTTGAACCCCCGACCCCAGGATTATGATTCCCGTGCTCTAACCAACTGAGCTACCCCGCCAGGGCGGCGAAAGGCCCGAAATCCGCCTCAAATCGAAAGGCATGTCGGGGGCGTTCGCCAAGGTCGCGCGGATATAAGGTTGGGAGGGTGAGCCTGTCAAGCTTCGAAGCAACCAGCTTGCCGGCTTATCGTCATTATCGAAAAGCTTTGTCGCCCGGAGATTTGGTTGCCGCCGCCGGGGTTGAGTTCGCGGTGGCACGTCGCTATGTCTCGGCCACGAGTTTAAGAGTTTGAAACAGATGAAGCCGCGCATTGCAGTCCTCGGTTGCGGATACTGGGGCAGCAACCATATCCGCACCCTCAAGGCGCTCGGCGCGCTGCACGCGGTCTCCGACACCAACCGGGCCCGTGCCGAAGGCTTTGCCAGCGAGCAAGATTGCCTGGCGATCGAGCCGGACCAGCTGTTCGTCCGTGACGATATCGACGCTATCGTCATGGCACTGCCGCCGCAATTCCATGCCGACCTTGCCGTGCGTGCCGTCGAGAGCGGCAAGGACGTGCTGGTGGAAAAGCCGATCGCTCTGACGGTAGCGGACGCCGAGCGTGCGGTGCAGGCGGCCAAGGACAATGGCCGCGTCTTCATGGTCGGCCATGTCCTGCGATTCCATCCCGCTTTCGAGACGCTGAAAGGGCTGATCGACAAGGGCGAGCTCGGGGAAGTCCGCTACATCCACTCGCACCGGCTCGGGCTCGGCAAGTTCCACACCGAGAACGACGCGCTGTGGGACCTGGCGCCGCACGATCTGTCGATGATCCTGGCGATCACCGGCACCGAGCCGATCGAGGTGCGCGGCGAGGGCGCAGCGCTCCTCGACAATCTCAGCGACTTCGCGCATCTGCACATGCGCTTTCCCAACGGCCTGCGCAGCCATCTCTTCACCTCGCGGCTCAATCCCTATCGCGAGCGGCGGCTGACCGTGGTCGGCACCAAGGCGATGGCGGTGTTCGACGATGTCGAGCCATGGGAACGCAAGCTTGCCGTCTACCGCCACGCGGTGTGGCAGGACAGCGGCCAATGGGCCTTCACCACCAATGAGCCGTCCTATGTCGGGGTTGCCCAAGGCATGCCGCTGACGCGCGAGCTGGAGCATTTCATCCACTGCATCGAGACGCGGGCCGAGCCGCGCACCAGCGGCGAGGAAGCGATCAGGGTGCTGCGCATCCTGACCGCCGGCACAGTCACCCACACCAAGTCCTGAGACCGTTTGGAAATTCTACTCCGGCGGCCATCTGGTGGCGTTTTCTGCGCTTCCCCGTTCTACTACGTCGACGCAGTAGAACTGTGCTCACGGACCCAAATGTCCGCTCCGCGCCGGTTCTCAAAAACACCACTATATGACTCGACTCGCCAGAGCGAATTTCGAAACGGTCTCCGAGAGGACGGAGCCCCTATTCAGCGGGAATCTGCGCCGGCCTGGCGGCAAGACGGGTCAGCATGGCCTCGGCCTCGGCGCCGCGCTCCGAACGCTCGATGAAGCCGCCGCCGAACACGCGGGCCTCGTTGCCGTCGTCGGAGTAGAGCACGCAGGCCTGGCCCGGCGCGATGCCGGACTCGCCGTCGACCAATTCCACCCATGTGGCGCCGGCACGATGATGCAGCACGGCCGGGCGCGGCGGTCGCGTCGAGCGAACCTTGGCGAATAGCTCCAGGCCGCCGCTGGGGACGTCTGCGAGCGGTCCGTCGCCCAGCCAGTTCATGTTGCGCAGATAGATCTTGTGCGTCTCCAGCGCCTCGCGCGGGCCGACCACGACGCGGGCGCGGTCGGCATCGAGGTGGACGACGTAAAGCGGCTCGCCGGAAGCGATGCCGATGCCGCGGCGCTGGCCGATCGTGTAGCGCAGGATGCCCTCATGGCGGCCGAGCACGCGGCCGTCGATATGGACGATGTCGCCTGGATTGGCGGCGGTCGGCTTCAGCTTGGCGATGATGTCGGAATACTTGCCCTGCGGCACGAAGCAAATGTCCTGGCTGTCCTGTTTGGCCGCGACCGTCAGCCCCATCTCCTCGGCAATGGCGCGAACCTGCGGCTTCGACAGGCCGCCGAGGGGAAAGCGCAGATAATCGATCTGCGCCTGCGTGGTGGCGAACAGGAAATAGCTCTGGTCGCGGTCGGCGTCGACCGGCCGGTAGAGCGCGCGGTGGGCGCCATTGGCGCCGGAGCGGATGTAGTGGCCGGTGGCCAGCGCGTCGGCGCCAAGCTCCTTGGCGGTGGCCAGCAGGTCGGCGAACTTCACCGTCTGATTGCAAGACACGCAAGGGATCGGCGTCTCGCCGGCGACATAGCTTTCGGCAAAGGGATCGATGACCGCCTTGCGGAAGCGCTCCTCATAGTCGAGCACATAATGGGGGATGCCGAGCGTCTCGGAGACGCGGCGGGCATCGTCGATGTCCTGCCCGGCGCAGCACGAGCCGGCCCGGTGCGTCGCCGCGCCATGGTCGTAGAGCTGCAAGGTGACGCCGACGACATCGTAGCCTTCGCGCTTCAGCAGGCCAGCGACGACCGATGAATCGACACCGCCCGACATGGCGACGACGATGCGGTTGGTTTCGGGACGTCCGGGAAGATCGAGACTGTTCATGATGCTTTCGTTCTACGCGGCGTCTCAATGCCAATGTCGAGAATATAGGTCAAGCTTTACCGGCGCGCCAGCGGGCAGGGCGATTCATGGGGGCGATCGATCCGCGTGAGGGGATGCAATTTCCCGGGCCAACCGGGGTTTCTTCCCCGGCAAACCAGGGTTTGCGGGCAGATGGTTCAAATGCCGGTGAAAAGACTAACGCGGCGTTCATGATCCTTACCTAGTCATTAGGGTCTGCTTAGGCAATTTTTAAAGCTGTGGCGGTAACGTGGCGGGGATTGGGTCTTTGAGTTTTTTGTAGAGAGTACGATGACCGATCTGGTTAGACCGAGAGTCAAGTATGTTATTGGGCCTGACGGCAGTCCTCTTACGATTGCCGATCTGCCGCCGACGAATACACGTCGCTGGGTTATCCGGCGTAAGGCGGAAGTGGTTGCGGCAGTGCGCGGCGGGCTTTTGAGCCTGGACGAGGCATGCCAACGCTACAAGCTCACCACCGAGGAATTCCTGTCCTGGCAGGCGTCGATCGACGAATATGGCCTTGCCGGGCTGCGCACGACGCGCATCCAGCAATACCGGCACTAGCAAAATTCGCTTCAGGAACGGCGATCGTGAGTTAAGGGGCGGCGCAACCGCTGCTCTTCGCTCGCCTAGCCCATCGCGATCTTCGCTACATGGACATGCTCGCCGACCCGCGGAGGGCGAGACATGATCGCGCCCCTCTTCTTAAAAACTGCGAGATGAAGGCCGCACCCAGCGATCGGGAATCTATTTCACAAACGAGCCAAGAAAGTTGTCGACCAAATCCTCTTTCGTCTCCAAAAAAAGACTTTCGATGGTGAGGTCCATCTCTTTTTGAGCGATAATAGCGTCGATCTGTGCGGTTGGGAGGGGACTGGCGAATCGGCAACTCAGCGCGTGCTGTGTTCTTTGGACCAGATAGCAGCTCACCAGTTCGGATTTATCATCACCATATTGCAGGTAAAAGTAATCCGGACTGCCGGAAAAGCTGCCGACATACAGCGCCGCTCCACCTTCGGACAGGTCCAGCATGCGAAAATTGTTGCTCTGTACTTCGCGCAGGCCATGTGATGGAAAGATGAGGCGAACAAGGAAATTGACGTTCCTTCGAACCCATCTGCGCTTTTCCTCGACGCCGCCAGAATGTTCCACGAGTTCTGTTCCAATATCTAAGAATCCAAGTATTCCTCGGCCCTTACTTCGGTATCTTGGGTTAGAAACCTTAAGGACCGATAAGCGGTTCTGCTCGAATTGGTTCTTCCCGTATGACTTCGCGAGCGCGTATCCGCTTCTTCAACATCGCCGATCTCGCTTCACGGTCGAGCGAGACGATCGCGCCGCGGGTGTCTATCTGGTGGTTTGCGCGCTGCGCAAAGGCCGGCTGCGCAATGGCGAGCTTGCCCGCAAGCTCGAAGGCATCACGCCGAAGATGCTGACGCAGACGCTGCGCGTTCTCGATCGTGACGGACTGGTGCGGCGCGAGATCTTCCCGGGGATCCCGCCGCGCGTCGAATATGAATTGACGGATCTCGGCCAGAGCCTGGCGGGGCTGCTTACCCAGATGCTGCTTACCCAGATACGGTCATGGGCGGAACAGCATGCACCGGACATCAAGATGCCAGGGCGCGGGCGGCTGCCGAATATGAAGGCGATTTGGCCGCCTAGGTGGCTTCCAGTTCTCTTGGCGACCTTGCCGCCAAGGCTGGGCGAGGTCATGCGCCCGCCGGGTTGGCAAGCGCCGGAGCCGCGTGCGGGCCGGGCTTCAGCCGATCATGGCGCTGCGGCCGCCGACTTCGGCTTCGCGGATCTTGGTGTCACGCGATTCCAGCATTTCCGCCTTGGAAAGCTCCGCTTCAGCTTCGCCGAGTAATGATTCGGCAGTGCTTCGCTGCTGAGCGAGGTCACTTTGCGAATTTCTGAGGTTGTCGCGGCGCAAACGCGCCGCCTTGGCGAAGGTCGGATAGGCGAAATGGTTGATGTCGGTGATGCCGGCCTTCTTTTCTTCAGCGGTGATCTGAAGCTCCAGCTCGACGGCCATGCGTTCGAACTCGGCGATCATCATGTCGAGCTGCAGCAGCTGCCGCCGCTTCTCATTCACCTGAAATTGTTTCAGCCGAACGAGGTTTTCACGTGACTTCATGATTCGGTACTCCCGGAAACGCACACCCGCACTTATCGTCCAAACCACCTGGAAGGGCCCAGGCCGCACCCGTGTCCACCGCCTTTCCCCGAACTATGGGAAACAAAACCCTAAAGTTTTTTGCCGGCGGTAACCATTCGTTTACGGGCATTGTTAATCATACGGGTCAGGACTTAAGGCCGGGTAAAAATTCCGGCCGCCGATGCGGAAGCGATGTCGATGAGTCCCTGGAGTCACTTAGTCCAGATTGTTGATGTGTTGCATTAGGATTTGGTTCTGAGATTCGTTATTAGATTCAAGAGGGTGTAGAAAGAGGTTAAAAAATCTGGTACCGTCATGGACGGGAAATTAGGTTTTGTTAACCATTTAATGGCAGCCTCTGCACAAGGCAACCACTGCTCCGGGTCCGGACGGGTCGTGAAATGGTCCGGCAGCAGAAAAGGGGAATGAAATGCGTGTTCTGCTGATAGAAGATGACAGTGCAACCGCACAAAGCATCGAGCTGATGCTGAAATCGGAAAGTTTCAACGTCTACACGACCGATCTCGGTGAAGAGGGCGTCGATCTAGGCAAGCTCTACGATTACGACATAATCCTTCTCGATCTCAACCTGCCTGACATGTCGGGCTACGAGGTTTTGAGGACGCTTCGCCTTTCCAAGGTAAAGACGCCGATCCTCATCCTCTCCGGCATGGCCGGTATCGAGGACAAGGTACGCGGCCTCGGCTTCGGCGCCGACGACTATATGACCAAGCCGTTTCACAAGGATGAGCTGGTCGCCCGCATTCATGCCATCGTGCGGCGCTCCAAGGGGCACGCCCAGTCGGTCATCACCACCGGCGATCTCGTGGTCAACCTCGATGCCAAGACCGTCGAAGTCGGCGGCCAGCGCGTACACCTGACCGGCAAGGAATACCAGATGCTGGAGCTGCTCTCGCTGCGCAAGGGCACGACGCTGACCAAGGAAATGTTCCTCAACCACCTTTATGGCGGAATGGACGAGCCTGAGCTGAAGATCATCGACGTCTTCATCTGTAAGCTGCGCAAAAAGCTCGATGCGGCGTCCGGCGGCCAGAATTACATCGAGACGGTCTGGGGTCGCGGCTATGTGCTGCGCGAACCCGAAGACATCCGCGTCAGCGCCTGAGCGAAGAACACGTTCTAACTTATTCAATAAAAAACCCGGCTCTGCCGGGTTTTTTGCGTGATGGGCTGATAAGCATCCGTTTTACGCAATTACCAGCAGAAAACCGTCACGCACTCTTCCTGGAATTGCTCACCACCGCCGAATCAGGCGCGATCCTCAAGGCGCTAAAACGCTCAAGCAATTGCGAACGGTTGAACGGCTTCAAGAGATAGCCCTGGGCGCCGGCGCGCTTGGCCCGCATGATCGAAGCGATATCGAGCTCGACCAGTGAAATCAGGATCTGCGGCTTTATCGGGCTCTCCATGGCGCGCACGCGACGGATGAGATCGACCGCCGCCACGTCAGGCAAGGCGCCGTCGACGACGATGATGTCGGGCATATCGGCGGCGCACATCTCCAGCGCGTCAAGTCCGCTGGCGGCCTCGATGATAACCATTTCGGAGCCGCCCAGGATACGTTTTGCAACCTTCCTGATGACGCTTGAATCGTCGACGAACATGCAGCGTTTCATTTCCGGGTCCTCTTTGCCGTCTGGCAATCCGGCAGCGTCGGGGGCATCGAGAGGCACCATAGGCCAATCCGGTAAAGAAGCCGAAAAGGCGTTAGGTAAAATTTTTGCAAAGATGGCGGCTGCTGACTTTTATTCGCGAATGCTTCAATGCCGCCTAGGCAACTAAACGAATTTCATGCCAATCAGCCGGAATTACAGATTTCGATGTAAAAGTACTTTGGCTTCTCGACCGCGCTATCAGACCGCCGCAAACACGATTTCTTCAGGCGTCGCGTGGATCGATATCGTCATACCGGCTTCGCGCGCCAGAAGCAGCGTGTAATAGGGTTGCACGGAATGCGCGTCGATCGGTTCTTCCGGCTTGTGGCCGGAATGCAGTTCGAGGAATTTCGGCGGCACACGCAGCATCGGGCCAGCCGCGGCGAGCGCGAAACGCGGCTCGGTCTCGAGGTTTTCCAGGGTCACCGAGAGCTTGCCACCGCGCGGAATGGCGGCGTTGGCGACGAGGATCAGGTTGAGCAGCAGCTTGACCTTGTTCTTTGGCAGCAGCGCGCGGGTCCCGTTCCAGGTCAGTTCCGGCTTCTCGTTCTTGAGGAAGGCGATGGCGACCGCTTCGGCATCGCCGGTATCGATCAGCATGCCGGCCGAGCCGGCGGCGCCGAAGGCGATGCGGGCGAACTGCAGGCGGGCCGAAGCGTTGCGGGCGCTCTGACGGATCAGCTTCATGGCGTCTTCGTCGGCGCCGCCTTCATCGAGCAGTTCGAGCCCATTGTTGATCGCGCCGACCGGCGAGATGATGTCGTGGCAGACCCGGCTGCACAAAAGCGCCGCCAGATCGGGTGCGGAAAGGGTGAACAGATCGGCCATCGGCGAAAATCCCAGCAAAATTTTACAATTCATGGCCGAGCGATCGATCGTCGCCTGCCCACACGAATCACGCTCTCTCTCCTCGGACTTTCTGAATACACAGCGTCCGTGCGTGCAGCAACAAATCCAAATTGTGGCTATGGCAAATGGCGTTCACGAAGGCTGCCGACCCCACTTGAGCGACCCTAAACAGCCTTTGAACCGCCATGTTCATGTGGGAGCTTAATGGTTGAAAAAGGATTACGGCATAGTTTGCCCGTAACAGTTACCCTTAACGGCCGGCTAAAAGAGCCGTACGGGGTGCGAGGCGTCGGCGAAGGTGCTCCCTGACGGAGATTGGAAGCATGTTTTCCCGATTCTATGGCCGGACTTTTTTCCGTGTCCCAGACCGGACGGTTGTTCGTGTCATCTCAATGGCGATTGCGCTCATGGGCGTTCTCGCCTTCTCGACTTCAGCCCTACGGGCCCAGGAATACACCGCTCAGGAGATTGTCGATTCCGGTCACAAGTTCTTCGGCGCGACATCGGGCGGGCTCGCCACGGTCGTCGAGAAGATCTTTGCTTCCTACGGCCTGCCCAACGGCTATCTGCTGGGCGAGGAGGGCTCGGGCGCGCTGATCGGCGGTCTGACCTATGGCGAAGGCACGCTCTACACCAAGAATGCCGGCGATCACAAAGTATTCTGGCAAGGCCCGTCGCTCGGCTGGGACTTCGGCGGCGAGGGCTCACGGGTGATGATGCTGGTCTACAATCTCGATGATGTGGGCAGCCTCTACAACCGCTATGGCGGCGTCGCCGGCTCGGCCTATGTGGTGGCAGGTGTCGGCTTCAACGTGCTGAAGAACAATAATGTGATTTTGGTGCCGATCCGTACCGGCGTCGGTGCCCGGCTCGGCGTCAATCTCGGCTATTTGAAGCTTACCGAGCGCGCGACGTGGAATCCGTTCTGAGCTAAAGGTCTTTGGCTTTATGCATGTCGCTAGCCCAAAACCGGGCCACTTTTGGGCGACAAGCGTTAAACCCGTCAAGTTGCGGCAAGCCCTTGCCGCAACGCTGGATTTCCGCCATGTCAACGTGGCACGGTCAAAAGCGCTCGACGCGTTTTTGGTTTTATCTTGTTGCATGTCGTTGCGCCAAACCGGTTCTCATTTTTTGGACGACATGCATTGGTTTGATGGTTGCCGTCCACAACGGGTAGTCACTTGGTCCAGTCGGTCCTGTTCTTCGTTCTCGGCTTTCTCTGCGCCGGCTTTCTGGCGCTTATGGTGGCTCCGGCCATATGGCGTCGCGCCGTCACCCTGACGCGTCGACGTATCGAAGGCTCGATCCCCCTGACGCAAACCGAAATCCAAGCGGACAAGGATCGCATCCGCGCCGAGTACGCCATGTCGACGCGCCGCCTCGAAATCATCGTCAAGGCGTTGCGCGAGAAGGCAGCTGAGCAACTCGTGGAGATCAATCGCGGTCGTGAGGCCCTGAAGGGGCTGGCGGTCGAGCGCATGGACAAAAGCCAGGCGCTGACCGAGCTCGGCGTCACGACCGAGGCGTTGCATCAACGCGAGAGCGAGTTGCGGCAGCTTTCGGAGCGACTCAAGGAAACCGAACGCAAGCTGGAAAAACGCGCGCTCGAGCTGGAAAAGCTGGAGCGCATGTATGACGACGCCAGTTTTTCCTCCAGCAGCCGGCAAATCGAGCTCGTCGCGCGCGAATCCGAAATGCAGAAACTCGCCAGCGACATTGCGCTGCTGCGGGGCCAGCGCAAGGAGGCGGACAGGCGCGGCCAGGAGATCGCGGCCGAAAGCAAGGCAGCACGCGAAGCGCTGAAAGCCGAGAAGAAAAGGACCGCTGAGCTCGACAAGAAGGTCGAACGGCTGCTGGCGACGCTTGCCGACCGCGAGGACAAGCTTGAACGCCGCGAAAAGGAACTGGCGCGCATGCGAGAAAAATCGAAAGGCGAAGACAGCGCACCGGACTTGCGGCTGGTCGGCAAGGCTGGCGAAACCGCCAGAAGCGACGACCTCGACAAAGCGATCGCCAAGCTCGACAGCGATCGTGAGCGGCTAGAGGCGAGGCTGACGGCGCTGGCGCTCGAGAACAAGCGGCTGAAGGCGGATCTCACAGCGCTGGCCGCGTCCAATCCCGCGGAGGTCAGCTCCGCCCTGCGCGAGCAGATGAACGAACTGGCGGCGGAGGTCGTCCACCTGACGGCCAAGCTCGAAGGGCCTGGCTCGCCGATCGACAAGGCCTTGGCGGCCCCTTCGGATGTACGCTCCGGCAACCGGAGTCTTGCCGACCGCGTGCGGGCGCTGCAGAAGGCTGACGCGACAAGCTGAAATCAGGTCTCTTTTGCCGAAAAATGATGCAGGGTGATGGCTGATGCGGCTGCGACATTCAGGCTGTCGAAACCTTTCGACATGGTGATCCGCACGGTGTGCAAGCGCGCGAGCAGGCTGTCCGGCAAGCCTTCGCCCTCAGTGCCGAGATAGAGTGCCAGGCGTTCGCTCCTTTGCGCATCGCGGATGTCGGTCCGCCCGCGTGGCGTCAGTGCGAATTGTTCGAAGTTCCGCCGGCCAAGCATTGCCATGAAGCCGGCGGCGTCGGTGAACGACGCGAAAGGGATCTTGAGCGCGGCGCCGACTGAAACGCGGATCGCCTTGCGGTAGAGCGGATCGCAGCATGTCGCGTCCAGCAGTATGGCGTCGGCACCAAAGGCGGCGGCGTTGCGGAAGATCGAACCCATATTGTCATGATTGGCGATGCCGACGAGCACCACGACCAGTGCCCCGGCCGGCAAGGCATCGATCAGGGCCTCGGCGGACCGCGGCGTCCCCTTGCGGCCCATGGCCAGGATGCCGCGATGCATGTGAAACCCGGCGATTGCGTCCATCACCGCGCTGGTGGCGACATAGACCGGAAGGTTGGCCGGCGCCTTGCGCAGGATGCTCTCGAGGCCGGAGAGCCGGTTCTCCAGAACCAGAACCGATTCGGCGCCAAAGCGTCCGGCCGAGAACAGCAGGTCCAGCACCACCTTGCCTTCGGCGACGAAGCGGCCTTGCCGGCCGGCGAGATCGCGCTCACGGATGTCGAGATAGGCAGCGACGCGCGGATCTTGCGGGTCGTCGATGCGAATAGGGTCCATGCGTTCCTCGCCGCCGTCGCATCGGCTCGAAAATCCGGGCCGATTTCCCGGCGCTCACCTTTGGGTTCGGAAAGCACGATGCGACAATTCGGGACGGTCAGCTAGCTCCATGCGCCCTGATAGCGCATGTCGGCTCTGAAATCGCCGGCGAGGCGGCTACAGGACGGTCAGGTTCCGGCACGGCGCAAACGGTGCGCCATCTGGGACAAGTCATCCTTGCCGCTGCCGAAAATGCCGTCCAGCATGACAAGCAGTTCGCGCACGGCGTCGGATTTGCAGGAATAGTAAATCATCTGCCTGTCACGGCGGGTGTCGACGAGGTCGAGCGCACGCAACTTGGCCAGATGCTGGGATAATGCCGATTGACTGAGCATCACCTTCTCGGCGATGGCGCCGACCGACATTTCACCGTCGGCGAGATAGCTCATGATCAACAGCCGCTTCTCATTGCCCATCAGCATGAGAAATTCGGCCGCGGATTCGGCGTTGACGATTAGCTTTGTCGAGACCATTGATGCCCCATGCTTCTTGTTCATCCCGACGCCATGGGGGCAATGGCGTCTGATTCCATAAACTCACTTGTCAACCGGCGCTGGCGATTCAGCGCCACCAGCAAAAGGTAGAGCATTTCATTTAAATCTCAAGTGTTGCTTTTGATCAAACATAATTAAGTCCAGTCTCCGGCGTCGACCGAGGCCCGGCCGCTCTTGGCCATCTCGACCAGAACGTGTCGCAATTCGCGCGCTGCCACCAGGGGTTGCGGGAAGAAAACCCGGCAAGTGTCATCACCCGATACCAGATCCATGCCATCGGCATCGAAGCCGGTAATGGTCCAGCCGTTGGCGGATGCTGTCGCGAAATGCCGGGCATACACGGCGATTGCGTCAAGATGGTCGGCGTTCATGTGATCGATGGCGGATTGCTCGCTCGCCGCAAGCTCCTCGACGATCGGCCCGCTGGTGAGCAGATCCGACCGATCGAGATGATAGGCCTTGCCGAAACCTCCATTGAGGCTGGCGCGTTGCGGCTCGAGGCGAAAGATCGAAAAGTCGCCGAGACTGGCGTAAAGTTTCGCCTTGGGATTGTGGTTGAGATAACGGCGCTCGGCGCGGGCGTGTTCGCTTGATCCGCGATCGAGCCGTGCCGCCCGGCAGACCAGTGTCAGGCGCGGGTGCGCAAGCGGGTCGCCCTTGCCGGGTTCGCCAAGCAAAAGGGAGCAGCGCGGATCGGCAAGCAGGGCGCCGGTGTGCGCCGAGAGCATCGACACCAGGATCAGCGGCGCGCCGTCGATGTCGGTGGCCACGCCGACCCTGCTGGCCAGCGGTGAGCCGGTTTGCGGTTCGATCACCGCCAGCGCGCCAAAGCGGGCGTTGCGCAGAAGCGTCTTCGCCAGCCGGATCGCTTCGGCGTCCGTCTCGCGGATCACGTCCTTCTTCGGCTCGTCCAAGGCATCACTCAATAAGTGGATTTTCTTTCTCCAATTATCTGTCAAACAAACCGGATTTGGCAAGGTCGTCGATCTCGTTTTTCGAAAACCCGAAACGTGCCAGCACCTTCGACGGGGCGAGATCGCTGTCGGCGGGCCTGATCGCCGGTGTCGGCTGTGAGCCGGAGAAACGCGGCGCCGGGGCAGGGCGCTCAAGTGCGCCCGCCATCACGAAGGCGTTGCGCGCCCGATTGTGCGGGTGCTGCTTCGCCTCATGCAGCGACAGGACAGGAGCAACGCAGGCATCGGTTTGGGCAAACAGCAGGTCCCAGTCGTCGCGTGATTTCCGCCGGACCCGATCGGCAATGGCCGCGCGCATCGGCGGCCACAGCGCCTTGTCGTACTGGCCGGACACAAAGCGCTCATCGAGCGGCAACAGTCTGGCGAATTCGGCGAAGAATTGCGGCTCGAGGCAGCCGATGGCGATATGGCGTGCGTCCGATGTCTCATAGGTGTCGTAGAAGGGGGCGCCGGAGTCGAGCAGGTTCGCGCCGCGCTTGTCGCTCCACAACCCGGCAGCCATGAAGGCGTGCAGGGGCGCCGCCAGCATCGAGGCGCCTTCGACCATCGCGGCGTCGACGACCTCGCCCTTGCCCGTGCGCGAGCGTTGGAACAGCGCGGCCAGCAGGCCGGCTACCAGCATCATGGCGCCACCACCATGGTCGGCGACGAGGTTGAGCGGCGGGACAGGGCGGTCGTCCGGGTGGCCGATTGCGTGCAGCACGCCGCAATAGGCGAGGTAGGTGATGTCGTGACCGGCGCGGCCGGAGAGCGGGCCGTCCTGGCCGAAGCCGGTCATGCGGCCGTAGATCAGCGCCGGGTTGCGCGTCAGCACCGCCTCCGGGCCGAGGCCAAGCCGCTCCATGACACCGGGGCGAAACCCTTCGAGCAACATGTCCGCGTTTTCGGCAAGGCGCAGCAGCAGATCGGCGCCTTCCCGGCGCTTCAGGTCAAGACGCAGGATGGCGCGGCCGTGGCGGTCGATGTTGTACTCATCCGGGAGCGGCAAGGGCGGCTGGCTGGTCCCCGTCCGTTCGATGCGCAGCACTTCGGCGCCCATCTCCGACAGCATCAGGCCGGCCAGCGGCACGGGGCCTAGCCCGGCCATCTCGATCACCTTCAGCCCGGCAAGCGGGCCGGTCTTGCCGGCAGCGGACGGGCCGGTGCTCATGTCCGTCTATTTCGGCGCCATGCGGATGGCGCCGTCAAGGCGGATGGTCTCGCCGTTCAGCATCTGGTTCTCGATGATGTGCAGGGCGAGAGCGGCATATTCGGATGGTTCGCCCAGGCGCGACGGGAAGGGGACGGCGGCGCCCAGCGAATCCTGCACCTCTTGCGGCATGCCGGCCATCATCGGCGTCTTGAAGATGCCGGGCGCGATGGTGCAGACGCGGATGCCTGAACGGGCAAGGTCGCGCGCCACCGGCAGCGTCATGCCGACGACGCCGCCCTTGGACGCCGCATAGGCGGCCTGGCCGATCTGGCCGTCATAGGCGGCGACAGAGGCGGTGTTGACGATGACGCCGCGCTCGCCACCTTGCAGCGGCTCGAGCTTTGAAGCGCGCTCGGCGACGAGGCGGATCATGTTGAACGTGCCGATCAGATTGACCTCGATCACCTTGCGGTACTGATCGAGAGGATGGGGGCCATCCTTGCCGATCGTCTTCACGCCTATGGCGATGCCGGCGCAATTGACCAGGATCCGCGGCTCGCCAAGCTTGTCGGCGACGTCGGCAAGTGCAGCTGTCCCACTGTCGGCGCTGCTGACGTCGCACTGGACGGCAATGGCGTCGATCTCGGCCGCGACCTTGGCCGCGCGGTCAATACCGACGTCGAAGATGGCGACGCGGGCGCCCTTGGCGGCCAGCGCCCGCGCCGTTGCCTCGCCAAGACCGGAGCCACCGCCGGTAACGATCGCGATCTGGCCGTTCGGGTTCATGGCGTCATCCTTTTGATCTCAGGAACAGTGGAACGGATCAGGCGCCAGATCGATGGGGAAGGTCAAGCCATCGCCGCGATCGCGGCAACCCTGGCCTGATCGGCGTGACAGACCTCGCCCGAGAGCCTGGCGACCGCGCCCGGCACGATCTCGTGCGACAGCAACCGGTCGAGATCGACAGGGCGCGGCATCGAAATCTGGCCGCGCGGGATCCGTTTGAAACCGAGCGGACCGTAATAGGGTTCATCACCGACCAGCATGATCGCGGGCGCACCGGTCTTGGCGGCGGCCTCCAGCGCGATCGCCACCAGCCGGCGGCCGATGCCGAGATTCTTGAAGGCCGGCCGCACCGCAAGCGGCCCGAGCATCAGCGCGCGACCGGCGCCGGCGGCGATGCGGGTCATGCGCACCGAGGCGACGACGATGTCGCCCTCGACGGCGACAAAAGACAACGAGCGTTCGTGCCCTCCGGCTTCGCGGATCTTGTAGGCGGCCAGCACAAAGCGGCCGGGCCCGAAGGCTTCGTCGTTGATGGCTTCGATCTGGAGGTCGTGCGCCGGGGTTTCCGGCAGGTATTTTACGTCGGCAAGGCTCATGGTCTTTGCGTTCCGGTAAGGAGGAAAGGTTTGCTGCAAACGGCAGCATTCGCCAGTCAGCGCTAAGCGCGGGCGCCCTTTCGTCGTCGGTCAAACCGGATCAAAGCAAAGTCGAACATGCGGATTGTCCGCTAGCATCAATTTTCCGCCGCTGCAATCGGCCGTTTTTGTCCGTCGTTTCGGCCAAGTGACGGTCTGTTCAGCACCTGACGTCTTCGACAGGCCAATGTTGCGCTTAAATAGGCCAATGGGACGCAAGGAGATTTGCATGGGATTGCTGGTTGAAGGCAGGTGGCAGGATCGCTGGTATGATACCGCGGACAACGGCGGCAGGTTCGTGCGGACGCAGTCGCAATGGCGCGACTGGATCACCGTTGACGGGGCGGCGGCCGAAGGCCGAACGCGCGGCTTCAAGGCCGAGCCCGGCCGCTATCATCTCTATGTCTCGCTTGCCTGTCCGTGGGCACACCGGACGTTGATCTTTCGCGCGCTGAAGAAGCTGGAAGGCATCATATCGATGTCGGTGGTGCATCATTTCATGGGCGCCAACGGCTGGACGTTCGTGGCCGAGGACGGCGCCACCGGCGACACGCTTTACGGCCTCGACTTCCTGCACCAGATCTACGCCAAGGCCGATCCTGACTATTCGGGCAGGGTGACGGTGCCGGTGCTGTGGGACAAGAAGGAGCAAACCATCGTCTCCAACGAATCTTCCGAGATCATCCGGATGCTGAATTCGGCTTTCGACGAATGGGGCGATGCCAGCCTCGATTTCTATCCGCAGGCGCTGCGCGGCGAAATCGACAAGGTCAACGCACTGGTCTATCCCGCAGTCAACAACGGGGTCTATCGCGCCGGCTTCGCCACCACGCAGGCCGCTTATGAAGAAGCATTCGGAGAGCTGTTCTCCGCGCTCGATGCGCTGGAAGGCCGGCTGTCGAAGCAACGCTATCTCGTCGGCGATCGCCTCACGGAAGCTGATTGGCGGCTATTCACCACGCTGGTGCGCTTCGATCCGGTCTATGTCGGCCATTTCAAATGCAATCTGCGCCGTATCGCCGATTACCCGAACCTGTCCAACTATCTGCGCGATCTCTACCAGGTGCCTGGTGTCGCCGAGACCGTGAACCTGCACCACATCAAGGCGCATTATTACGGCAGCCACGAAACGATCAATCCGACGCGGATCGTGCCCGTCGGGCCGAAACTGGATTATGGCGCACGGCATGACCGGGCGCGGTTCAGCAGGGCGGCGGCTTGATCTACCAGTAAGGCGAGGGCTGCTCGCCGCCAAAAACCTCGGCGATCCGCCGCAGCGTCGCCGGCGTCGTTTTCTCGGGCAGGCGGTCGAGGGGGAAGAAGCCGGCTTCGGCGATCTCGTGGTCCGGGAGTTTTGGCGCCGTCTGGCTGAAGTGCTCGATCACGTAGAAGCCGACGTGGTCGCGCCGGCTGGCGCGGCGGTTGAAATGCATCGATTTGAGCATCGGCGGTGATGTCAGTGCGATGTTGCCTTCCTCGGCCAGTTCGCGTGCCAGCGCCTCGGCCAGCGTCTCGCCGACTTCGACACCGCCGCCGGGAAGCTGCCAGCCCGGCACATAGGTGTGGCGAATGAGGAAGATGGAATTGGACGCCATGTCGT
Organism: Mesorhizobium sp. M1409; assembly: GCF_040317535.1. Taxonomy (NCBI): domain Bacteria; kingdom Pseudomonadati; phylum Pseudomonadota; class Alphaproteobacteria; order Hyphomicrobiales; family Phyllobacteriaceae; genus Mesorhizobium; species Mesorhizobium sp. M1409. The sequence continues at coordinate 167,410 of NZ_JAMYKV010000006.1, forward strand.
GGATCAGACCGCGCACGCCGAGCGTCATCGGCCGCCGCAGCACGAAATGGAGATGGAACAGCCTGGCCCTCAGACCCGCCCAGCCGGTCTGGCGGAAGGCATCTTCAGGCTTCACCATCAGGCCCGAAACCGTGGCTGGAAAGCCAAGCGCGGGTCGCCTATGAAGGATGCATGTTCAGGCTCGCGCATATTTCCGATGTCCATCTTGGGCCGCTCCCCGATGTATCCTATCGTGATCTCGCCTCCAAGCGCGTGCTCGGCTACGTCAACTGGCAGCGCAACCGCCGCCGCCATATGCATGACGCCGTCATCGACACGATCGTCGCCGACATCAAGGCGAACACGCCTGACCACCTTGCCGTCACCGGCGACCTGGTCAATCTGGCGCTCGACGGCGAGATCGAGATGGCCAGGCATTGGCTGGAGACGCTGGGACCGCCGCATGATGTTTCGGTCGTTCCGGGCAACCACGATGCCTATGTGCCCGGGGCCTTCGACAAGGTCTGCCGATCCTGGGCGGCGTGGATGAGCGGCGACGGCGTCAACACGCCGGTCGACCGCAACGCGTTCCCCTATCTGCGGGTGCGCGGCGAAGTCGCCCTGATCGGCGTCTCGACGGCACGCGCCACGGCACCCTTCATGGCCAACGGTTTCTTCATGGAAGGTCAGGCGGCCCGGCTCGGCAAGCTGCTCGACGCAACGGCCAAACAAGGGCTGTTTCGGGCGATCATGATCCACCATCCGCCGGTGCGCGGCGCGGTCCCGCAGCACAAGCGGCTGTTCGGTATCGCCCGCTTTCACAAGATCATTCGGCGTCATGGTGCCGAACTTGTCCTGCATGGCCATTCGCATCTGCCGTCGCTGTTCTTCATCGGCGGTAGAGGCGTCAGGATCCCGGCGGTCGGCGTTGCTGCCGCAGGCCAGGCACCGGGCGGCAAGCACCCGGCGGCGCAGTACAATCTGTTCGACATCGACGGCGAAAAGGGCAATTGGCGGATACGGCTGACGCGGCGCGGCCTGACCGGGCCGTCCATACCGCCATCCGACCTGCAGACGCTGGAGCTTGGCACGGAGCCCGGAGCCGTTATGGCCGCAAGCTGATAATCATGGCGGCGATACGGTCCCAGAACAAGACGACCGACACCACCAGGCCGACCAGGGCACCGGCGGCGATCAGGCCAAGCCCGGACAGAAAGGCCGACCAGCCGTTGCTGCTCGTCACTGGGCGCAGCGGCGGTTCGGCTTCCGCTACATCGGCGCGTTTCATGCCGGCGACAGCCGGCTCGACCCCGCCTTCCATCATCCTCTGACGCTCGACGATGCGCTCGGCGACATAGCGCGTCACGGAATCGGCAACCGACTTCATCTCGGTGGATTCGGCAAGCACCACCCGGCCGATGCGGGTGTCCTTGAGGAAGCGATAGGTGCGGCGGTCGCGTCCCATGGCGACATGGCTGACGGCGTCGATCCACAGGCGCGGCTGCAAGCCGGACGAGACGACAAAGTCGAAATTGTCCATGTCGGCCGGAACATCGGCAAAAACCGGCGCCAGATCGGCGGCGAGCAGATCGAGGCGCATGCGATGCGCCTCGCGCATATCGACGACGACGTCATCGCGGTCGGCGAAGGCATTTTTCACATCACGGATGGCATCGGACAGCTTGTTCGACTGGTCGACGGTCTTCTCGCCTGCTTCCTTCATCGGCGTTTGCCTCGCGGGTTTGGTTAACATGGCGTTAACACAGCCGCCGGCAAAATGCACTGGAGAGATGGACGGGATTGAGGCGCGCACGAAGGTTGCTGTGCGCGAAAAAAGGTCAGTTGGCCGCCGCCGCGAATTTCTGGCGATGCGGCCTGGCGCGGCGGTTGGTGTTGCGGCGAATGATCTCGGCGACGAGGCCGGGTGCTTCCTCGGCCAGCATGTGGCCGGCCTCCAGCACATGGTGCACATGAAAATGCGTCGGCAGATCATGCGCCTGGGTAAAGGGCAGCACCGCGTCGTCGGTTCCCCACGCCACCATCACGGGTATGTTCAGCCCATCGAAACGATCATGCGGGATGACGCCTTGCCGATCGTCCATGGTCATGGCGGCTGCGATCTCGACGAGTTTTTCCAACTGGCCGGGCCGCCTGCGCATTTCCCAGAGGGTGTCCACGGTGTGATCGAGCGGCCGGGCTGATGGTCCCGACATGGCGGCGAGGCAGAACCGTATCTCGGACCGATCCGCTGCACCGGCATAGCGGCGCAACAGGGGTCCGTTGATCTCCGGGCCAATGCCGCCCGGCGCCAGAAGCGTCAGCGAAGCGACTTTTCCGGGCTCGGCCAACGCCATCAGCATTGCCACCGCACCGCCCATCGAGTGGCCCACGAGATGAACGCGCCTCAGGCGACGCTCCGAGAGATCGGCGAGCACGGCCCTTGCCGCCACCTTGGCCGGACCAGCGGCGGGAAAATCGAGCGACAGCCCATGCCCCGGCAGATCATAGGCCAGTGTGTGCGTTGCAGGCGCCAGGGAGGAAATCACCTCGCGCCAGACATCGTGGCAACCGCCGAAACCATGCAGCAGGACGATGGCTTTCGAGCCAACACCTTGTTCGGCGGCAAAAAGCGATGCAGTCATGAAAACTGATTTTTGTTATTGCGGGATGCGCGACACTAATTGTGCTGAATTGCTCCGAGTCTAGCGTGATGGCCAGTAAAATTTTCGCGATTTGTACGATTGCGGACAGAACTCGGCGACCAGCCGGTAGTGGCGATCAAATCCACTGGAACGTGGCGCCCAATCCGCGGATGTCGATTGGTGTCAGCTTGGGTTGCCGAGCCCGGCCGCGCGCAGCGCCTTGACCAGCCGGTCGGTCAAGTCGGCTGGATATTTCCGCTCGACGAAGGTCGCACGTGGATCGGCGGCAAATTTAGGGAACTCGGTGGTCAGTTGGTTCAGCAGCGTGCTCACCAGATGGTCCTGTCCGGCGGCCTTGGCGCCGATCAGCCGCGCCGCCAGATAGTGCGATTTCGTTGCCGTCGTTCTCAACGCCATGCTGGCCGCGATGGCTTTGTTCATGTCGCCGAGCATGAACTCACCGACGAATACCCCGTAATCCCACCATGTCGAGTGCCCGCTGAAGGTCTCCGCTGCATGGTCAAGGATCGGCGTTCCCTCCGCGTATCGGCCGGCGAAGATCAGCCCATAGCCGTAAGCAGCGGCCATGCCGAGGTCGTAGGGATTGAGTTCGTAGGCCTTGCGCATCCAGCGGATCGCTTCGTCCGTATTGCCGAGGCGCGAACTGACGTAGCCGTAGGAGCGATGCGCATAAGGGCTGGTCGGCCCCATCTGCACGCCGCGATGGGCAAACTCCACCGCCTTCTCGATCGTCGCATTGGGCGGATAGGTATAGTGATCGGAGACCGCCTCGAGATGCAGGGAGGCCAGTTCCGAATAGACGAGCGAGGATTTCGTGCCGCCATTGGCCAGCTTCTCAAGGCACCGATAGGCAGCCTCATGGGTTCTGGCGTTCTGGTCGAGATAATATTTGTCGTTGAGCAGCAGGCATTGCGTCAGACCATTTGGCGCACCGGTCTGCTCGATATAGTTGTAGATCGTGCCCGAGGCGGGAAGCGCTGAACTCAGCATGTCGGCGATACGGTCTTCGATCGCGGCAGGAGCGCTGTCGGCAGCGGTCAGATTGCGCGAAAGAAGCACCCGTCCGGACGCCATGCTTTGCAGTTCGATCGTGATGTCGCCCGTGTCCGGCCCGGGCAGGATGTCGAATATGAAGTTTGTGGCATCTTCGGCCGGATCGGCCACGGTGTCGCGGCCGATGAAGTCGATCGTATCGAAGCCGCTCAAGCCGGCGCGCAGCGACGCGGCGACACGGCTGGCGTACGTGCCCTCGGCCTTGAGGCCGATATAGACTTGCGGCAGGTCGTCAGCCATTGCCGATGACGCGATGCTTCCGGTCGCGCGGGCGGTCTCGAGCGTTGCCGACATATCGCCGCCCGTCAGCAAGGCACTCCCGCCCTGACGAAGGATCAGTACACCCAGCATGGCGATGACCAGGGCGATCGCCATCCAGAAGAAACGGAGATGGCGCACCACCGAGGGCGTGGGCGAGGGCGTCGCGGAAGTCAGCAGCGCCGCATCCGGCACACTGGCGTCGTTGGGTCGATCGGCGGATGCAGCGCCGTCCAGCTTCAGGTCCGGCAGCCTTATGGCGTTCAATTCATAGGCAGGAACATAGCCGCCGCGCGGAATGGCGATGCGGACAGGCTCGGCAACGCCCTCATTGGCAAAATAGTGCTGCAGAAGCTCGCGCAGCCTGCCTGCCTGCACCCGCACCACGGCATCGGTGGACGGATCGAAATCGCCATCCTTGCCGAAAACATCCATGGCGATGGAGAAGCCCTTGAGCCTGTCGGCTTCTCCGGCTTGTTCACGTTCGACAAGATAACGGAGCAACTTGCGCGCGCGTTCGGATCGTCCGAACGTTTGGCTGGCAAGCAGTCGCTCCAGTGTCTCGCGCACTGCGGGGGCGGCAGGCGTGGCATGCTGCAAGTGTCGATCCTCTCGAAGTCGGCACAGGTTGAGGCGCGATCATATAGGTCCCGCACCGCCACACAAGTATACACCCATTATGCGATCACATACCCCACCGGATAATTCTTCGGTGGTTAATGTCCCGAAAGATCGGAACCGATCACCAGGTTGCGGCAGTCCCGATCTTCGCTCTGGTCGTGCGTCAGCCGGCTTTTTTGCCAACGATCCGGTTGGCGGCAGACATCACCGCTTCCAGCGAGGCAGCGACGATGTTGGTGTTGATGCCGGCGCCGAACAGCTTGCCGTCAGGATATTCCATCTCGACATAGGAAATGGCCGACGCGTTCGAGCCGCGCTGCAACGAGTGCTCGGAATAGTCGAGCACCGACATCTCGACGCCGAGATGGCGCGACAGCGCATCGACGAAGCCGTCGATCGGACCGGTGCCGGTGCCCGATATCGTCACTTCCTTGCCATTGTCGAGGATGACCGCCTCGACAATGCGCCGGCCCTTGATTTCGGTGCTGGGATAGGTGTGGTGGTCGAGGAATTTCAGCCGCGCGGCAGGCTGATCGACATAAGTATCGAGAAAGCGCTCGTAGATGCGCCTTACCGGCACTTCCTTGCCCTCGGCATCGGTGATCGCCTGGATTTCCTGGCTGAATTCGATCTGCAGATTGCGCGGCAGGTTGAGGCCGTAATCGGCCTGCAGCACATAGGCGATGCCGCCCTTGCCGGACTGCGAGTTGATGCGGATGATGGCTTCGTAGCTGCGCCCGACATCAGCCGGATCGATCGGCAGATACGGCACTTCCCACAGGCTCGTATTGGCCTTCTTCAGCGCCTTCATGCCCTTGTTGATGGCATCCTGATGCGAGCCGGAAAAGGCGGTGTAGACGAGTTCGCCGACATAGGGGTGCCGCTCGGGGATCTTCAACTGGTTCGAATACTCGTAGACGTCCTTCATCCGGTTGATGTCGGAGCAGTCGATCCCGGGATCGACACCTTGCGTGTACATGTTGAGCGCCAGCGTGACGATGTCGACATTGCCGGTGCGCTCGCCATTGCCGAACAGCGTGCCCTCGACGCGGTCGGCGCCGGCCATCAGGCCGAGTTCGGTGGTGGCGATGCCGGTGCCGCGGTCATTGTGCGGATGCAGCGAGACCAGCAGGTTCTCCCTGTTGTCGAGGTTGCGGCACATCCATTCGATGCGGTCGGCATAGATGTTGGGTGTCGACATCTCGACCGTCGACGGCAGGTTGACGATCAGCTTGTTGTCCGGCGTCGGCCTGACGATCTCGGTGACGGCGTTGCAGATCTCCAGCGCCACTTCGAGCTCGGTGCCGGTAAAACTCTCCGGCGAATACTCGAAGCGAAAGCCGCCGCCGGCCTTGGCCGCCATGTCGGTGATCATCTTGGCCGCATCGGTGGCGATGCGCTTGATGCCGCCGACGTCCTTTTCGAAGACGACGCGGCGCTGCAATTCGCTGGTCGAATTGTAGAAATGCACGATCGGGTTGGTGGCGCCCTTGAGCGCCTCGAAGGTGCGGGTGATCAGCTCCGGCCGGCACTGAACCAGCACCTGCAGCGAGACGTCGGCGGGCACGTTGCCCTGCTCGATGCACCAGCGGGCAAAATCGAAATCGGTCTGCGAGGCCGAGGGGAAACCGATCTCGATCTCCTTGAAGCCCATGTCGAGCAGCAGGCCGAACATGCGCGCCTTGCGCTCGTGGCCCATCGGGTCGATCAGCGCCTGGTTGCCGTCGCGCAGGTCGACCGAACACCAGATCGGCGCCTTGTCGATGACCTTCGAGGGCCAGGTGCGGTCGGTGAGGCCGACGGTCGGATAGGGCTGATATTTGCGGGCCGCGTCAGGCATGCCCCTGTTCTGGATGCTTCTTTCCACACCCTTGCCAGCTATCTCGGCATCGGAGCGGATCTCTTCTCGTGCGTTCATCGTCTTTTCTCCCGGCGGCTCATGGATCCACCCTCGGGTGGATTGATGGCGAGCGGCGCCTTTACCAGAATTTCGTTCGCTTGATGTGATTGCCAAGGAGCATGCGCTTGCGCGGCGGTTCGACCGCCGGGCGCTCCTTCAGCGAACCCGGCGATCGCCGATAAGGCCGAGAAGAAGCAGGGTCGAAGTCAGCGCGCGCACGGTCTCGCCGGAAAAACCGGTCGGACGGGAAGCGTTGGTGGCGCGCGTGCTCATGGCTGATCTCATATAGGAGCGGCTTGTGGGAGGCAAGTGGGGCCCATGGCGGGTAGGGCTCCGAACTCAGGCTAACAAAAGACCTGACGACAGCCAGTTCGGCGGTGTTGGCAGTTTTTGTGCCGGCAGCTTTTCACGATAGGAATTTTTTCTTGATTCCGTGACCTCAGCTATGGTACATGTTCGTCCATGGTGCTGATTTGCGCCAGTGACCCGCCGCACAGGCGGGTTTTTCATTTGACGCTCCGTCAGCCAACGCGCCGGCGAAGGAACCCGTTAACCCGAGTTCGTTGCCCTGGCATTGCTGGCCGGATCTGCTGGATATTATCCCTACCGCACGTGCTCTTCCCCAGGCGCGGCAAATGCGCCAGACTTGGGCGTCGACAGGGTTGCGATGTCCTGTCGCCGGGAGGGAGTCGTCCATGAATTTCGTGTTCTTCTCGCCGCATTTTCCCGCCAATGGCGTGGATTTCTGCGACCGTTTGAAGAAGGCCGGAGCCAGGGTGCTCGGCATCGGCGACGCACCCTATGACGCGCTCGACGCCAAGCTGAAGGCGGCGCTTTCGGAATATTACCGTGTCGCCGACATGGAGGACTACGATCCGGTGTTCCGGGCGATGGGGTATTTCATACACAAATGGGGCCGGATCGATCGTTTCGAATCGCTCAACGAACACTGGCTGGAACTCGAAGCCAACATCCGCACCGACTTCAACATCTATGGCACCAAGCTCGATTTCGTGAAGAATTTGAAGCGCAAGAGCCGCATGCGCGCCTTCTTCCGCAAGAGCGGTGTCGACACCATCGCGCAGCGCAAATGCTCCGACCGCGCTGGGGCCATGACCTTTATCCGCCGCGTCGGCTACCCGGTGGTGGTCAAGCCAGACAGCGGCTCGGGCGCCTCGAACACCTTCAAGATCTCCAACGCCAAGGAGCTCGACCAGTTCTTCAGGGACAAGCCCGAGGACGTGACGTTCGTCATGGAGCAGTTCATCGAGGGGCTGGTGGTGACCTTCGACGGGCTGGTCAATCGCGACGGCGAGGTGGTGCTGGCGGCGAGCCATCGTTACGACCAGAGCGTCATGGAGGTGGTCAACAAGGATCGCCACATGAGCTACCTTTGTTTTCCCAGGATCAGCCCGGCGGTCGAGGAGGCCGGCCGCAAGATCCTGAAGGCATTCGACGTGCGCGAGCGCTTCTTCCATATCGAGTTGTTCGAGACCAAGGACGACCGGGTCATCGCGCTGGAGGTCAACATGCGCCCGCCCGGCGCCTGGATGACCGATGCCATCAACTACACCTTCGACATCGACGTCTATGCGGCATGGGCCGACATGGTGGTCAGGGATGCCGCCGGCGGTCCCTATGAGGGCAAGTATTTCACCGCCTACGCCAGCCGCAAGCGACGCCTCCACTATTTGCACAGCCATGAGGACGTGTTAGCCGCCCATGGCGACAAGATCGTCCATCATCAGGCCATCGAAGAGGTTTTCAGCCGCGCCATGGGAAATTACGCCTACCAGATGCGCTCGAAGGACGAAGCAGCGCTGCGCGAGGCGGTCGCCTATATCCACGCGGAAAAGGTGTGAGGCGATGGACATCTCCTATCACAAGAGTTCCTCGGGCAAGCTCGGCCGCGACATGGAGTACAAGCGCTACGGCCACGCCGGCCGGCCGGTGGTGGTGTTCCCGACCTCGCAGGGACGGTTCTACCAGTTCGAGGATTCCGGCGGGGTGGCTGCACTGGCCGAGTTCATCGACACCGGCCGCATCCAGCTGTTCACGGTCGATGGCGTCGATTCGGAATCCTTCTTCGACAAGCATGCGGACGCCGCGCACCGCATCGCCCGCCACGAGGCCTATTTCCGCTATGTGCGCGAGGAGGCGCTGCCGGAATTCCTGTCGGCAGCCGAGCAAGCCAATGGCGGACGCAAGCTGAAGCCGCTGTTTTCGGGCTGTTCGATGGGCGGCTACCACTCGTCGAACTTCGTCTTCCGCTTTCCCGAACTGGCCAGCGGCGTCATTGCGCTCTCGGGCGTCTATTCGGCCCGCGACTTCTTCGGCAAGGCGTTGGAAGGCGACATCTTCTACAATTCGCCGCTCGACTATCTGCCCGGCATCGTCGACCCCAAGCTGCTTGCCCGCCTGAAGGCGTTGCGGCTGATCTTCTGCTGCGGGCAGGGCGCCTGGGAAGAGCGGATGCTGGTCGAAACACGCAAGCTGGAACAGATCCTGCGCGACAAATCCATTCCCGCCTGGGTCGATTATTGGGGCGGCGATGTCAGCCATGACTGGCCGTGGTGGCACAAGCAACTGGTCTATTTCTTCGGCCGCTGGCTGGATGAAGACCTGATGCACAGGCTGGACTGACGTGCGTTGATATTCAGCCGGCCTGCGAAAGACGGCTCGGCCTGAATCTCAACACACCTCGGGCGCGGACGAATGAGCACATCCGACTTGGCCGTGTCCAGTTCAGGATGCTGTGGCCCTCCATCGCCATTTGTCGCTGAAGGTGCGCGTGTTCGTCGATTTCCTTCCTGAACGGCTTGCGGCGGCGGCAAGCGGCTCGTAGAGCGCCGTCCAGAAAAATATGACTATTCTAATCATGTTTCTGTGGAAACACCGGAGCGGCTGTGGCATGGCGGTGGCGGCGATGGCGCCGCGTGGCGTCTTGTCCCGAACCGTTTCGAAGGACTTGAGTGATGGACCAACTGAGCGCGCAAACCCGTATCCGCGACGAGGCGATCAGGTCGGCGATGGACAGGCTGCGTGCCGAACACGGCGAATTCGAGATCGACACCGGCGTCGCCGACCGATGGGAGCTTCGCCTGCATTATGGGTCGCTGATCGCCACGCTCGAGGATGACGGCATGCTGATCCGTGTCGCGGCAATGGACGAAACCTGCCTGTCCTACATGAAGATGACGGTCGCCGGCCATGTCGCCGAACATCTTGGCACGGCCAGCGGGCTGCGCTGGCAAGGCGACGGCGTTGACGCCGGCACGCCGGTCTTCTTTCGCGAGATCATGGTGATGGCGTCGACGCGGATCTCGGCGCATATGCAGCGCCTGCGCTTCGCCGGCAAGGATCTCGGCCGGTTCACCCATGGCGGCCTGCACATGCGGTTGCTGTTGCCGCCGCATGGGCGACGGCCGGTCTGGCCGTCGATGGGTGCCGACGGGCTGCTTGTCTGGCCCTCGGGCGACGATGTCCTTACCGTGCGGGTCTACACGATCCGGGCGGTGGATGCCGCACACGGCTGGCTCGATGTCGATTTCGTCCTGCACCCTGGCCAGAACACGCCCGCCGCCACCTTCGCGCAAAACGCACGGACGGGAGACGTCATCGGTATGATCGGACCCGGCGGCGGCGACACCCCGGTGGCGCGGACCCTGCTTCTGCTCGGCGACGACACCGCATTGCCCGCCATGGCCAGGATCCTCGAGCATCTGCCGCCGTCAACCCGCGCCGAGGTACTCATCGAGGTCGATGGCCCGGATGACCGGATCGCGCTGGCGCAAGGGGAAAATATCGACATCACCTGGCTTTACCGGCATGGCCGTGAAGCCGGCACCGCCGGCCTGTTGCCGGCCGCCTTGCGGGAGCGCAGTCACATCGCGCTTGCCGACGGCCTTTATGTCTGGGCCGGATGCGAATTCGGCGATTTCCGGGAGATCCGCAAGATCGTGCGCAAGCAATGGAACCTGTCGCGCGACCAACACCTGGTCACGGCCTACTGGCGCCGGGACGCGCACAGCGAGGGCGACGGCGAGTAACCGTCGATCTCCTGTCGACGTTCGCTACCGCGCGAAGCGGCGGTCAGTCATGGCGGGCCAGAAACGCCTCGGTGACCGCGATGCAATCCTGCCTTTCCTCGACATGCGGCATGTGGCTCGAGAGTGGGAAGACATGGCCTTCGACCGTGGGAATGTGGTCGAGGAAGGGCTGGACACAGGCGGCCGTGGCTTCATCGAAAAGGCCGCGAAAGGCCAGTGTCGGCGCTTCGATCAGCGGCAGGCGGTCGATGATCGACCAGTCGCGCATGGTGCCAACAACGTGGAATTCATTGGGGCCGTTCATCGTGTGATAGACGGTGGGATCGGCGTCGATGGCGGCAAAGGTACGCGCCACCTCGACCGGCCAAGGCACGACGCGGCAGACGTGCCGGTCGTAGAACGCCTGCGTCGCCGCGAGGTAATCAGGATGGTCCGTCGTCCCGTCCGCTTCGTGGCGATCGAGCGCCTGTCTCACTGCTGCCGGCAGCTGCGCGCGCAGTTGCCCCGCGCCTTCGACCCACAGCTTCATCGAGGCGAGCGAGTTGGCGAGCACCAGTGCCTTGAGGCCCGCTGGCCGGCGCACCGCATGCTCGGCGCCGAGCATGCCGCCCCAGGATTGCCCGAGCAGGGCGTAACGCTGCTGGATGCCGAGATGGGCGAGCAGCGCATCCAGTTCGCCAAGGAAGAATTCGACCGTCCAGAAGTCGCCGCCCTTGTGCGGCAGATGGGTGGATCGTCCGTTGCCGATCTGGTCGTAGTGGACCACCGCGCGGCCGAAGCCGGCAATGTCCTTGAAGCTGTCGACATAGTCGTGGGTGCAGCCGGGTCCACCATGGGCAACGACCAGCGGCAGCCTGCCCGACCCCAGGTCTCCCGTCACGCGGTACCAGGTCCTGTATGGCCCGTGGGCGCTGAACCCTTCCGATATTGCAAGGTCGTCCATCGTGTCCCTCCGCCTGGCTGGCTCATCGGCAGCCGCTCATCAACGGTCTCCGACGGTGTTCGCGGCAAAGGGTACAGAGGCGGACCGGCAAGCGACCAGCTAGCAATAACGTTAGTTTTGATGGCGCCGGCGGGACAGGTCCTGGTCCTGGCTGATCGGCCCGAGCAACCGGTAGTGGGCCGCCAAAGCGATGGCGTGGAAGCGGTTGCGGGCGCCGAGTTTGCGGCTGGCGGCGTTGAGATGCAGCGTCGCGGTCGGCACGCTGCGGCAGATTTCATGGGCGATCTGCTTGGCCGTCAACCCGCAAGCGGCGAGGCTCAGACACTGGCGTTCCCGTGACGTCAGGTGGAAATACTGACTTGTCCGGGTGCGCTGATCGAAACCGGCATAGACGCAATCGTGGAACAGGTGACCGAGGTCGCCAATGCCGGGCAGCATCCCTTGTGCCTCGGCTTCGAAATTCGGCTCCGGATCGAGGCGGATGGCGGTGAAGGTGGCGAGATCGCCGCCGTCGAAGCGGATCGGCACCGTCACGCCGCATGTCATCTTGGTGTCCAGCAGATAGCCTATCACCGGGTCATGCTTGCGTTGCAGAATGCGTCGCATGACCGGGCTCTGCGAGCCCTTATGCGACCACAGAAATGGTCGTGACACCGCGAGTGCCGCCTCCTGCACCGGATCGAGCTGATAGTAACCACCCTTGCACCACAGGTCCTGCATGTCGGACGGCACGTTGGCGAGGGCCATCAGCGAAGGCGTGATCAACTCGCCTTCATGACTGACCGGGACCGGCGTATAGTCATAAATCAGCGAGGTAAAACCTGCGGGCGCAAGCACGCGCATCGCCGCCGCCATCGCGGCGTCGATTCCCATGCCTGTGTGAAATTCGCTCTCGAAATCGCCGGACACGCCTTGCATGAGCAAAAGCTTACTCGCCAGCCAATGTTTGTCAAACAGGCATGTTCGTAAAATGCTCAACAAATGAGCACAGCACGATCACGGCTTGTTGTCCGCGACGCGTCTGGAGGGACAAAACTATCTTAATTCACAGCTATCCCGGCGGGTTTCGTGCGCCATACGCTGTGTACAATGGATCGCGGTCCGGCGTGTGCCACGGCGCACATCGTGGTTTGCAATCACCCACTTCCCCAGAGGAGCAAGACGATGCGGTCCCGGAATGTTTTTAGCGCAATGATGGCCGGTGTCGGCCTGGCTGGCCTGATGCTGATGGCGCCCGTGACAGGTGCGGCCGCGCAAGAAGGCAAGGCTGGCGGGACGCTGAAGCTTCTCGCCAACGCCGCTGCCGGCACGATCGATCCGCAAATCAACTACACACTGCAATATTTCCAGATCAACTACGTCCTCTATGATGGGCTGGTGACCTTCCGCAAGACCGGCGACAAGACCGGGTTCGAGGTGGTAGCGGACCTGGCCGAGAGCTTGCCCAAGCCGGAAGACGGCGGCAAGAAATACGTCTTCAAGCTGCGCAGGGGCATCAAGTTCGCCGACGGATCGGACCTGACGACGGCCGATGTCGTGGCGTCGTTCCAGCGCATGTTCAAGATCAGCGGTCCCACGACGGGTACGCTCTACAATGGCATCGTCGGCGCCGACACATGTCTCAAGACGCCGGCGACCTGCACGCTCGACGGCGGCGTCGTCGCCGATGAGGCGGCAAGCACCGTCACCTTCAATCTGGTGGCGCCCGATCCGGACTTCCTGCAGAAGATCTCGATCCCGCACGCCGCGATCCTGCCCGCCGAGGCGCCTCTCAAGGATTCGGGGACCGCGCCCATTCCCGGCACCGGGCCCTACATGATCGCCACCTACGATCCCAACAGCCTGCTCAAGATGGTGCGCAACCCGCATTTCAAGGAATGGAGCAAGGAGGCGCAGCCGGCCGGCTATCCCGACGAGATAGACTATGGCTTCGGTCTCACCGACGAGGCGGCGGTCACCGCCGTGGAGAATGGCCAGGCCGACTGGATGTTCGATCCGCCGCCGGCGGACCGGTTGGCGGAATTGGGCACGAAATACGCCAAGCAGGTGTCCGTGCATCCGCTGACGGCGATGTGGTATGCGCCGATGAATACCAATCTCGCGCCGTTCAACGACATCCGCGTGCGGCAGGCGGTCAACTACGCCATCGACCGGTCGGCCATCGTCAAGCTGTTCGGCGGCAGCAATCTGGCGCAGCCTTCCTGCCAGATACTGCCGCCGGATTTCCCGTCCTACGCTCCTTATTGCCCGTTCACGGCCAAGCCCGGCGAAAAGTGGTCGGCGCCTGACCTGGAGAAAGCCAAAGCGCTGGTCGCTGCCTCCGGCACGGCCGGACAGGAGGTGACGATCATCACCGAGGACACCGAAGTGTCGAAGTCGATCGGCGTGTACCTGCAGGATGTGCTGAACGGGCTGGGCTACAAGACCTCGATCAAGCCGATCTCGCAGAACATCCAGTTCACCTACATCCAGAACACCAACAACAAGGTGCAGATTTCCATCTCGCAGTGGTTCCAGGACTATCCCGCGCCATCGGATTTCCTGCAGGTGCTGTTCAGCTGTGCCTCGTTCACACCCGGCTCGGACGCCTCGGTCAACATTTCCGGCTTCTGCGACAAGTCGATCGACCAGAAGATGGGCGAGGCTCAGACCGCCACGATCGCCGATCCTGCCAAGGGCGCGCAACTGTGGACCGACGTCGACAAGGCGGTCACCGACGCAGCGCCGGTGGCCGTGCTGTTCACGCCGAAGCGCGTCGACCTGATCTCGCCGCGGCTGAAGAATTTCGTCTTCAGCCCGCAATTCTACTGGATCATGAGCCAGTCATGGGTCGAGTGACCGGGGGTTGAGTGATCAGGCCAAGTCAGATCCGCGGCGGAACGATGCGCAATCCTCCGCCGCGGTTGCTTTTCCCGCCGATCTGAAATTCATACCCATCATGGACAATTCGAGTGGCGGGCAAGCGCTGGTTCGGGGCCGCCGGGGCGCCGAGGGGCCATGGCGGACAGCGTGGCGCAAGCTCAGGGCCGACCGGGCTGCCATCATGGCGTTCGGCGTGCTGGTGCTGATCACCGCCGCTTCGCTGGCAGCCCCGCTTTATGCCCGCCATGTGGCACAGAGCGATCCTTTTGCCACCAACCTCAATGGCGAGATCGTCATAGGCGGCCAGACCAGGCAGGTGCTGGAGCCTTCGACCGAAGGCCTTGGCCTCGGATTCACGCCGCTTGGCCCGACCTGGGATTTCGGACCCTATATGCTGGGCGCCGACAATCAGGGTCGTGACGTCGCAGCGCGCCTGCTTTACGGCGGTCGCAATTCGCTGCTGATTGCCGGCGCCGCTGCGCTGATATGCCTTGGCCTGGCGACATTGCTCGGCGTCGTCTCCGGCTTTTTCGGCGGTCTGGTCGACACCTTGCTGTCGCGCATTCTCGACGTGCTATGGGCGTTCCCCATCTTCCTGCTGGCGATTTCGCTGTCGATCGTCCTGATCACGCAAAGCATCACCATCGGCCCGATCGAAATCCGCTCCGGCAGTCTCTGGCTGCCGATCTTCATCATCGGCATCGTCTATGTGCCTTACGTCGCCAGGCCCATCCGCGGTCATGTCCTGTCGTTGATGCAGGCCGAGTTCGTCACGGCCGCGATCGGCATTGGCGCGTCGCCGTGGCGTATCCTGCTCTATGATATCCTGCCCAATGTGATCACCCGGGTCATCGTTTTCGTGCCGCTCATCCTGGCGCTGAACATGATGACGGAATCCTCGCTATCCTTCCTGTCCATCGGCGTGCAGCCGCCCGATGCGAGCTGGGGTACCATCATCCAGGACGGGCAGGGGCTTCTCTATTCACGCCCGATCGTCGCCCTGGCGCCGGGACTGGCGATCGTCATCACGGTGCTGGCGCTGAACATATTGGGCGACGGCGTGCGCGATGCGCTCGACCCGAAGTCGTCGATCAGGGTCGTCTGATGCTGACGGCGCTCATTTCCAGGCTCGGCCAAATGGTGCTGGTGATGTTCGGCATCAGCGTCGTCGCCTTCCTGATCTTTTTCGCCACCCCGGGCGCCGATCCGTCGGCGCGCATCGCCGGGCGCAACGCATCGCAGGAGACGCTGGTCCAGGTGCGGCACGATTTCGGCCTCGACAGGCCGCTGCCCGTACAATACGCGCTGATGATGAAGCGGCTGTTCATCAGCCGCGATCTCACCTCCTTCGTCAATCGCGGCCAGAAGGTCGTTCCAACGGTGCTCGAGGCGATCCCTATCACTCTATCGCTGGTGCTTGGCGCCGCCGTCTTCTGGGTTCTCGGCGGGCTGATCGTCGGCGTTGTCGCCGGCGCGACGCGCGGCACGTGGCTCGACCGGACGCTGATGATCCTCAGCCTGATCGGCGTGTCGATACCGGTCTTCTGGCTGGGCGAGGTCGCCAATCTGGTCACGCAGAGCCGCTGGCATGACAGCTGGCTGTTCTCGTGGGTGCCGCCGCTCGGCTATATCCCCTTCACCGAGGATCCCTGGGGCTGGTTCAAGGCGCTTGTCATTCCCTGGTTCACGCTCGCCACGCTTTATATCGGACTTTACGGCCGCGTGCTGCGGGCCTCGATCATCGAGACCATGCAGGAGGATTTCATCCGCACCGCGCGCGCCAAGGGCATCGGCGAGCGGCGGGTGCTGCTGCATCACGGCTTAAGAACCTCGCTCGTCGCCTTCGTCACCATGTTCGGGCTGGATTTTGGCGCCCTGGTCGGCGGCGGCGCCTTGCTGACGGAGGTGGTGTTCGGCCTGCAAGGGGTCGGCAAGCTCACCTACGGGGCCTTGCAGTCGCTCGATCTGCCGATGATCCTGGCGACGGTCATCTACGCCTCGTTCTTCGTGGTGATGGCCAATTTCATTGTCGACATTGTCTTTGTCTTCATCGATCCGAGGGTTAGAGATGCCCACTGACAAGATGCCCACTGACAGGCCGCTGCTGGTCGTCGAGAATCTGTGCGTCTCGTTCCGCACCGAGGGCGGTGTGGTGCCTGCCGTCAGCGGCGTCTCGTTCTCGCTCGCGCAGCGCGAGATCCTCGGCGTCGTCGGTGAAAGCGGTTCGGGCAAGAGCCAGACCTTGCTCGCCATTCTGGGCTTGATCAGCAGTCCCAACGCCGTCGTCACCGGGTCGGTGCGTTTTCTCGGCCAGGAGTTGCTTGGGCTCAAGCGCCGGGCCCTCGACGCTATTCGCGGCCGGCAGATCGGGATGATCTTCCAGGATCCGATGACGGCGCTGACGCCGGTACATACGATCGGCGACCAGATCATCGAGCAGATCCGCGCGCATGAACGGGTGTCGCGCGCCGCCGCGCGCAAGCGGGCGGTGGACTTGCTCGATGCGGTTGGATTGCCGAGCCCCGACAGTGCCGTCGACCGCTACCCGCACCAGCTGTCAGGCGGCATGCGTCAGCGCGCCGTGATCGCGATGGCGCTGTCGTGCAATCCGGCATTGCTGATAGCCGATGAGCCGACGACGGCGCTCGACGTGACGGTGCAGGCGCAGATCCTGGAGCTGATCGGCCGATTGCGCAATGAGTTCGGATCCGCCGTCATCCTGGTCACCCATGACCTTGGCGTGGTCGCCGAAGTCGCCGACCGCGTGCTGGTGATGTATGCCGGGCGCGTTGTCGAGGAGGGCGGCAAGGGGCAGCTTTTCCGCGAGCCGCTTCACCCCTACGCGTGGGGGCTTTTCGGCTCGATCCCGCCGATGCACGGTCCGCGGCCCGCACGGCTGACGGCCATTCCCGGCAGCCCGCCGAAACTGAGCCAGATGCCGCAGGGCTGCGCTTTCGGGCCGCGGTGCACATTCCGCCATGAAGCCTGTGCCGCCCAGCCTGCGCTCGGTGGAGCGGGCGGGCATCGGTCGGCTTGCTTTCTTCCGCAGGACGGCCGCCAGGATCTGCGCCGGACGCTGGCTGGCAGGGCCGTGCCGGCATGAGCGAAACCAGGCCGAAACCGCTGGTGCGGACCAGCGATCTGTCGAAACACTATCCGGTCGGGCGCCCGCCCTTTCAACGGCGGATCGTCCATGCCGTGGAGCAGATCTCGCTCGACATCTTCCCGGGCGAGACGCTTGGTATCGTCGGCGAGTCGGGCTGCGGAAAATCGACACTGGGGCGCTGCCTCGTCCGTCTCACGGAAATCGCCTCCGGGTCACTGGAATTCGAAGGCCTCGATATCACCAGAGCCTCGCAGCGGCAGCTTCGGCCGATACGGCGCCAGATGCAGATGGTGTTTCAGGATCCCGCCGCTTCGCTCAACCCGCGCCGCCGCGTCGGCGACCTGCTGGCGGACCCTTTCCGCGTGCATGAAAGACTTTCGCGATCGGAAATGGCGGATCGCGTCGAGGAATTGCTGGTCCGCGTCGAACTGCTTCCCGAGCATGCCCAGCGTTTCCCGCATGAATTCTCGGGCGGACAGCGCCAGCGGATCGGCATCGCACGCGCCTTGGCGCTGCGGCCGCGGCTGATCGTTGCCGATGAGCCGGTGTCGGCGCTGGACGTGTCGATCCAGGCGCAGATCATCAACCTGCTTTGCGACCTGCGTGACGAATTCAACCTGACCTATGTGTTCATCGCCCACGACCTCTCGGTGGTCAGGCAGTTCTCGTCGCGGGTGGCGGTCATGTATATGGGTTCGATCGTCGAAACAGGGCCTGTCGACGCTGTCTTTTCAGCGCCGCGGCATCACTACACCATAGCGCTTCGCTCGGCGGTGCCGGTACCCGACGTCGACAACCGGCCAGGCCAGCGGATCATGCTCAAGGGTGATCTGCCGAGCCCGCTCGACCCGCCGTCAGGCTGCCGTTTCCATACGCGTTGCGTGGCGGCGACTTCGGTCTGCCGCCACGAGCGTCCGGTACTTTCGCTCGTCGACAAGAACCACTTCGTCGCCTGCCATCATCCGAGGGCGGGCTAGGCTCTCCGTCAGAAGCGGTAGCGCAGGCTGGCGAACAGCGAGCGGCCTTCGTCGCGGTAGCAATAGCCGGCGGAGCAGATGGTCTTCTGGCTGTCGAACAGGTTCTTGGCGTTGACCTGCAGCTTGACGCCTTCGAGCTTCGGATTGCGGTAGCCGAAATCATAGGAGAGCGAGGCGTCGACGAAGGCGCGGGCGCTGTTCTTGAACGTGTTGGTGTCGTCGCCATAGCTCGAACCGGCGAAGCGCACGCCCGTGCCGAGCCCCAGCCCTTCCAGCGTGCCGTTCTCGAACTGATAGTGGCCCCACAGCGACAAGATGTGGTTCGGCGTCGCCGATAGCTCCTTGCCATCGGTTCCTTCGGCGCCCTGCTCGATCCTGACGCGAAGATACGTATAGGAAGCGATGAAGCTGAAGCCGTTGTCGAGCGAGGCATTGGCTTCCAGTTCGAGACCGCGCGAATTCAGGTCGAGCTGGCGCTGCTTGTTGATGCCGGTCGAGGCATCGAAGACGACACCGTCCTTCTGGTCGATGTCGAACAGCGCGGCGCTGACGGTCGCATTGTAGTTCGGGATCTCGTATTTGACGCCGATCTCCTTCTGCGTCGCGATGGTCGGGCGGGCGACGCGGCCGACAGGGCTGGCAACGTCGTCATAGACGAAGCCGATGTTGGGTGAGAACGAGGTCGAATAGTTGACATAGGGCGTGATGCCCCATTCGGTCTGGTAGGACAGGCCGAGACGGCCTGAAAAGGCGCTGTCCTTCTGCTTCGACGTGCTGTCGTCGGCCGCTGTGGAGGTGGTGTCGACCCAGTCGTAGCGGCCGCTGGTGAACAGGGTGAAGTCGTTCCACTCCATCTGGTCGTGCAGGTAGACGCCGAGTTGGTTCATCTGCTGTCCGCCGGAGTGGGGAACCGGCATCGCCTTGATGTCATCGACAGAGATATAGGACAGGCCGCTGGCGGCATCATAGTCCGACCAGGCATAGTCGATGCCGCCGACGGCGATGTGCTTGACCGGTCCCGTGTCGAACTCGAACTGCGCCATGTTGTCGACGACGAAGTTCTTCATGGTCTCGGTGTAATGGCCCCAGTAGCGCCTCAAGTCGGCGCCGTCCGGATAGTGGCCGCTGTATTCGATGTCGCTGTCGACGGCGTTGTAGCGCAGGTTCTGGCGCACCGTCAGCAGGTCGTTGAAACGATGCTCGAACTCGTAGCCGATGCGGCCCTGGCTCTGGGCAAAATCGTTCCAGGCCGGATCGCCCTCATAGAGGTTGGACAGCACGCCATAGCCTGAATTGTAGAAGGCCGCCGTGCCGCCGGTGACCGATTTCGAATATTCGCCGAGGATGGTGAGCTTCGTAGCCTCGTCCGGCTTGAAGGTGATCGCCGGGGCCAGGTAGATCTTGTCGTCGGGATAGCCGGACAATTCGGTATTGCTTTTGCGGCCGAGGCTGGTGAAGCGATAGAGGATTGTGCCGTCCTCGTTCACGGGCCCGGAAGCGTCAAGGGCTGCCTGCAATCGGTTGTGCTCGCCGGCAAGCAGTTCGATCTCGCGGAACGGCTCATCCTTGGGGCGCTTTGTGACGACATTGACGATGCCGCCCGGGCCGCTGACACCGTAAAGCGACGATGCCGGGCCCTTCAGGATGGTGACGCCCTCGATGCCGTAGGGCTCGGTCCTGAACCAGGCCGAGGGGCCGTTGTACTGGCGCAGCCCGTCGCGGAACATGCCATTATAGAAGGCCTGGAAGCCGCGCAGGAAAAACGCGTCGTAGCGGGTGTCGAAGCCGAAGCTGTTGGGATTGGCGCTAGCCGTGTAGCCGAGCGTTTCGTTCAGCGTGCGCGGCTTCTGGTCTTCGATCTGCTTCTGCGTAACGACCGAAACGGCCTGCGGAATCCTGGCGAGCGGCGTGTCGGTCTTGGTGCCGATGCGGTCCTTCTTGGCGACGTAGCCATCCTGCTTCAGGATCTCGTTGCTCTGCGCGGTGACCTCGATCTTGCCGAGCATGGTGGCCGTTTCGCCGTCCTGGGCATGCGCGGCGCCGGACTGGCCGAGCATTGCCGCGCCGCCCAACAATGAGATCCCCTGGCGCCATGTCATCGGCCTTGTTCGCATCAACTCGTCTCCACCGTCTCATGCTTGATTGCGTTCCCGCGTTCTCAAATATGAGTATGTGAGTCAAGTATTTTTCTCCGCATCGGCCCAGGCTGTCATGGGCTGTTGCAGAGCGGCACTGCTAACGGATTCGACCGATCGGTTTTGAGTTTCTGGGGCGGCGGCTTTGACTAATGCCTGACGCTTCTCGCCACCAGGCGTGCGACGCTCGGGCCGACCAGCAGCACGATCAGGAATCGTGCCGATTGCAGCGCCATGACGAAGGAGATGTCGACGTTTTGCGCGGCGGCGGCGATGATGGCTATGCTGTCCATGCCGCCGGGGCTGGTTGCCAGATAGGCGGTCAGCGGATCGATGCCGAGCAGATGGCTGATCAAGAAGGCAAGGCCGCCGCAAAAGGCGATCAGCGCCATGATCGAGGCGATGATCTGCGGCAAGGCGCGCGTCGCATGACGCAGGATCGGCCCGGTGAAGTTCAGGCCGATCGACCAGCCGACCATCGCGTAGCTGACGGCCAGCAGCCATTGCGGCAATTGCATCTCCACGCCAAAGCCGAGATGGACGACGGTGCCGAAGATGAAGGTGCCGAGGAAGAAGGGCGAGGGCAGCCTCAGCAGCTTTCCCGCCAGGCCACCGACAACTGCGATGCCGATGGTGGCGGCGAAGGCTTGGACATCGATCGGCGGAAACCAGATGATGGCGGGGATTTCGATGCCCGATGTGTCGACCCACATCTTGGCAACGAGTGCTGCCGTCATCGAGACGAAGATGACGCGCAGATATTGCATGAAGGCGACGAGGCGCTGGTCGGCGCCGAAGGCACCGGCCATCAGCACCATGGCGGTGGCCGCACCCGGCGACGAGCCCCAGACGGCGGTGGTGCCTGGCAGGATGCGCCATCGACTGATCAGCCAGCCGAGCAGGCTGGAGGCCGTGACGGTGGCCACCACGACGCCGAGAAACAGCGGCCATTCCCGGTAGAAGACCGGAAAGATGTCGGCCGAGATCGACACCGCGACCAGGCAGCCGACGATCGCCTGGGCGGCGCCGAACAGAAGGCGCGGCACGCGCACCGTGGCGCCATTGGTGCCGGCGACGATGGCCGCCAGCATCGGCCCGATCAGCACCGCCGCCGGCAGGGCGGCGAGTTCCAGCGCGCCGGCAAACAGCAGGGAGACGATCAGCAGGGCCAGCCATTGCCAGAGCTTGCGCATCCGCGCCGTGCGCTCAAGTGTGGGCAGGTCCGGGGATGGCTGCTCGGCCGAGGAATCCATGTTCCGGTCTTAGACTCGAAGCGGGACGATGCGAACCCCGCTGCACCGAAAAAGGAAGCTGTGATGCGTGGTCTCTCAGTTAGCGAGAGCTATGCTGGTCAAATCTTCCGGGTAGGACCGGGGTCGCGGACGACCATAGTCCGTCCTCAGCAAAAGGACGTCTTCCACGATTGCCCGAGCGACAGCAACTGGGTGTCGAGTGATAGTTTCACGCGTTGGTGCCGAACAGTTGCTCGACCTCTCCGTCGCCCATGCGATCGAAATCGTCGGGGACGGAAAGCTGGCCGGCCATAAAACCGATCCGTCGTGCCTGCGCCGATGCAGGCTGGTCGATCGGCACGACTTTGACCAATGGTTTGCCCGCCTTGGCGATGATGAACGGCTCACCTTTGGCGGCCTGGTCAACGAGACGTGAAAGATTGGCCTTTGCATTGTGAATGTTCACGGTCTGCATCGCAGTTGGCTCCGTTGGCATGGCGCCGTCTGTCCTGGTCAGCCAGTCTTGCCGTCGGCCAGGCCGAAGCCGCCGACGGGGTGGGTTTCGACCTGGAATTCGAAGCCGGCGATGAACGGCCGCGCCTTGGCGATCGTCGCCTGGACTTCCGGAAGCTGCAGCGACGTCTTGTGGCTTTCGGCGTCGATCCACACTTCGGTCACCCAGATCGCATCGGCATCCGCGGGGTCGCGGGCGATAATGTAGCTCAGGCAACCCGGCAGGGCGCCGGTGCTGGCGCGCAGAAGGTCGATGACCGCGTCACGCTGGCCGCGCGCCGCCCGCATCTTGCCGATCAGTCCGTACATTCCGTTGTCTCCCTTTGAGGTTTTCGACAAGAACATGCAGATCGCCAGTATGCAGATAGCCGCTCAAGGCATCAACTGGCCGCCATTCACCTCGATCACCTGGCCGGTGATGTAGCCGCTCAAAAGATCGGAAGAGAGGAACAGATAGGCGCCGACGCAGTCCTGCGCCGTGCCCGCACGCCCCTGCGGAATCGTGGCGATCATGCCTTTCATCTGCTCGTCGGTCGAATAGCGCTCGTGGAAAGGGGTGAGAATGGTGCCGGGCGCCACCGCGTTGACGCGGATGCCGAAGCCGATCAGCTCCTTGGCCATGCCGCGCGTCACATTGGAGACGAAGGCCTTGGCCGAGCCGTAAAGCCCGGCGCCGCCGCCGGCACCATTGCGCGCGGCGATCGACGAGGTGTTGACGATGAAGCCGCCCTGTTTCTTCAGCCATGGGATCGCCTTGCGCGAGGCGGTCAGCACCGAGCGCGCGTTGAGATCCATCACCGCGTCGTAATGCGCTTCGGTCTGCTCGGCATAGGGCACGCGGCCAAGCATGCCGCCGGCATTGTTGACCAGCCCGTCGAGGCGGCCGAAATACCGCGCGCTGTCCTCGACGACGCGTTCGACATCGGCGGCAACGGAGAAATCGCCCTGGACGAGAAACACCTCGCCGCCCTTGTCGGCGATCGCCAAGCCGACCTTTTCGGCGGCGTCGCGGCTCGAGTTATAATGCAGCGCCACCTTGCATTTCTGCGCGGCATAAGCCAGCGCGAGCGCCGCGCCGATGCCGGTCGACGCACCGGTAACCAGCACCGCCTTGCCGGCAAGATCGGGTATGCTGAGTGTGGTTGTGGCTGGCACGGTTCTTCCTCCGGGATGTCGGCCCGTCCTTCGTAGGCCCTTGCCGCCCCGGTGTTCAAGCCTCACGGGCGCAGATAGGCGTAGCCCTGGCCTTGCAGTTCGGCGAGTTTGACGACGCCGCCCTTGTCGGCGGCATGGAAACCGGCGAGCAGGTCGGCGAGCGTAATATCCATGCCTTGCATGGTGTTGGCGCAGGCATGGGATTCCAGCCCCTGCCGCACCAGACCGGCGAAGCGCCCGGAAATCGCTGCCGATATGCCTTTCGACTTGAAGGCCGCCAAGGCAGGACCGTGCACGACCAGCACGATGTCGACATCGCCGCCGGTACCATCATAGTGGTTCTTGATGTTGCCGAGCACGAAGTTGACCTTTTCGACGTCGCTCAAGTGATAGGCGACCTTCTGCCTGGCAGGCTCGATGGTGGCTGCCTGCCCCGCCCCCAAGCCAAGAAGCGTTCCGGTTCCGGCAAGAACCGCGCGGAACATTTCGCGCCGGCGCATGGCATCCTCCTCGGCTTGGCGGCCCACCGCGAATTGCGTGGCCGCGGCCACAATACTAGCATAAATTGACGTTGCGTCCTGTCGATGCGGAGGAGAGATCACATGGCGTTCGGGGTGGGGGAATGGAAGACAATTGCCGGCGCCGGGTTTGGTGCGGCGCTGCTTGCCACGCTTGCCGGCTCGGCCTTCGCCGATGATGCGCTCAAGCTCGCCGAACTCAGTCCCGACGGCACTGACGCCTGTTTCGGCCGCGTCTATGACGCGGCGCACCTCAAGGCGCATCCGAAGCAGAAGGTGGGGCGGATCTTCTTCCTCTATGGTCATGATCCGGTGAGCCGTCCCAATGAGCAGCCCGCCGCAAGCTCCGACTCGTCCTATAACGGCTTCATCGCCACCACCGTGCGCGGCGCCAAGGCGCCGGAATGGGCCGGCGGCTGGTGCAATCACGAGTCCGAGGATGACACGTCCGGCCCGATCCGTTGCGGCATGGACTGCGACCGCACCATGGCCTCGCTGAAGCTCGACGAGAATGGCCGCCTGATTGTCACCGGTGTGTCCCCCGATCTTTATCTCGATGCGGGATCGGAAGACGAACTTGGCGAGGCTGAGTATGACAGGCAGGCGCTCGGCTCGGAGGACGACAATTTCCGCCTCGACCCGATGCCGGCCGCGACCTGCAAGGCGGAGTTCGCGCGCATCGATCCGATCGACCCGGCACTCGGTCCGCCGCTGCGCGAGCGGCTGAAGCCGGACCAGGCGTTCTGCTATGGCCGCGACTATGACGGATCGCACCTTGCCTCGCATCCCGACCAGCTGACGCAGTCGATCCGGGTTTTCCGCGGATCGGTCGAACTGGCGTCCTTTGCCTCGGGCGGCGACGCCGCCAACTGGCCAGACGGTGCCGATATTGCCGTTGCCGTCACCACACGGCGTAAATCGGCTGAGGTGACGCAGACCTATTCCTGCCAGGGCGAGGCCGACCAGTGGCGCTGCGCGGCGAGCTCGAAGATGAGCGATTTCTCCTGCGACATCGCGCGGAAAGAGATTTTCCTCAAGCGCGGCGCCGACGGCACGATGATGCTGGCCAATCCCAACAGCGCTCTCGCGATCGTCGACCTGTGTTCGAAGGCCGCCGACGGCAAGACCAAATCCGACGACAAGGTCTATCGGCTGCAGCCGATGCCGCAATCGGCCTGCGCGCCATGAGCCCGGACTTGTCTACATCGCCATGAAGGAATATATCTTTGCTATATCTCATCTGAGGATAGCATGATGGAAAAAGCAAAAGTGTTCTGGTCGGGGAGGTCACAAGCTGTACGCCTGCCCAAGGAATTCCGTTTCGAAACAGACGAGGTTTCGATCCGCCGTCACGGACAGACCGTTATCCTGGAACCGGTTGCGCAGGATTGGGCGTGGCTCGACCAAGTGATCGGACCACTTGATAACGATTTCGCCGAGGCAGCACTGGAACGTCAGGACGGCCAGGATAGACCCGCCTTGGATGACGTCTTCAAGTGATCTACCTGCTCGACACCAATGCCGTTATTGCGGTCATCAAGGGCGATGATGGTCTGCTGACACTACTCAAACAGCGCACGCCGCAGGATTTTGCCCTCTCGGCGATAGTGGTACACGAATTGTACTATGGTGCTGAAAAGAGCCAGCGAAGGCCCGAAAATTTGGCACGCATCGAAGCTCTGCAGTTCCCCGTCCTCGAATTTGACCGGGAAGACGCGAGACATGCCGGCGAGATTCGGGCAACGCTTGCGACGTTGGGAACTCCAATCGGTCCCTACGATGCGTTGATCGGCGGGCAGGCGCGCGCTCGGAACCTTACGCTGATGACCCGTAATGTCCGGGAATTCGAGCGGATCAAAAATCTTTCAATCGAGACCTGGTGAACCGCCTCAAGCGAACGGCACGGCCGTCGTGCCCTTCGGCAGCTTGGCCTCGTCGTCGGGCTCGACATGGATGGTGACGCGCACCGAGGGGATCTCGGCCTTCAGGGCGTCCTCGATGCGGTCGCAGATGACATGGCTGGCGCCGACCGACATGTCGGCATCGACGACCAGATGGAACTCGATGAAGGTGGCGCGGCCGGCGATGCGTGTCTTGAGGTCATGCACCTCGAGCGCGCCCTTGCAGTTGGCCGAGATGACGTCGCGGATGCGCATGTGCTCCTGCGTGTCGACGGCGCGGTCCATCAGGCCGTTCATCGACGAGCCGATGACATGCCAGCCCTGCCACAGGATGTTCAGCGCCACGAGGACGGCAAGCGCCGGATCGAGGATCTGCCAGCCGGTCAGGATCGCTCCGACGAGACCGCCGAAGACGCCGATCGAGGTCACCACGTCGGTCATGATGTGGTTGCCGTCGGCGACCAGCGCCGGTGACTTCTCGGCCCTGCCGGCACGGATCAGCGTCCAGGCCCAGAAAGCATTGATCACTGTGGCGACGCCGTTGACGGCAAGACCTTCCCAGGGCTGTTCGAGTGGCGCGGGACTCTGCCAGGACCGCCAGACCTCGTTGAGGATCAAAAGCGCGGCGAGCACGATCAGCACGCCCTCAAGCACCGCCGAGAAATACTCCGCCTTGTGATGGCCGAAGGGGTGATCCTGGTCGGCCGGCTTGTAGCTGACCTGGATCGCCCAGAAGGCGGCGACCGAGGCGATGACGTTGACGATCGATTCCAGCGCGTCCGAATAGAGCGCGACGGAGCCGGTGACGTACCAGGCGACGAGCTTCAGACCTAGCACGATTGCCGCAATGATGATCGACCAGAAGGCAAGGTTGGCGACCTTGCGCTTCGCGGCCGCCTTGGCCGCGATCGCCATTGTGTTCTCGGCTTCGGCCATGATTGTCAGGCGGCCTTTTCCTTGGCCTTGCGCGGCAGGTGGGCGACGATGTTCTCGATGATGCGCATGCCGGCATTGTGGCCGAGCGTCATGATCGATTCCGGGTGGAACTGCACCGCGGCGATCGGCTCCTTGCGGTGCTCGAAGGCCATGATGACGCCGTCCTCGGTCTCGGCCGTGACGATGAAGTCATCGGGCAACCGCACCGGGTCGGCAAAGATCGAGTGGTAGCGGCCGACGGTGACCTCCTTGGGCAGGCCGGAGAAGATGATGCCCGGCTTCGAGACGCGGATGCGCGACGGCTTGCCGTGCATCGGCACATGCAACTGCCTGAGCTCGCCGCCGTAGGCTTCGGCCAACGCCTGCAGGCCAAGGCAGACGCCGAAGATCGGCAGGTCGCGGGCGCGCGCTCGTCTGATGGTCGCGGCGCAATCGAAGTCCTTCGGCGTGCCGGGGCCGGGCGACAGCACGACGAGGTCGGGCTTCAGCCGGTCGAACACTTCCTCCGGCACCGGCGTGCGCACGGTCGAGACATTGGCTCCGGTCTGGCGGAAATAATTGGCCAGCGTGTGGACGAACGAATCCTCGTGGTCGACGAGCAGGATGTTGACGCCGTCGCCGACGCGCGCGGTGGTGCGCTCGGTACTGGCGGAATTGCCTGTCTTGGCGTCGCGGATGGCGGAGAGCATGGCGGATGCCTTCAGTTCGGTTTCGGCTTCTTCTTCCTCAGGAATGCTGTCGAAGAGCAATGTGGCGCCGGCGCGCACTTCGGCAATGCCGTCCTTGATGCGGATGGTGCGCAGGGTGAGGCCGGTGTTCATGTCGCCGTTGAAGTTGACCATGCCGATCGCGCCGCCATACCAGGCGCGCGGGCTCTTCTCGTTCTGTTCGATGAAGCGCATGGCCCACAGTTTCGGAGCGCCGGTAACGGTAACCGCCCAGGCATGAGACAGGAAGGCGTCGAAGGCATCCATGCCTTCGCGCAGCCGGCCTTCGATGTGGTCGACGGTGTGGATCAGGCGCGAATACATCTCGATCTGGCGGCGGCCGATGACGCGCACCGAACCCGGCTCGCAGACCCGCGACTTGTCGTTGCGATCGACGTCCGAGCACATGGTCAGCTCGGATTCGTCCTTCTTGGAGTTGAGCAGTTTCAGGATCTGCTCGGAGTCCGAAATGGCGTCGTCGCCGCGCTTGATGGTGCCCGAGATCGGGCAGGTCTCGACGCGGCGGCCGTTGACGCGCACGAACATTTCGGGCGAGGCGCCGATCAGATATTCGCCTTCGCCCAGATTGATGAAGAAGGAATAGGGCGAGGGGTTGATCGACTTCAGCTTGCGCGAAATCTCGGATGGCTGCGTCTCGCAGCGCTCATAGAACATCTGGCCGGGGACGACCTCGAACAGGTCGCCGCGCTTGAACGAATCCATCGCCTTGCGTACCAGATTGGCGTATTCGCCAGGTTCATGGTCGCCGCGCGGCGGGATGCGGTCAGGGCTCTTGAACGGCTCGGCGATTTCGTCGCGCGGCAACCCTTCCGTCGAAAACCCGTCGCCGGCATAGTCGTAGCGGTCGGTCCAGGCCTTGGCCGAATAATGGTCGACGACGAGGATCTCGTCGGGCAGGAACAGCACCAGGTCGCGCTGGCTTTGCTTGCGCTCGAGCTTGTAGTCGACCGGGTCGAACTGGAAGGCGAGGTCGTAGCCGAAGGCGCCATAGAGACCGAGATTGGCGTCTTCCTCGGTCTTGAACAGCGCGGTGATGGCGCGCAGGACAGTAAACACCGAAGGAACGCGGCTGCGCTCCTCCTCGGTGAACACACGGCCGGGTTTGGCGACGTCGAGGCGGATGAGCTTATTCGATGTCTCGGCGATTGTGACGTCGGCGAGGCCGCCCAGCGCCTTGCCGATGACCGGCAACAGCGCCTCGCCGCGGCGGTTCAGCGCCTCGATGCGCATGGCGCGGCCACGTGCCGAGATGACCAGCGGCGGGTCGATGATGGCGGTGTCCCAGCGCGTGTAGCGGCCGGGATATTCATAGTTCGAGGAAAACACGGCGCCCCGGCGCGAATTCAGGCCGTCGACGTAAGCGTCGATCGCGCCCGCATAGGGCCGGTCGTGGCGCTCGCGAGTGATGGTCACGCCACCCGCGGTCACGAAACTTTCCGCCCCGTTATCCAGAACCTTCATCGTCATTGCCGTCTCCATCAGCTTCTTTGGGGCAACGGACCCGGGAATGGCTTGGAAAAAACAAATGGCCGCCCGGACTTTCCGTTGCGGCCACCCTCTCTTTTCGCGCACGCGCGTTCGAACAGGCCGCTGTCAGCAGGCCCACCACCAAATGGTCTTGGTCGAACGCATATTCATGGCGAAATCCATAGCTGCGAAAGGGAGGATACGCAACTGGTTTGAAAAGCCTGTCCGGTGGCCGCCGCTTCTGCATCTCATGGCACATCGCCAGAGCCGACAGTGCGGCCTAGATTGTTTATGCAACAGCAGGAACATGGGAAAATACCAATGACCGAGCAGATCGAGCGCGCGCGCACGTTCCATTCCCTCCACGTCAAGGGAAACCCAATCGTCCTCTACAATGCATGGGATCCCGGCTCGGCCAAGATCGTCGAGAAAGCAGGAGCCAAGGCCATCGCCACCGGAAGCTGGCCGGTGGCGGCCGCCTTCGGATATGCCGATGGCGAGAAGATCCCGCTGGAGCTGGCGATCGACAACATCAGACGCATCGTCGGGTCGGTCGACCTGCCGGTGACGATGGACCTCGAGGGCGGCTACGGCGTCGCCCCGGACATCGTCGCCCGCACGGTGACGCTTGCCTTGCAGGCCGGGGCCATCGGCTTCAATTTCGAGGATCAGATCGTCGGCGGCACCGGCCTGCATGACATCACCGTGCAGGTGAAACGCATCGAGGCCGCGGCGGCCGCCGTCAGGCAATCGGGTATACCGGCTTTCCTCAACGCCCGGACCGACATCTTTCTCAAGGCGAAGCCGGATGCGCATGACAAGGCGCTGTTCGATCAGGCGATCGAACGGGCGCGGGCCTATGAAGAGGCCGGAGCGAACGGCTTTTTCGCGCCGGGCCTTGGCGATGAGGGCCTTATCGAGGCGCTCTGCAAGGCAACCGCGTTGCCGGTCAACATCATCGCGCTGGCGCATGTGCCGCCGCGCCAGCGGCTGGCCGAACTCGGCGTCGCCCGCATCAGCCACGGACCGGTGCCCTACCGGCAGATGGCGGAATGGCTGGAGGCGAAGGCGCGGCGGGCCATTTCTGGCTAGATCAATCTTCCAGCGTGCCCGACCTGGCGTCCGCGCTCTTCCTGTCGCCGACCAGCTTCAGCAGATCCTCGCCGGCGCGGATGATGCGGCGCGAGCGGCGGGTCAGGATGACGCCGCCCTGCGGCGCGAAGACTTCGGTGCGGCCATCGGCTTCGCCCGGCGCATGGACGATGGTGGCCAGCCTTGCGCCCTTGGCGACGCGGTCGCCGGGCTTCACGTCGTAGAGCACCGCGCCTGCCCGGGGTGCGGGCATCATGTCGATGTTCTCCAGGGGCGCGACGGTGCCGGTGAAGGGACCGGGCGCGGACAGGGTGCTATCGGCGATCACGCCGCGCCCCACCAGCAGGCGGTAGAGCCCTTCGGCGTCGGCGGCGGCCAGGGCACCGTCGACATCGAGGATGCCGCGATATTCGACCGTGGTGGCGACGCGGCGGTCGAGCCTTGCCACTTCGGCGGGAACGTTCTGGTAGGGCATGATCGCGGCGCTCTCGAAGGTACCATCGGTGTCCTCGCTCCACAGCACGACCGCATCGACGCCCATGGCGGCGGCACAATCGGCCATGGCCGGCCACAGGCTGGTGTGGACGTAGAGATAGGCGAGGCCCTCGTCGTCGCAATGCAGGTCGAGCACGATGTCATGGCCAAGCGACAGCTGCACCAGCCGGCTCTTCAGCCGCTGGTCGACCGTGCCAAGTGCGGTGTCGTGCAAGAGGGCTGTGTCGGGCGCGGCCAGCAGCGGAAAGCCGCGGTTGAAATTGGTGCGGGTGCCCAGATGGAAGCGGCCCTGATGTTCGCCGAAATGATATTGCGCCCGGCCGACCGGGTTGGCCCAGGGCACGATGGTGAGGTTGCCCTTGATGCGGCCTTCGGCTTCGGCCTTGTTGAGCATCGGCATCAGCGCGTCGATGGCGACGACGCCCGGCAATTCGCCGGCATGGAGCGCTGCCTGCAGATAGGCGGATGGGGCGGCCTTGTCCGCACCCGCAAAGCGGAACAGCGGGAATTCGTAGGAAACACCTTCGCTTTCGCCGGCGATGCGCTCGATCGATTTCTGCATGACGTCCTCCATCAAGAGCGACAAGACATGCCCATTTGAAGGTGCCGATGTCGATTGGTCCAGACTGCCGCGCTATGGGCGCAAGCGGCTACTCCGCGGGAGCCTGGAGAGGGATGACGGGCGCGGGGCGATCCAGCGCCTGCGACAGCACAGCGACGGTGACCGCCAGCAGGGCAAGTGCCGCGCCGACCAGCGGCAAATTGGCATAGGAGACACCGGTGGAAAGGGCCACGCCGCCGATCCAGGCGCCGCTGGCATTACCGACATTGAAGGCGCCCTGGTTCAGCGTGGCGGCCAGGTTCGGCCCCTCGGAGGCCGCCTCGACGACGCGGATCTGCAGCGGCGGCACGACGACGAAGATGAGCAGACCCCAAAGGAAGACGATGCCGATGGCAACGCTGGCTATGGCGCCGAACTGCATGAAGCCGACAAACAGCAACGCCAGCAACAGCAGGGTGCCGATGACCGTCGGCATCAGTTTCCAGTCGGCCAGCCTGCCGCCGATGATGTTGCCGATGGTCATGCCGGCTCCGAACAGCAGCAGCACCCAGGTGACCGCGGAGGTGGACAGGCCGGATACGTCGGTCAAATAGGGTTTGATGTAGGTGAAGACGGCAAACAGGCTGGCCGAGGCCAGGGCGGCGATCAGCATCGCCAGCCAGACCTGCAGTTTGCCCAGCACGCGCAATTCGCCACGCAGGCCGCCGCCGCTCGGTTCAGTGACATCGGATGGCACCAGCCAGGCGATCGCCGCGACCGAGATCAGGCCGATGCCGACCACGGCCAGGAAGGTGGCGCGCCAGCCGAGGGCTTCGCCAAGCGCGGTGCCAGCCGGAACGCCAAGGATGTTGGCCAGCGTCAGTCCGGCGAACATGAGCGCGATGGCGCTGGCGCGCTTGTTGCGCGGCACCAGGCTGGCGGCAACGACCGAGCCGATGCCGAAGAAGGCGCCATGGCCGAAGGCAGTGAAGACGCGCGCGGCCATAAGCGTCCAGTAATTGGGCGAGATGGCGCAAAACAAATTGCCGACGACGAACAGCACGGCGAGGCCAACCAGCACCGGCTTGCGCGGCAAATGCGCGGTGGCCATGGCGACAATCGGGGCGCCGAAGACGACGCCTAACGCATAGCCGGTGACCAGCAGGCCCGCGGAAGGGATGGACACGCCGAGATCGGCGGCGACCTCCGGCAGCAGGCCCATGATGACGAATTCGGTGGTGCCGATGCAGAAGGACGCAATAGCAAGCGCAAGGATCGGCAAGGGCATGGGGCGTCCAGACTGAATCGGTTCAAAATTGAGACTGCGCGAAGGACGCCACCGTTCGCAAGCTGCATTGCTGCATTGCAGCAATGCAGAAAAGAAAGGGCTTTGAAATAGGTCGCCGCTGCTCTCAAACCAGCGGCTTCAGCTCCTGGGCAATGGTCGGCAGCAATTCCGAGACATTGGGATGGATGTGCACGGCGCGCGCGAGCGTGTCGACGGGCGCTTTGGCGTACATCAGGTCGAGCACGCAATGCACCGCCTCGTCGCCACCGGGGCCGAGCACCGAGCAGCCGAGGATCTGCCTGGTGTCGGCATCGACCAGGATCTTCATGAAGCCTTGCGTCTCGCCCTTTTCGATGGCGCGGCCGACGCGGGTCATCGGCCGCTGGCCGACGAGTGCGCGACGGCCGGATTTCCTCACCGCAGCCTCGGTCATGCCGCAGCGGCCGAGCGGCGGGTCGATGTAGAGCGCATAGGCTTCGATGCGATCGCTGACCTTACGCGGATCGTTGTCGAGCAGGTTGGCGGCGACAATCTCGTAGTCGTTGTAGGAGGTGTGGGTGAAGGCGCCCTTGCCGTTGCAGTCGCCCATCGCCCAGATGCCGGGCACGCTGGTGCGCA
Organism: Mesorhizobium sp. M1409; assembly: GCF_040317535.1. Lineage (NCBI taxonomy): Bacteria > Pseudomonadati > Pseudomonadota > Alphaproteobacteria > Hyphomicrobiales > Phyllobacteriaceae > Mesorhizobium > Mesorhizobium sp. M1409. The sequence goes on from NZ_JAMYKV010000006.1 coordinate 200,440, forward strand.
GCTGGTCGTCGACAATGACGAAGCCGCGCCGGTCGACCTCGACGCCGGCCTTTTCCAGGCCGAGGTCGTCGGTGTTGGGCGTCCGCCCCAGGGCCAGCAGCAAATGCGAGCCGACCGCCGGCGGTTTGCCGGCCGAGAAGGTCACGGCAATATCCCCGCCCTGTTTGGCGAAGCTGATGTCGTCGGCACCGACATGGACTGTGATGCCTTCGTTTTCGAGGATCGACAGGATGGCGGCCGAGACGTCCTCGTCCTCGCGGCCGGTCAGGCGGAGGCTCTTCTCGATGACGGTGACTTCCGAGCCGAAGCGGCGGAACATTTGCGCGAATTCGAGCGAGACATAGCTGCCGCCGACGACGATGAGATGGCGCGGCAGCACGTCGAGCTCCATCATCGAGGAATTGGTCAAATAGTCGATGTCGTGGATGCCGGGCAGGTCGGGCACCGTTGCTCGGCCACCGGTGTTGAGAAAGATTTTCTCGGCGGTCAGAAGCTCGTCGCCGACGCGGACCGTGTTGGCGGATTCGAACCGAGCATGGCCACGGTAGAGCGTGCATTTGTCCATGCCTGCGATCCAGGTCTCCAGATTGGTGCGGGCGTCGATCGTCACCTTGTCCTTGCGCGCCTTGATCCTGGCATAGTCGATGCCGACCGGGCCGCCGAGCGTGACGCCATAGTCGGCCGCACGCCGCGCCAAGTGCGCGGCATAGGCGCTGGCGACCATGGTCTTGGTCGGCATGCAGCCGGTGTTGACGCAAGTGCCGCCAACCAGCTTGCGTTCGATCAGCGCCACGCTCATGCCTGCCGCATTCAGCCGGCCGGCCAGCGAAGGGCCGGCCTGTCCGGCGCCGATGACGATGGCGTCGAAGGTTTTCGTTGTCATGCCACCGCCGCTACGATCAGCAAGCCGCCGAGGATCGCCACCGCGTCCTCGATGAAGGCGGCGGGCCGATCCTTGCCGAAGGCTGCCGCCAGCCGTCCGCGTGCTTCGGCGCCGCCCAGCGTGCCGATGACAGCGCCGATGGCGCCGGCGATCAGGCCGCCGATGGTGGCGCCGCCTGTCGCGCCGATCACCGCGCCAGCGAAGGCACCCAAAATGATGCGGGCGCCGAATTGCTGCGGCACTTTCCGGCTTGGCGTAGACGGCAATTGGTCGGTGACCAGCTCGACGATGGCCAGTATGGTGAAGATGCCGACGGCTGCCCAATGGCTCATGAAGCTCGCCCAGGTGCCAGCAACCGACAGCCAGCCGAGCCAAGCGCCCCAGGCAACCGCGGCCGGCGCGGTCATGGCGCGAAGACCGGCAATGATACCGATCAGAAGTGCGAGAATGTAAAGCATCGTCGATCCCCCTCGATCGCCGGGCCAGGACAGTCCGGCAAGAGCAGGCTAGCATAGGTCCGGCATTTGACCAGCGCATGACTGCGAAAAATCCGAATGGATTTGCGCTGGTGCTGCCGGGGCGCTGGCACTTCCCCGTTCACTGCAATTGTGCTTTGGCAGTGGCGTCACATGGAGACATTGTCATGGCTGGAAGCGAGCGCGCAAGGATGGCGGCCGGCGAATGGTATACCTGCCTCGACGACGAACTGGAGGCTTTGCGGGCGATAGCGCGCGACGCGGTGTTCGAGCATAATCGCCTGCCGCCGCGTCAGCGCGGCAACCTCGGACCGGGCTTGAAGGTGCTGCTCGGCAAAGCCGGCGAGGGCGCCCGTATCGAGGCGCCGTTCCATTGCGCCTACGGTTTCAACATCTTTCTCGGCGACGGCGTCTTTCTCAATGCCGGCTGCACCATCCTCGATACGGCGAGCGTGCGCATCGGCAAGGGAACGCTGCTTGGTCCCAATGTTCAGATCTACTGCGCCGAGCACCACAAGGAGGCCAGCGGGCGGCAAGCCGGACTGGAGATCGCCAGGCCGGTCGAGATCGGCGCCAATGCCTGGATCGGCGGTAGTGCCGTCATCCTCGGCGGCGTCGGCATCGGTGACGGCGCGATCGTCGGTGCCGGTGCGGTGGTGACGCGCGACGTGGCCGCCGACACCACGGTGGTCGGCAACCCGGCGCGGGCGGTCAAGCGGGATTGAGCAGGATTGAACAGATCAGCAGGAAAGTGCCATGCGCTCGTCCCTCTGATCGGGCCGCCTGGAGAATTCGCGCCGGTATTGCGCCGGCGATGTCTTGAGCCGCGCGGCGAAATGCTGGCGCAGCGAGGTGGCGCTGCCGAAGCCGGCCTCGAAGGCCACCATGTCCATCGACTTTTCCGTCGCCTCCAGCAGCCGCTGCGCCAGTTCTATCCGCTGACCGGTCAGCCATTCGCCGAAACTGGTGCCGATCGATTTCTGGAAGCGGCGGGTGAAGGTGCGCCTTGTCAGACCGGCGGCATCGGCGACGCTGTCCAGGCTGTGCCTCTCTCCGAGCGTCGCGCGAACCGCGTCGAGGGCTTGGGCGAAACGGTCGGCATCCGCGCTCCTCGCCACCGGATGCTCGATGAACTGTGCCTGCCCGCCCTGCCGATGCGGGGAAAGCACGATCTGACGGGCGAGCCGCAGGGCGGCTTCCGCGCCATAGCGGGCGCGCACGATGTGGAGACAGCAGTCGAGACCAGCGGCGACGCCGGCCGATGTCACGACATCGCCATTGTCGACATAAAGCACCGTGGCATCGACGGTGATGTCGGGGTGGAGTGTTTGCAACTGTTCGGAATAAGCCCAGTGCGTGGCGGCACGGCGGCCCGACAGCAACCCGGCTGCGGCGATGGCAAAGGTTCCGAGGCACAGCCCGACAATCAAAGCGCCGCGCCGGTGTGCCTGGCGCAGCGCCTCCATCAGCAGCGGCGACGCCGGCTCGCCGAGATGATGCCAGCTTGGGATAATGACGATGTCGGCGCCATCAAGCCCTTCGAGCCCATGTGGGGCGGCAACGGTCAAGCCAGCCTCGGTGTGGATCGGGCCGGCCTTGACCGCGCAGATGCGGAAGTCGAAGCGCGGCAGACCAAGCGCCGTCCTGTCCTCACCGAACACCAGGCACGGCACGGAAAGATGGAATGGGCTGATGCCGTCGAAGGCGAGGACGGCAATGATCGGGTCGGTCATGGGTGCCTCCAGCGAGTGAGCGTGGATTGTCCCAATTCTTTCGGATGATGTCAATCGGGCCACTTTCAGCGGCCCGGCGGTCCGCCTATTTTCGGCCCATCGCATTCAAGCAGGAAAGGAAAACACAATGTCTGACCCAGCCAACACCACGCCACGACGGGCGCTGATCGTCGTGGATGCGCAGAACGACTATGACGGCGGCAATCTCGCCATCCAGCATCCGCCATTCCGCGACAGCGTCGTCAATGTGGCGCGGGCGATGGATGCGGCGGCAGCGGCCGGCATCAAGGTGGTGGTCATCAAGCAGATGGCGCCGGAGACATCGCCGATCTTCGCCAAGGGCAGCCATGGCGGCGAACTGCATCCCGAGATCGCCAGGCGCGAGCGCGACCACTATGTCGAAAAGAACCTGCCCAGCGCCTTCACCGGCACCGATCTCGAGGACTGGTTGCGTGCCAACGCCATCGATACGATCACGGTGGTCGGCTACATGACGCACAATTGCGACCTGTCGACCATCATACACGCCGTGCATATGGGCTTTGCCGTCGAGTTCCTGTCCGACGCCACCGGCTCGGTGCCTTACGCCAACAGCGCCGGCTACGCCTCGGCCGAAGAGATCCACCGCGTGGTCACGATCATCCTGCAGTCGCGCTTCGCCGCCGTGCTCAAGACCGCCGAATGGGTCGAGTGCCTGAAGACCGGCGCTCTGCCGGAACGCGATACCATCTTCGGCTCCAACCAGCGGGCGCTGTCGCGCAGTGCTGCTTAGGACTGTCCGAAAAGAGAAAAGGGCGCCGCATCGCTGCGGCGCCCTTTTTGTCGAAACTGCAAAATCTCAGAACAGGCCTTCGATCTGACCCATTTCGTTGAGGAAGATCTTCTCCGAGGACGGCGCCCTGGGTAGCCCTGGCATGGTCATGACCTCGCCACAGATGATGACGACGAAGCCGGCACCAGCCGAAAGCCTGACTTCGCGCACCGGAACGGTGTGGCCGGTCGGCGCGCCGCGCAAATTCGGGTCGGTCGAGAACGAATACTGGGTCTTGGCCATGCAGACTGGGAGGTGGCCGTAGCCGGCCTGCTCCCAGGCGTGCAACTGGTCGCGCACCGACTTGTCGGCAATCGCCTCCGAGCCGCGATAGATGCGCTGGACGATGGTGTTGATCTTCTCGAACAGCGGCATGGCATCGGGATAGAGCGGCGCGAACTGCGAGGCGCCGGATTCGGCCAGCGCCACCACCTTGTTGGCGAGGTCCTCGATGCCGGCCGAGCCATGGGCCCAGTGCTTGCACAGGATGGCTTCCTCACCCATCGAAGCGACATAGTCCTTCATCGCCTGGATCTCGGCGTCGGTATCGGAATAGAAATGGTTGATGGCCACCACCGCCGGCACGCCGAACTGGCGGATGTTCTCGATGTGGCGGCCAAGGTTGGCGCAGCCCTTCTTCACCGCTTCGACGTTTTCCTTGCCGAGGTCTTCCTTCTTGACGCCGCCATTCATCTTCATGGCGCGCACGGTGGCGACGATGACGGCGGCCGCTGGCTTCAGCCCAGCCTTGCGGCACTTGATGTCGAAGAACTTTTCCGCACCGAGATCGGCGCCGAAGCCGGCTTCGGTGACGACATAGTCGGCAAGCTTGAGCGCCGTCGTGGTGGCGACGACCGAGTTACAGCCATGCGCGATGTTGGCGAACGGGCCGCCATGCACGAAGGCCGGGTTGTTCTCCAGCGTCTGCACCAGGTTCGGCTGCATGGCGTCCTTCAGCAGTACGGCCATGGCGCCGTCTGCCTTGAGGTCGCGGGCATAGACCGCAGACTTGTCGCGACGGTAGGCGACGATGATGTCGCCGAGGCGCCTTTCCAGGTCCTTCAGATCGGTGGCCAGGCACAGGATGGCCATGACTTCCGAGGCGACGGTGATGTCGAAGCCGCCCTCGCGCGGAAAGCCGTTGGCGACGCCGCCGAGCGAGCAGATGATTTCGCGCAGCGCACGGTCGTTCATGTCCATGACGCGGCGCCAGACCACGCGGCGGTTGTCGATACCGAGCTCATTACCCCAGTAGATGTGGTTGTCGATCAGCGCCGACAAAAGGTTATGCGCGGTGGTGATGGCGTGGAAGTCGCCGGTGAAGTGGAGGTTCATGTCCTCCATCGGCACGACCTGCGCGTAGCCGCCGCCGGCAGCACCGCCCTTGACGCCGAAGTTCGGGCCGAGCGAGGCCTCGCGGATGCAGACGATCGCCTTCTTGCCGATGCGGTTCAGGCCGTCGCCGAGGCCGACCGTGGTCGTCGTCTTGCCTTCGCCGGCCGGCGTCGGGTTGATGGCGGTGACGAGGATCAGCTTGCCGTCCTTGTTGCCCTTCACCGACTTGATGAACTCGGCGGAGATCTTGGCCTTGTCGTGGCCATAGGGCAGCAGATGCTCGGTCGGGATGCCGATCTTCTGGCCGATCTCCTGGATCTGCTTTTTCCTGGCGCCGCGCGCGATCTCGATGTCGGACTTCACTTCGGCCATGACGGCTTTCCTCTGGATTGGACGGTGGAGGGGACGGGTTTGATGTCACTCGCAAGCAGGTTGGAACCGGGCGCGGGCATGTTCTAACCCTGTCGCTGCCGCGGCGTCAACTTGTATGCAACTAAGTTTCCTATAGAGAAAATTCCTCTGCGGACCGGCCGACCTGTCATCGGTTCTTCCTAGCTCCGTTGCCGCGCCGTATAGAAGCCAGAGGACGCGTCGTTCCGCCGTCTCAAAACAGCCGCACAATGCACGGAATGCGACAGAGGCGACGGCGCAAATTCGCCATCGCGTGGTGCCCAATGGAACAGCGTTACTGAGTCAGCACGTTGCTGATTTCGACCATGTTGGAGCGCACCCTGAGCACGTAGAAGCCCATTGTCGTCAGGTGCGTCGGCAGGATCCAGCCGTCCTCGCGGCCGTTGGCGATGATGAAGGGCTGGATGCGCAGCGCCGAGACGAACTGCGAGTCCATCGTGTCCCACAGGTTCTGCAGATGCTTTTCCTTGATGACGTCGTCGAAGTCCGCCTGGGCGCCCTTCATCAGGCCGTAATAGCCGTAGAGCTGGCCATAGGCGAACCAGAAGCGGTCGTCGGCGCGGAAATCGAACCAGCCATTGTTGTGGTTTTCAGCTCGTTCCTTGAGGATCGCCGAGGTCGAGCCGATGTCGGACGAGATACGGTCGATATATTGTTTCAAATTGTCGGCGCGGGCGTCGAACGTCGCCTGGCAGGTGGCAAGGCGAGCGTTGAAGGAACGCAGCATGCGGACGGCATCGCGATAGTAGCTTGGCGTCGGCGTCTTGGGGCCGAACGGGTTCAGGCCGAAATACCAGGTCTCCTCGTCGAACTGCAGATTGCCGCGGGCATTCTGCAGATCGCTGTCGATCTGCGAGGTGGTGCGCACACGGCCGAGATTGTCGGCGAGTTCGGTCGCGGTGCGCCGCACTGCCTGGTTGATGCCGCGCTGGAACGAGGCCTTGTTATCCATCCACGGCGTGTTGTCCCAGTCGATGCCGAACAGGCCGAGCTTGTAGAGGATCATCGACGAGATCCAGGCATTCTGGTTGACGTTGAAATCGGTCAGGTCGGCCGCCACCTGGGCGATGCCGGAGTTGCCGCAGGTCTTGGCCGTGTCGGTGCCGGAGCCCGCAGAGAGCTGTTCGCCGGCGGAGACGTTACGTTTCTCGAAAGTGTATGTGTCGGGGTAGTTCGGGTTGAAATTGTTCCACCACTGGGTGGCGTAGAAGAAATTGGCGTAGAGGCCGATCAGCACCAGCAAAGCCAGGCCGAGCGCCGCCTTGAGGATCCAGCCGCGCTGCGTGTACCAGCGCCCGGCCCACAGGAACGGCCACAGGATCGCGCCGATCACAAGCCCAATGCCGCGGCCGATCCACTGGAAAATCCGGGTGAAGAAGTTCACGATCGGATCGAGCATGGCAATGTCATCCCCTCAAAGCACGATGCCAAAAAGTTGCAGACTTTTTGGATAACATCATGCGCCAAAACAGTAAGTTAGAACGAAGTGACGGTTCATTTCGTTCTAGTCAGTCAGACCGTAAAGGCGTGTGCGAAACGCCACCTTGTCCTTCAAATATGTGGTTTTGAGAACGTCCACAACATGCGATCGCCAGGCGTCGCTGAAGCCGTCATAGTCCTTGTAGAAGCCCTGCTTGTTGAAGATGTAGCGCGAGACGAAGTCCGACGGCACGAAATCCGAGATCAGCCGGTTGGTCAGCCAGGCGTCGGGATGATCGGGCTTGGCGCGGATCACCAGGAAGCGCTGCTGCGGGAAGACATCCTCGATCTTGAGGTGGCCGAGCTGGGCGATCTCGCGCTTGGCGGCGTTGAGAAAGGGAAAGTTGCCGTCTTTGGTGATCATGTCGGCATGGCTCTGGATCCAGGTCTGCAGCCAGACCTTGTCGACGTCGGTCAGGTTGCGGTTCGGGTCGGCGTCCCGGATCAGCGCGCGCACCACCATCTCGGCGCGATGCTCGAGATAACCCGATGTCTCGACCCAGGAGGCGCGCGGCAGCTCGATGCGCCCGGTGGTGGCGAGGAATTTGAACACCTTGTCGGCATCGCTGATCGAGATATAGCTCACTTGCCACGGTCGCGAACGGCGGAAACCGGGAGCCGCCGGATCGCTGATCACGGTCGTCATATCAGGGTCGACGAACACGTAGAGGCCGCCGAAATGGCTGGTCCAGTAGGCGTTGTGGCGGAAGATCACCTGGTCGGGCACCAGCGCGTTCTCGCGGATGTCGCCGCAGATCTTGGCGAGCTCTACCATGCGGGTCAGCATGGCGTTGTCGCGCCAGGCGTCGGGCTCCTGCTTCAGCCGGTCGACGAGCTTGCCGAGTTCGGCGGCCTTGCCCAGCACATTCTCGGCCGACAGCACCTTGAACTCGACCTGGCTGATCGACAGCAGATCCTCGATGTCGTTGACCTTGGGAATGGAATCCTCGATCTCGCCGTAGATCACGTCCTTGATGGTCAGCGCGTCGATGGCGCGCTGGTTCTTGGACATGAACTCGAACATCAGCTGCGAGGTGTTGGAGAAGGCCGTGTGCACCACCGGCAGGTCGATCTGCGACGGCGTCAGGATGATGAAGCGGCGGTTGACCTCGTTGGGATCGAGATAGTCGTAGTCGCCGCATTCCTCGGCCACTTCGGGCGAGAAGCCGGTGCGGTCGATCTGAAAGCTTTTCAGCTTGGTGGGGTTCAGGCCGAACGCGGCGAGCGCTTTGTTGTAGCGCTGGATCAAGTGCGACTCGTCGACCGTCAGCAGCCGGCCATAAATCAGCTCATTGTCGCGCAGCAGATCGGGTTTCTTGGCGGTCATGTGGAAGGCTCCGAGGAGCTTTGCTTGGAGGGACGAAGCGCCAACGCTGACGCCCCCCTCTCCCCGTTCTTCACGGGGAGCGGGTAGGGGTGAGGGGCGGCGCTAACGGTCAAGAACATGCCTCCCCATAGCCTTTGGCGGCAACAAATCGAAGCTCGTGCGTTTCGATATGGTGTGCGAGACGTCCCCCGATCGCGGCCAGTATGGTGTCAAGTACAGCTTCCCGATCCTTCAAGACATCGACATTCCAGAAGCGGAGGACCGACCAATCATTTGAAACCATGAAGCGATCCCTGGCCTGATCATACTTATTGCCGGCATGCTGACTGCCGTCGACTTCGACAACTAGATGGCACTTCCTGCAGGCAAAATCGGCAAAATAGCTGCCTATCGGAAACTGCCGCACGAATTTATGGCCGTTCAGTCTGCGGTCACGCAATTCGAGCCAAAGTGCGTTCTCAGCGTCGTTGTCCGACTGGCGCAGACGTCTCGCTCGACCCGTTGTCTCAATTTCTGGTCCACGCATGCGCTGCCCCTCACCCTTACCCTCTCCCCGTGAAGAACGGGGAGAGGGGAGCGTCAGCGTTGGCGCCTCGTCCTTCGGCATCGCGATTGCAACTTGTCGATTGATGACGAGGATTCACAAGGGACGGAACGTCACGCATTCCAAAGCCCCTTCTTCTTCATCTCTTCCATCTCCCGCGCAGCCCGTTCGCGCAGGCGCGCGTCGCGCAGCAGTTTTTCCACGGCGGAGTCGTCGGACTTGTCGGAATAGCGGAACTCAGAGTCGGCGTAGCGGTTGATCTCCTGCATGACCATGTCCATCGAGAACGGCCCGCGCAGTTCCTCGATCATCGCTTTCTTCTCGTCGTAGCCCTTGTGCATGAAGACTTCCGGCTTCTCGAACCAGTCGTCGGGAAGTTCGATGTCCATGGCGCGCATCTTGATGGCGTCGGTGACGTTCTTGATGGCACGGCCGGTGAAGCGCGGTTCGGCATCCTTGATCAGGTGCAGATAGGTGCCGATGTCTGCCATCGATTTCGGCGCGCCGTTCTCCTTCATGTAGCGTTCGTAGACCTTCATCAGCCCGTCTTCCCGCGGTTTCTCGTGCTCCTCATAGGCCTCGGTCACGGCGCGCTGGATTTCCTGCGCGGCGTAGAGCTTATGGTCGCCGAGCGGGATCTTGTGGTTCTTGCCGGCAAGCAGCACGAAGATGTCGATGTAGTCGTCGCGGCTCTGTGGCCCGTCGACCAGCCAGCGGGCGCCGGCGCGCTGGCGCAGCGCGTCGTCGACGTTCTCGGGATAGTTGGAGAACATGCCGAACGAGCAGTTACCGCGCACCACGGTGGTGGCGCCCGCGAAGGCGTCCATCAAGACGCCGGTTATCTCCTGCTGGCCGGCCGAGGCGCGGTCGTCGGAGCGGCGCGCCGCCACCTGGTCGATGTCGTCGATGGTGCCGAAGCCGATGACGCGCGGGTTCAAGACATTGTTGATGAACTGGCGGCAGTTCTGGCCGGATTTGCCCTGATAGGACGAGATCTGGTCAACGCCGAAATTCTCATAGGCGAAGGGATAGCCGGCGACCTGGCAATAGCCGTTGACGAGGCCGGCGATCATCTGGATCAGCGTCGTCTTGCCGGTGCCGGGCGCGCCGTCGCCGATGAAGGTGAACAGGAAGCCGCCGAGCTCGACGAACGGGTTCATCTCGCGCTCGAAGTCGTAGGCCATCAGCATCTTGGCGAGCTTGACCGACTGGTACTTGGCAATGTGGTTGCCGACGACCTCCTCCGGCTTCTTGAAGGTCATCACCAGCGGCTTGGAGCGCTTGCCCGGCGCGACGTCGAAACCATCGAGGGTGAAGTCGTCGGCATCGATACGGATATGGGCGTTCTCGAACGGGCCGATGCCGTCGAAGCGGCCCTTGCGCGCCAGAAGCCCGTCGATGGCGACGCGGGCAAAGGCGCGCGCCCGGGTCATCAAGTCGGCGTCGTCGGACGATCCTGAGATCGCCTTGTCGAGGCCAGCGAGGATCGACTTCACCGCATCCTGCGGCGTGTCGAACAGGAAGTCGGGCTCGGGGATATCGTTGGGCGCCTCGCCGTCGCTGTCGATCAGCTGGAACAGATAGGAGGCGAGGCTGAAGGCGGAGATGTAAGCCGAGGCCGACAGAAGCTTCTTGAAGGTGGACGCCTCGTCGCCTTCGAGCGGGGCGCGGGTGTTCTTGGCCTGCAGGCTTTCGAGGTCCGAGCCTTCGGCGAAAACATCAGATATTGCGAGCGCGATCGCCGTGCCGCGCCGGGCGCGGAACAGGAGCGTGTGCTGCGGGATGGTCAGCAACTGGTCGTCGGGATGGACGGCGCCGACGGTCTTGGCTAGCTCGACTTCGCGCGTGCGGCGCACCGAACCGACCGAGACGGTCGAGACGAAGCGGCGGTTGGTGCCGGCAAGTGCCGTGCCCGATTCGCGTGACGGATCCTCCAGCACGACGATGCGGGTGATGAAGCTTTGCGCGGTTGCGCGGTGCTTTTCGATCGCAGCTTCCGGTATGGTGGTCAGGCCGGTATCCATGAAGGTTGCTCCGTGGTGTGACGGTCAGACGTCTGAGATGACCTGCCCGTTGGACAGGATGTGAACCTTGTAGCCGGCAAAAATCTTCTGCGCCTCGCCGACGGCATAGAGCGCCTGATAGGCCTCGTGCGGGATCAGCGCGTGGTTTTCGTAGCTCGACACGCCCTGGCGGGCGGCTTCCAGATCGTCGGTGTTGATGAAGAATTCCTGCGTTGTCTTCTCGCTTGAAAACAGCCCCTTGCGGCCCGGCTTCTCAGCCTTGGAATAGACCTCCTGGATGGTCCAGGTGAGCAGCCAGGCATTTTCGGGCTTGCGCACCTTGGCGAGCACCTCGGTCACCGTCGAATTGTTGTCGGTAATGCCAGCCGAATAGAATGGTCCGAGCACGACGCGGCGCAGCTGCTTGGGATGCAGCGGCTCGAAATCCTTGTCGAGGTTGACCGCGATGGTCGCCGGCGACAGGGTATAGGCGGAGTTCTTCTCGGTGAAATCGTCGAAACGGTGGGCGAGCTCGGGATTGAGCAGGCCGTCGACCGGCAGCGGAATGTCGATCGTCTCGTTCAGTTTGCCGTTTCTGTCGACAAGCTGTCGGACCATGTCTTCGGAAGAATCCTCCACCGTCACCATGTAGACCAGAGGCAGGTTGGCGCTGCCGTCGAACGTCGCCCAGTGGACGAGATAGTAGGGACGCCCCGTCTTCGGGTTGACCGAGACCTTGGCCGTTTGCGCCAGGGTGAACGGGCCGAACGTGTTTTCGCTCTTCACGTCCTCGAGATAGAGCCTCTCGGCCATCGACTTCTGCAGCGCCTCGGGGAATTCCTTGTGGCGCAGGATGAAGTCGGCCATCTCCTCGCGCAACTCGCCGGCCAGCGGAATGTTGGCCAGCCGCGCATCGGCCTGGCGGCGGTCATTTTCCAGTTCGAGCAGGTTCTGGAAGACCGGGAAGCCGCTTTCGGCCCGCGAAATGCGGAACGTGTCCATGAAGCCCAGCCGGTTGCGCCAGCAGGCGAATGACTTGTCGAGCCGGGCGATGTATTCGGCGACGATCTTGGCGACGATGCCATGCCGGTACAGCGGCGAGCGATCGTCGCGCATGAACACTTCAAGGCCACTGAGCGCGGCCGTGATGGCGGAGAAATACCGTGCCGCCGCTTCGTTTTCGCGGGTCATGCTTGTGTGCTCGCGGGCAGTCCTGTCACTCCTAAGACTGCACGTAGTTCGCCGAATTGTGCTTCTTCAGCACCTCGTCGAAGCGGCGGGCAAAGGCATCGTCGGCCAGCTTCTTGCGGCGCTGGATGTCGGCAGTGGCGACCATGTTCTTCTCGTGCATCTCGAGCAGGTCGCCGATGTGCTTTTGCGAGGCGGCACCGATGCCGGCCATGGTTTCCTCGGCGGTGTTGTCGACCTGGCTGCCCAGCGTGTTGATCTTGTGGGCGACGTCCTGCTGGGCGGCGGTCTTCAGCGAATCTTCGAGCGCCTTGTAGAGGACGATGCGTTGCTCGGTGTCGATGGTCAGCTTGTTGATCAGCGTCGACTGCGCGGCGATCTGGTTGTTGAGCGAATCGACGAAGGTCTGGAACATCGAGGTGTAGCGCTCGAGCGTCTGGCTCTCGGCCAGCAGCTCCTGTTCCTTGGCCTGCTTTTCATTGTATTCCGTCGCCAGCTTGGAGCGCTCGCCTTCGAGCTGCGTGCGCTCCTTCTGGCTGGTCGAAGCGGCGATCTTGTTTTCGATGTCGAGCAGCATCGGGTTGAGTTCCTCGATGCGCTTCTGCACGGCTTCGAGGTTGGTCATGGTGGTCTTACGGCGCTCGATGACCTGTGACAGGCTGGTCTCGGAGGTCTTGTAGCGCTGGTCGAGGACCCCTTTCTGCGCCTTCAGGATGCCGACGATGGTGTCGGACTTGACCAGCAGTTCCTGCAGATTGCCGGCCAGCGACATGTTGCGGACGCGGTCGGTGCGCATGCGCTGCTTGCTCTGGCTGGAGAAGACGCCGATGAATTTTTCCCAGCCGGTGTAGTTCTTCATGCTCTCGAACTCGGCGCCGAAGACGTTGGTGGCGTCCTCCAGCCCGATGATCAGGTCGGCGATGTTGCCTTCCATCACCTTCTGCTGCTTCAGCACATCCTCGATGCGGGCGTTCTCGATGTCGAAATTGGCGTCGCCGATCTTCTTGTCGGCGGTGGCGAGCGTATCAAGCACGGTGCCGGACTGCTCGATCTTGGTGCGCATGTCCTGCACGACCTGCTTGGTCTTGGCAATTTCGGCGTCGAAATTCTGCAATGTCGCCATTGGGGCCTCCCGCTTCGGCATCACGTCGCTGGTCGCGAACAGCGGCGAATATATGTGGGGCATCCGGGGATTGAAAGACGCAAGACAAGACCCGCCCCGAAAACAAAATATTCGGTCACGGTCTTGAAAGGCAATGGAGGCGAGGTCATGGCGTGATTAGCCTGCCGGCCAGGCTTGGTTCAACTGCCATTGAACTTCTAAGCCGCAAAACGACGGCGAACGGATGCCTTTGTATTTGGCAAGCCAATGCAGCAATAGCGGCCGCGACATGCGAGGCGGAAGCCGGCTTTACAGCGGCGTGCGCGGCGGATCAGGGCTTGGGATCGGCCTTCAGATAGGCGATGACATTGGCGATGTCGTCGTCCTTGGTCAGGCCGGCAAACGCCATCTTGTTGCCGGGCACTTTCAGCTTGGGAGCCTTGAGATACTCGGCGAGATTGGCTTCATCCCAGACCAGGCCGGCGGCACCGGCACTCTTCATCGCCTCGGAGTAGTGACCAAGAAAACTCTCGGCGCTACCGGCGGTGCGACCGACGACGCCCGACAGATGCGGGCCGACCTTGTCGCGGTCGGTGGCTGCTTCGTGGCAGGCGATGCACCGGTTGAAGACCTTCTTGCCAAGGGCCGGGTCACCGCCGGCATGGGCGGCAAGTGAGGTGGCAAGGAGAAGAATGCTGGCGGACGAAGCGGCTCGAAACATGGCTGACCCCGGAGAGCTCTGGCTGGGGCCTTATAGTGCCGAGGCCTTAACAAACGCTGCATCGCGGCGCGATCGCGGTAGGTGTCGATCGGGCTGCACCGGGCCCGGGCAAGGTCGCCGGGGCCGTCAGCCCTTGATAAAGCCGATGAAGTCGTCGGGTGCGGCGCGGCCCATCTCTTCCTCCCAGTGGCGACGGCAGAGCGAGACATAAACGTCCTTGCCGATCGCCACCTGCTCGCCCTGGCGCGCCACCTTGCCGTCAGGTCCAAGGCGCACCACCATCGTCGCCTTGCGGCCACAGCGGCAGATGGTGCGCACTTCGCGCAAATCGTCGGCGATGGCCAGCAGCGCACGAGAACCGGAGAACAGATTGCCCTGGAAATCGGTGCGCAAGCCGTAACACATGACCGGGATGTTCAGCCGGTCGGCAATGCGGGCGAGCTGCCAGACCTGCTCCTCTTCGAGAAACTGCGCCTCGTCGACAAAGACGCAATGCACCGATGTATGCGCGTGATGATCGGCGACGCGGGCGAACAGGTCGTCGCCATCGCGGAACATGTCGGCTTCCGTCTCCAGGCCGATGCGCGACGAGATCAGGCCGGTATCGCCCTTGCGGTAATGGCCGGCGACGAACAGCATCGTGCGCATGCCGCGCTCGCGATAATTGTACGACGCCTGCAACAGCATCGTGGTCTTGCCGGCGTTCATCGTTGCATAGTGGAAGTAGAGCTTGGCCATGCCGTCCTTTACGGTCTGTTGATATTCAGGTGATGCCGGCCTGCAAATGGCGGTTCCTGCGCTTCCGGTGCTCACGTACCCGAAAGTACGCTCCGCTCCGGTTCTCGGAGCCCACCATTTTCGGCGCGGCCTGACCTGAATCTAAACAGACCTTAAGCCGACTTGGTGTCGTGCGGGGAGGGGCCACGGCAGCCTTTCTACGAAAAAGCCGCCTCGCTCCTGAAAAAACTGTCCGGCAAGACAAAAGCGTCAGCCGTGTCGCTGATTGGCCAGTCCGCGCCGTTGATCGTGATTGCCTTAACGCTTGAAACCGCACCAGAATGGTGTTTGGCTGACGAAACAAGGCGGGCAGAGAAACCGCAGCTGCGCTTCGCCAAAGAATCACAATGGGAGAATACCTATGTCGCGTATGAACTCTTTCGTCGCCGGCCTCGGCCTGGCGGCTTTTTTGTCCACGAGCGCTGCATTCGCCGGTGATCCGGCGAGCTGCAAGGCGGTGCGTCTTTCCGATGTCGGCTGGACCGACATCCAGGCGACGACCGGCATCGCTTCCGTGCTGCTGACCGCACTCGGCTACGAGCCGCAGGTGATCCAGCTATCGGTGCCGGTGACCTATGCGTCTCTGAAAAACAAGGACCTCGACGTCTTCCTCGGCAACTGGATGCCGTCGATGACCAACGACATCAAGGACTACACCGCCGACGGCTCGGTCGAGACCATCAGCGAAAACCTCAGCGGCGCCGGCTACGGCATCGTCGTGCCGACCTATGTGGCGGACGCCGGCGTCAAGACGCTGACCGACCTCGGCAAGTTCAAGGACAAGTTCGACGGCAAGATCTACGGCATCGAGGCCGGCAACGATGGCAACCGCATCATCCTCGACATGATCAAAAACCCGAAGGACAATCTCGAAGGCTTCGAACTGGTCGAATCCTCGGAAGCCGGCATGCTGACGCAGGCCGAACAGTCGATGAAGAACAATGAGTGGATCGCGTTCCTCGGCTGGACGCCGCATCCGGTGATGGGCGCCATGAAGATCACCTATCTCGACGGCATGGGCGACAGCGGCTTCGGCGCCGCCACCGTGCATACCAATGTGCGCAAGGGATATACCACCGAGTGCCCGAATGCCGGCAAGTTCATCGCCAACCTGAAGTTCAATCTCGATATGGAAGGCGAGATGATGGACGCGATCCTCAAGGGCAGCGACGCCAACACGGCCGCGACCGACTGGCTGAAGAAGCATCCGGACGCGGTCGCTCCGTGGATTGCCGGCGTGACCACTTTCGATGGCGGCGACGCGGCTGCGGCGGTGAAGACCGCGCTCGGGAGCTGAGCCGACTTTGAATCCGACATGACGCGAGTGAGGGCAGCCATCTAGAAAAGGCTGCCCTTTTTTATATCCTGTGACAAGATGACTGTCCGGCAAGGACGGCGGCTGCCAAAGAGGGGCTAGATGGATCCGATTTCAAAATTCTTTGTCAGTTATAAAATTCCCATCGGCGAATGGGGCAAAGCGTTCTTCACCTTCCTCACCGACAATTTCAACACCTTCTTCCGCGGCCTCTCAGGCGGCCTGAATTTCCTGCTCGACGGCGTGGTCGACACGCTGCTGCTGATACCGCCCGTCCTTCTCATCGCCCTGATTGCGCTGCTTGCCTATTATCTGCAGCGATCGAGAGGCCTGGCAGTGGCGGTTTTTCTCGGATTGCTGTTCATCCTCAACCAGAATCTCTGGAAGCAGACCGTGGAGACGCTGGTGCTGGTGGTTGCCGCTGCCGCCGCCTCGATGGCCATCGGTGTGCCACTCGGTATCTGGGCGGCTCACAAGCCGAAGGTCTACCGCATCATGCTGCCGGTGCTCGACCTGATGCAAACGTTGCCGACCTTCGTCTATCTGATCCCGGTGCTGACGCTGTTCGGCCTTGGCAACGCGCCCGGTCTCATCGTCACCATCATCTTCGTCATCCCGACATCGGTTCGTCTCACGCATCTGGGCGTCGTCTCGGTGCCGAAGTCGATCGTCGAGGCAGGCGAGGCGTTCGGCGCCACCAAGAGCCAGTTGCTCTGGAAGGTGGAGCTGCCCTCGGCCCTGCCGACCATCATGGCCGGTCTCACCCAGTCGATTATGCTGTCGCTGTCGATGGTGGTGTTCGCGGCTCTCATCGGTGCCGGCGGCCTCGGCACCGAGATCAACCGGGCGCTTGGTTCGCGCAAGATCGACCTCGGCCTTGAAGCCGGCCTGGCCATCGTCGTGCTGGCCATCGTGCTCGACCGCATGACGCGCATCGGCGTTGGAGGCAAGAAATGACCGTCGCCGTCGATTTCAGGAACGTCGATATCGTCTTCGGCGCCGACCAGGCCGGATCGTTGGCGATGATCGACGCCGGCGCCAGCCGCGCCGATATCCTCGAAAAAACCGGTAATGTGCTCGGCTGTGCCGGCGCCAGCCTGACCATCAACGAGGGCGAGATCTCGGTGCTGATGGGCCTGTCCGGTTCGGGCAAGTCGACATTGCTGCGGGCGGTCAATCGGCTCAACGTGGTGTCGCGCGGCCAGGTCCTGGTCAAGGATGGCGACAAGACCGTCGATGTCGTCACTTGCGATGAGGCGACCTTGCGGCGCCTGCGCCAGAAACAGGTGGCGATGGTGTTCCAGCAGTTCGGCCTGCTGCCGTGGCGCACGGTGGAGGAGAATGTCGGCCTCGGCCTTGAACTCGCCGGCGTGCCGGAGCTAGAGCGCAAGGAACGGGTGCAACGCCAGCTCAAGCTGGTCAATCTCGACCAGTGGTCGAAGAAATACGCGCACGAGCTTTCGGGCGGCATGCAGCAGCGCGTCGGCTTGGCCCGTGCCTTCGCCACCGAGGCGCCGATCCTTCTGATGGATGAGCCGTTCTCGGCGCTCGACCCGCTGATCCGCACCAAGCTGCAGGACGAGCTGCTGCAATTGCAGGCCGAGCTGAAGAAGACCATCATCTTCGTCAGCCACGACCTCGAGGAGGCGCTGAAGATCGGCAGCCACATCACCATCATGGAAGGCGGTCGCATCGTGCAGACCGGGGCGCCGGAGGACATCGTGCTGCGGCCCGCCAACGACTATGTCCGCGACTTCATCGCCAATGTGAACCCGCTGTCGGTGCTGACCGCCTGGAACGTCATGCGCGACCGCCGCGACCTGGAACATGGCGACAATGGCTGGGTGTGGCTCGACCGGCGCAAAACGACGCGCTTCAAGATCGATGAGCACGGGCTGGTGGCGGCGGCCGAACGCGACGGCAAGCCGGCGGTCTGGGTGTCGTGCGCCGATCTCGAAGGGCAGCCGGAGGAAGCGGCGCAAGTGTTCTGGGCCAACCCCGGCACCTCGCTGAAAACAGTGATGCTGGCCATGCACCGCTCGCAGACAGCACCCGTGGCACTGTTCGATGATCAATCGCGCTTTGTCGGCGCGATCGGCATCCGCGACGTGCTGAGTGCGGTCCTGCGGCGGTAGGAGCCGCGAGAACTCCAGGACCGTCGGCTATGAGGGAAAGGCGCTTTGGAACGGATTTGGGGTTGGCTGTCTAAACCGCGGACCGCGCAAACGGCGCTCGGGGTACTGCTTGTGATTGCGATGCGATCGATCCTGGAGTTTTTCAGGATCGGCGGTGCGACCGGCACGCAACTGACTGCAAATCAGCTCTTTTATATCGAAGGGACGCTCGCGGCGATCAGTGCCGCGTTGGCGGTTCTTGCCCTGCATGCGTTCGAGCGGCATGGTTTGGCGACCCTCTCCAGCGCAGCGGCAATCGTTGCCCTGCTTGCATGGAAGATCGCCGTCATCCATTGAAAACGGGAACACATCGCTTGTCCTCGCGCCGACCTTGATATCTCGCTGCCGGCCTCCCGGGTTTCCGCGTATGCCGGTCCAAAGCCGCGCCTTGCGAGGTCGGCACTTTGGGCTGCGTCAGGCCGCCAATGGCAGGCGCAGTTGCGTCAGCAGACCGCCGCCCGGGTTGTTGGACAGGCTGACCTCACCGCCAGCGGCGCGTGCGATGTTACGGGCAATGGTCAGGCCGAGCCCGAGACCGCCGGTCTGGCGGTTGCGGGATTGTTCGAGGCGCACGAAAGAGCCGAACACGGCGTCGATCTGCGCCTGAGGTATGCCCGGTCCTTCATCGCGGATGGTGAGCAGGATCGTGTTTTGCGACAGGCGCAGGGAGAGATGCGCCTTCTTGCCGTAAGTGACCGCGTTCTGGAGCAGATTGGTGACGCAGCGCTTGAGCGCGACCGGCCGCGCCATGCAGACGAGGCCGCGTGAACGGGTATCGTCGTCGAACGAGACGTCGTCATAGCTGTCGGCGATCGACTCCACGAGCGACCAGAAATCGATGCGCTCGTTCTTCTCCTCGGTCACCTCGAAGGTGGCGAAGTCGATCACCGAGCTGGCAATGCTCTCGACATCGGCGAGATCGTGCGCCAGCGCCTCGCGAACCGCCGATTTGCGCAACAGCTCCAGGCGCAGCCGCATCCGCGTCATCGGCGTGCGCAGATCGTGCGCCAGCGCCGCCGCCAGATGTTCGCGGTCCTCGACATATTCGCGCAGCCGGGCCTGCATGGCGTTGATCGCCTTGGCGGCGGCACGCACCTCGCGGCTACCGCCTTCGGCGATCGGCGGGCTCTTCAGATCCTTGCCGATCCGGTTCACGGCGGTTTCCATCATCCGGTAGGGCGCCGTCAGCCGGCGTAGCGACCAGATCGACATGATCACCACCAGTCCGGCGATCAGCGAATAGAGCGGCAGGCTGTCGAAGCTCAGTATCGGGCCGACAGGCGTGATCGGCTCGGTGAAGTTCAGCCATTGGCCGTCGGCGAACCGCAACGACGCCGTCAGCTTGTCACTCTGGGCGAAGTCGGCGGCCAGCACCAGAAGGTCGCGTTCCACCTGGCCGATATCGGGCCCTGGCGCCGTGCCGTCGGCGTCGTCGGCCTCGCGCGTCGCCGGGTCGCGCCGCACGCGCGCATCGGTGATGCCGAACTTCGACAGCCGGCCGACGAGGATGTCTTCGAGTTCCGCCAGTTCGTCGTCGCTTGCGATCGACGAGGTGACCGCCGGCGTGTCCGAGACAGTGAGCGCGTAGGTGGAGTTGAACAGACCGGTCGCCGTCGCCTTGCGTTCCTCCGGCGTGGCGTCATGCATCAGCTGCACCAGCGAGAAGGCGCGGTCGTTGAGGCGGTAGAGGTCGACCACGCCATTGGCTACGGCGCGGTCGCGCGACACGATGTAGAGGGTCGCGACCTGGCTGATCAGCAGGCCGGCAATGACGATCAGCAGCACCCAGACAGGCAAGGTCTGCGGCAGGAAACGTCTCATTCGGAGGTCGTCTCGGGCAGGAACTGGTAGCCGCCGCTGCGCACGGTCAGGATCAGCTTGGGCGTTTTCGGGTCGTCTTCCATCTTGCGCCGCAACCGGCTGACGAGGATGTCGACGCTGCGGTCGAAGGAGTAGTCGCTGTCGCCGCCGGAGAGTTCGATGAGCTGGTCGCGGGTCAGCACGCGCTGCGCGCTTTTGACAAAGGTCTGCAGCAGGTTGAATTCGGCCATGGTCAGCTCGACCCTGATATCGTCGGGAGCGATCAGCCGGCGGCGCGAGCAGTCCATCGTCCAGCCGGCAAAGCGGTAGATCTGCCTGGTGGTTGCGCGCTTGGGCTCGGCGCCGCCATTACGCCGCAGCACGGCGCGGATGCGCGCCAAAAGCTCGCGCGGATCGAAGGGTTTGGGCACATAGTCGTCGGCGCCCATTTCCAGGCCGACGACGCGGTCGGTGGTCTCGGTGACGGCGGTCAGCATGATGATCGGCGTCGAATACTGGGCGCGCAGGTCGCGGCACAGCTCCAGCCCGCTCTTGCCGGGCAGCATCACGTCGAGAACGATGAGATCCACCTGCGCGCGGCGCAGGATAGTCTCCATCTCGATGCCATCGGCGGCAACCGAGGTGTGCAGGCCCCGCTTCTGGAAGAATTCCTGCAGCAGGTCGCGGATGCCCTTGTCGTCGTCGACGATCAGTATGTGCGCGTCGGATTTCACTTGAGCCCTGTCATTGTTGATTGCCAAGCCCTTCTGTCGCAACCCACACGATAGAATTCAGGCCATATGTTGGCCAGTGGTGATGATGGGTTCACACCGGCTCTCTCAGACACAATCCAGAAACAAAATTCTACAGTTCAGAAAAACTCCTGAAAAATTTCAAGGGCATAACTGATCTCGTGGCGGTCAGGTCATCGGCTGCGACGCTAGTCTCCGGGTTTACGGATAAACCGATGCCAAGGTTGTCGATCAGTTTGTTGGGTGCGTTGCTGGGCCTTGGCCTGGTCACTGCCGCTGTCGGACAATCGGACGCAAAGGTGACGCTCACCACCCGGAGCGAACGGTGCGCCAATCTCAGCCACCAATTCGATGAAGCCCTCGAAACCCATGCCACGGCAACGCAGGTCACCGCGGCAAAGGCACTTCAGAGAAAGGGTAACCGGTACTGCGCCGCCAAGAAACAGGCACAGGGCATCCGGATGCTCGCCAATGCTTTGAAGCTGCTTGGAGTGACACCGAACGACCCGGTCCAGTGACACTCGAAAACTCGACCCGCATGAAAAGGAAATGAAGCCATGAAAAAGTCCATCCTCTCCGCAACCGGTCTCGCCGTCGCTCTCGCTTTCGCAATGCCGGCTCTCGGCAACGCCGCTGCCACCACGACCGCTGCTCCGGCGGCTTCGACGACCACTGCTCCGGCTACCGCCGCTCCGGCCAAGGCTGCTCCGAAGAAGGTCGTCAAGAAGACCGTCAAGAAGCACAAGAAGGCTGCCGAGAAGGCCGTCAAGAAGGACGCCCCGAAGACGTAATCAGGTCCGGCATAAAATGCTAACCTGTTGACCAAGGCCGCTCCAGTCGGTTTCGGCTGGAGCGGCCTTCTTCCTGTCCAAGCCGTTGAGAAAGCCTGATATCGGCGATCAATCGGACTGATGGGATCGATCGATATCTGGCCGAAGTCTGGCACCGGAAGCTTCCGCCTCGACTGACACTTAACCCGTTTGCAACGCCGGCGGTGTAAGACAATCCGCATGAAGAAGCGGCTTTCGTCCATTCTGCGCTCGATGGTGCTCGGCGGCCTGGTGGCCACCGGGGTCGCCAGGGTGCTGATCCTGTTCACCGCCAGCCCGGTGCCCGATCCGGCCAGCGGACGCACCGAGCCTTCGCTGTTTGCGCCGGCGATTTCCACCAATTGGGACTACATCACGCCGGCGCAGACCTGGTTGCTGATCGTGCTGACCGGCGCGACGCTGATCTGCGTCGTCGCCTGGCCGATCACAGCCTGGCTGGAACGCCGGGCGGATGCCGGGGGAAACCGCTTCCGGCCCGACAGGCCTAGCCGCCGCGTGTTCAGCCGCCAGGGCCGTTGAACGGCGACCGACGGTTTCCCACATAGTAGCTGGCCGCGCCCACCGGATACCGGTTGGCGCGTCGATCAAAATGGACGGCCGCTTTTCCCGGTGCCAGAATGGCGGCCACGTCGCTTACGCAAATTGCCGGTTCCAATGCCTGAAATCACCACAAAACCGCGTGTCCAGGTCAAGCCGCAGGTCGAACGGCCGAAGCTCTACAAGGTCATCCTCATCAATGACGATTTCACACCGCGCGAATTCGTGGTGACGGTGCTGAAGGGCGAGTTCAAGCTCAGCGAAGACCAGGCGCACCGGGTGATGATCACCGCGCATCGGCGCGGTGTCTGCGTCGTCGCCGTCTTCACCAAGGATGTCGCCGAGACCAAGGCGACGCGGGCCACCGACGCCGGCAAGGCCAAGGGCTATCCGCTGATGTTCACGACGGAGCCGGAAGAGTAGGGCGGGGGTAGTCTTTAACGCTGACAATTGGCGAAACCATCCGCGACAGCATCTTTCTCCCCGTCACTATACGGGGAGAAATGTCCGGCAGGACAATGAGGGGCGGCGCCGGGGGTGACAACAGTTCATTTGCGCGATCGCCAATCACTTCAGGCTGGAGCTGCCCCTCATCCGCCCTTCGGGCACCTTCTCCCCGTGAACGGGGAGAAGGAAAAAGGTGGCGCTACCGTCCCTCGCGGTACCACATCGAACCCATCGCCAGAAGCAGCAGGCCGAGGCCGAGGAAGCCGCCGAAAAGCGGCACGCGCGAGACGGCCTTGAGCACGCTGTCGTCCGTGGTGCGCAGGCCGATCCAGTCGCTGCCGGACGCGGCGCCGGCCGAGCGCACCGGCACAATGGAGGGCAGCGTCACATCGCTGCCAAGGGCCGTGGATGACGCCAGCCGGCGCACGCTGCCGCCGGTGGCTTCCGCCGGCGCCTTCAGCCGGTTTTCGGTGGAGATGACATCGGCGAACTCCGGTGCGTTGACCGGTCCGACATGGGCGAGCGCGGTCAGGTCGCCATTGGCGACCTGATAGAGGCCGATCTCGCTTGTCTCGACACTGCCGAGGAAGACGCCGGGCTCGGATTTCGCGAGCTTGACGGTCAAGGTCTTGCCGGACGGGGTGATGATCTGGGCGGGGCCGGGGTCGTCGGCCATCGTCTGGCGACGGATTTCCAGCACCATGCCGCGACCGTCGGCGGTCAGCCGCTCCTCCTCGAGTTCGGGCTCCTTCATCAGCCAGTGCGCGATGCGCCGATAGAGCTGGACATGCGGGCCGCCACCTTCGAAGCCGCGCGCCCACAGCCAGCCCTGATCGGACAGAAGCATGCCTACGCGGCCTTCACCCTTGCGGTCGAGCAACAGAAGGGGCCGGTTGTCGGCGCCCTTCATCACCACCTCGCCTTCCGGGTTCTGCACGCCGATGGTGCGGAACCAGCGGCTCCAGCGCGGCGGCTCGGCGGCCGAGCCATCCAGCCCACGTGTCACCGGATGGCGCTGGCCAAGATCGGTGAGACGTGGATAGAAGGCCTTATCTACAACCTCACCGGTCGGCATCGCCGGCAGGGCCGACATCAGCGGCGTGCGCGCGATCGAGCTTTCGCCGGCATATTCGGGGCCAGCCGCGATCAGCAGCGCGCCGCCCTTTTCGACATATTCGGAGATGTAGTCGTAATAGAGAATCGGCAGCACGTCGCGGTGCTGGTAGCGGTCGAAGATGATGAGGTCGAAATCCTTGATCTTCTCGACGAACAGCTCGCGGGTCGGGAAGGCGATCAGCGACAATTCGTTGATCGGCGTGCCGTCCTGCTTTTCCGGTGGCCGCAGAATGGTGAAATGCACGAGATCGACCGAGGCGTCGGATTTCAACAGATTGCGCCAGGTGCGCTCGCCGGCATGCGGCTCGCCGGAGACGAGCAGCACACGCAGGTTCTCGCGGATACCGTCGATGAGCGCGATGGCGCGGTTGTTGGTGTCGGTCAGTTCGCCCGGCTCGCGGTCGATGGCGAGTTCGACGATGTTGCGGCCGGCACCGGGAATGGTCACTTGCAGCGGCATGGCCTGGCCGACGGCGGCATGCTCGACCGCGACCTGCTCGCCATTGACCGAGACGCGCACGTCGACCGGACCGGTCTCCTTCTCGGTCGAGATGACGCGGTAGGTCATGTCGAGCGGCTTGCCGACAAGGCCGAAGCGCGGCGCGTTCTCGAAGCGGATGCGGCGATCCTTCTCGTGGTCGTTGCCGGTGACCAGGGCATGCAGCGGGGCGTTGAAATCGGGGACGCCCGGGGGGGCGTCATGCACCTCGCCATCGGTGATCATGATGGCGCCGCCGATGCGCGAGGGAGGCACGTCGCGGAAGGCGCCCTCGAGCGCGCCGAATAGCCGCGTTTCGGTGCGCTCTTCGGCGGCTTCGGATTTACCCGCCTCGACGACGCGCACGTCGAACTGCTTGAAGCGGCCAAGACGCTGCTGCAGCCCCGCCAGCGCCTCGTCGGTTTGTTTGGTGCGGTCGCCGATATCCTGGCTCTGGCTGCGGTCGACAACGAGGGCGACAACGCTTTTCAGTGGCTCGCGCTCCTCGTTGAGGAACACCGGGTTGAACAGGGCGGCGGCGAGCGCCATCAAAGCGATGAAGCGAAAGACCGAGCCGCGCTGGCGAAACCACAGGCCAACGAGCCCCAGCAGCGCCAGCGGCACCAGCGCCAAGACCAGCCAGGGCCAGGAGATCAGCGGTTCGAAGGAGATAGACCAGTTCATTCCTTACCCTCCCATTTGGGAGG
This sequence comes from Mesorhizobium sp. M1409, assembly GCF_040317535.1. NCBI lineage: Bacteria > Pseudomonadati > Pseudomonadota > Alphaproteobacteria > Hyphomicrobiales > Phyllobacteriaceae > Mesorhizobium > Mesorhizobium sp. M1409. The sequence goes on from NZ_JAMYKV010000006.1 coordinate 225,386, forward strand.
GTCGATCCGCGGAGGTGCAATAAAAGACATCATCTTACTGCCCCAGCCGTTCGAGCAGTATCGGCACATGCACCTGGTCGGATTTGTAGTTGCCGGTCAGCATGTACATCATGATGTTGACGCCGGCGCGCAGCGCGTAGATGCGCTGCATCGGGTCCGCCGGCACGGTCGGCAGCAGCGGGTCGCCATTCTCGTCGACCGCCCAGGCGCCGGCGAAATCATTGGCGGTGATCATGATCGGCGAGACGCCGTCGCCGGTCCGCACCGGCCGGTTCTCGGCGTTGCTGGCGTCGAGCGAGGCCTCGACCCACAATGGACCGCCGGCGAAGCGGCCGGGAAATTCGGGCAGAATGAAGAAGGATTTGGTCAGCACGTGGTCCGACGGCACCGGCTCCAGCGGCGGCACGTTGAGGCTGCCGAGGATGTCGCGCAGCCGCTCCGTCGCCGGGCTGGTTGAATCGGCGCCGATGCCGTTGGCGAACTGGTCGCGCGTATCGAACAGCACCGTGCCGCCTTGCTGCATATAGGCGTCGATGCGGGCGATCGCGGCCTGGCTCGGCATCGGCGCGGCCGGATCGATCGGCCAGTAGATCAGCGGGTAGAACGACAGTTCGTCCTTCGAGATGTCGACGCCGGCCGGCTCGCCCGGTTCCAGTGCCGTCTTCTCGACCAGGAAGCGGGTCAGGCCTTCGAGCCCGGCGCGGCTGATCGAATCGTCGCCCGGCACGCCGGTCAGCACATAGGCGATGCGGGTCTTCGAAATCGCCTCTATTGCAACCTCCTCGCCCGGCTTGGCGTCATCGGCGCGGGCAAGATCGGCATGGCCGAACAAGCCACCGAGCGCAATCAGGATCGCCGCGGTCGTTGTTACGGCACCGGCGCGGCGCGGCCGGCGGGTAAACAGGCCGCCTATCCAGAACACCGCCAGCGTGTCGAGCAGCATCAGCACCAGGGCAGCCGCGACCAGCGCGCCTTTCAAATTGCGCGATTCGTCAAAGGCATACTGGATCGAGGTCACCGGGACCGTGATTTGCGGGCGCGCCAGGGGCGCAAACGTGCTGTCGGCTTCAAGCAGATTGTGGGCAAACACACCCGTCTCGGAACCATAGAGCCCGGGCGGGTTCTCGAAGGTCACTGGCAACGCGCCGGCGCCCGGAACCAGCGGCCGCGCGTCCGGCGTCGGCGGCACCAGCGAGCCGTCGGCCGCAATCATGCGATAGGGCGCCAGCGAGGTGGCGGCGGCTTCGGCATTGGCGATCGCCGCGCCCTGGTTGCGCGACAGTTGCACGATGCGGCGCAGCATCTCGACGAAGCTGCCCGAGATCGGCAGGTTCGACCAGGTCGCCTCGGGCGTGACATGGAACAGCACCAGCGTGCCCTTGCCCTTCTTCAGCCCGGTGACCAGCGGCGTGCCGTCGGCAAGCGCGGCCCAGGTGCGCTCGACGATGTCGGGCGTCGGCTCGGCCAGCACCTGCCTGCTGACGGTGACCTCGGTCGGCGGGGCAAGATCGGCGAACGGGCCGGCCTTGGGGAATTCGGTGACCGGCTGCGGCGACGTCCATGACAGCGCGCCGCCAAGCGAACGTTCGCCGGTGCGCAGGCGGACCGGCAGCAGATCGTCGTCATTGCCGGAGGCGGCTAGCCGCGAACCGGCGAAACGCACCAGCGTGCCGCCATTGTCGACCCAGTCGACCAGTCTTTGCCGGACCTGTGCGGGAATGGTGCCGATGTCGGCCATGATGATCATCGCCGGCTTCTGGTCGAGGATCTGCGGGATGGCGTCGGCGAGGTCGGCGCTGGAGGGTTCGACCAGATCGGCGAAGGGCTGCAGCGCGCGCCTGATGTAGTAGAGCGGCGACAAAAGCGGCTGCGCCTGGTCGGCCTCGGCCTGCGACAACAGTCCGACGCGGCGGCGCTTGGAGCTTTCATCGAGGACGCGCACCGCGCCGGCCTGGCGCTCGCCGTCGAGCGCGATCGAGGCGAAGTCGTTGCGCAGCTCGAACGGCACCGCCATGGTGCCGTTGGCGGTGGTTTCGCCCGGCGAGAAGGTCAGCGTCGCATCGGCGATGCGGCGACCCTTATCGTCGAAGGCGCCGGCGGTGACCTGCGCCGGGGCAGGATCGCCCGGCGCGCGAATGGCGGTCAGCGCAAAGCCGTCGACCTGGTTGTCGGCGGCGGTCAGGCCGGTCAGCGACAGCCTGTCGGCGGTTGCCCAAACGACACGGGCGGCATTTTTCGACAAAAGCGTGTTGAAGGCGGCTTCGTCGCCTTTTGCCGCAAGGCCGTCGGCAAGCACGGCGACACTGGCGCCGGGCAAGGTCTCCAGCACGCCGGCGACGCGGGCATAGACGGCGGGCCGGTCGGTCGGGATCGGCCGCGGCTTGGCGGCGCGCAGCCGGTCGAGCGCGGCGGCGGCATCGAACGGGCCGATCTCCGCATTGGCTTTTTCCGCGGTGAAGGCGATGACGACAGGCACGCCGTTCGAGCCGGCATCGGCGATCAGCCGCTCGGCGGTGGCGACGCGCTTGCCCCAATCGGCGGCACTTGCCCAGTCATTGTCGATGACCAGGGCCAGGGCAGCACCCTCGGCCGGCAGCTTTTCGCGCGGGTTGAAGACCGGATCGGCCAATGCGGCGACTATGAGCGCCGCCATCAGCAGCCTGAGCAGCGTCAGCCACCACGGGCTCTGCTGCGGCGTCTCCTCGCGCTTCAGAACGCGCGCCAGGATCTTCAGCGGCGGGAAGATCTCGGTCTGCGGCTTGGGCGGTGTCAGCCGCAACAGCCACCAGATCACCGGCAGCGCCAGCAGGCCCCACAGCACCATGGGGGCGCCAAAGGAGAGCGGCAGCCAGCTCATGCGACGGCCTTTCCGGCACGACCGCCACCAGCGGTCGGCCCGACAGAGGGGCCATCGGCGGTCATCGCCATGTGCAGGCGCACCAGCGCATCGGACGCCAGCCGATCGGTGTGGTTGAGGGTAAAGCTCCAGCCGAGGCGCTTGCACCAGGCGGCCAATTCGTGACGGCGAGCGGTGTAGAGCAGGCGATACTCATCGCCCAGCATTTCGGCGCGGCCGGCGGTCAGCTTGTCGCCGGTCTCGGGGTCGGTGAATTCGGTGCGGCCGGCATAGGGGAAGGTTTCCTCGGCCGGGTCGGCAACCTCGATCAGATGAGCGCGCACGCCGTGGCGGGCTAGAACGTCGAGCCAGGCCATCGTCTCCTCGACGGGATCGAGGAAGTCGCTGACAATGACGATGTCGCAGAAGCGGCGGATGTCGGAAAGATCGGGTTTTGCCGGCAAATCGCCGGCATGCATGAGCTGGGCGGCGATGCGCTCGGCGCCGTTGCGGGCGGTAAACGGATCGGTAAGGCCGGGCCAGGCGATGCGCTCGCCGCTGCGCGACAACAATTCGGCCATGGCCAGCGCCAGCACCAGCGCGCGCGATTGCTTGGAAACGCTGGCGCCGGTCGATTTATAGAGCATCGACGGCGAGGGGTCGGCCCACAGCCAGACCGTATGGGCGGCTTCCCATTCGCGGTCGCGCACATAGGTATGATCGTCGCGCGCCGAGCGGCGCCAGTCGATGCGTGAGGAATCGCCTTCGACATAGGGCCGGAACTGCCAGAAATTCTCGCCGATGCCGCGCTTGCGGCGGCCGTGCCAGCCGGCGATCACCGTGTTGACGATGCGCCGCGCCTCGACCAGCAGGTCCGGAACCAGCGAAGCCCGCAACCGGCCACGGGCGAGCGCGTCGCGCGTCGCTGCCGGAGCCTGGACCTCGCCAATACGCGCCATCAGATACCTTTGGCCAGTTTCGCCACCACGTCGCGCACGCTGGTGCCTTCGGCACGGGCGGCGAAGGTCAGCGCCATGCGGTGCTGCAGCACCGGCTCGGCCAGCGCGCGGACATCGTCGATCGACGGTGCCAGCCGTCCATCGTAGAGCGCGCGCGCCCTTGTGCACAGCATCAGTGCCTGGCTGGCGCGTGGGCCGGGGCCCCAGGCGACGTGCTTGTCGGTCTCGGCATTGCCTTGGCCCGGACGCGCCGAGCGCACCAGCGTCAGGATCGCCTCGACGACGCTTTCGGGCACCGGCATGCGGCGGATGAGTGTCTGGATTTCCTTCAGCCGCGCCGGCTGCAATACGTTCTGGGCTTTGGCGTCCTCGACGCCGGTCGTTTCCAGCAGAATGCGGCGCTCGGCCTCGATTTCGGGATAGAGGATATCGACCTGCATCAGAAAGCGGTCGAGCTGGGCCTCGGGCAGCGGATAGGTGCCTTCCTGCTCCAGCGGGTTCTGCGTCGCCAGCACGTGGAAAGGCGCCGGCAGGTCGTAGCGGCCGCCGGCAATGGTGACGTGGTACTCCTGCATCGCCTGCAGCAGCGCAGACTGGGTGCGCGGCGATGCGCGGTTGATCTCGTCGGCCATGAGCAGCTGGGCGAAGATCGGGCCGGAAATGAAGCGGAAGGAGCGCTTGCCGGTCTCGTCCTGCTCCATCACCTCGGAGCCAAGGATATCGGACGGCATCAGGTCGGGGGTGAACTGGATGCGGCGCGAATTGAGGCCGAGCACGATGCCCAGAGTTTCGACCAGCTTGGTCTTGGCGAGGCCCGGCACGCCGACCAGCAGCGCATGGCCGCCGGCCAGCAGCGCCACCAGCGTGCGCTCGACGACGCTCTCCTGGCCGAAAATGACCCGGCCGACCCCGTCGCGGATCCTGGAGATGTCGGCCAGCGCCTTCTCGGCCTCGGCGATCATGTCCGTTTCGCTGATCGGGCTTTCCTTGACCATTACGCTCATGCCGCATCGATCCTTGTGGTTGGAAATACCTGCCTGCAGCATACCATGACTGCCGCGATTCGGCCTCGCCTGGTGTCCGCATTAGAATTTAAATCACAGACTTAGGCTGACAAGCGGAACAACAGTGACTATTTCGTGACCATGACGGGACCCTTGGAACATCGTGAAGAAAGCCTGACGACCGCCACCGAGGCGCGCGGTCTCGAGGCGCTGATCTCCCGCGCGGCCCGCGCCGGCAAGGGTGCGGCACCCGTCGAGCGCTGGAATCCCGACTTCTGCGGCGATCTCGACATGGAGATCAGGGCCGACGGCACCTGGTTCTATCTGGGCACGCCGATCGGGCGCATGCCGCTGGTGCAGCTTTTCTCCTCGGTGCTGCGCAAGGATGCCGACGGCAGGACCTATCTGGTGACACCGGTGGAGCGGGTCGGCATCCGCGTCGCCGATGCGCCGTTCATTGCCGTCGAAATGGATGTTTCTGGCGACGGCGATGCGCAGGTCATCACCTTCCGAACCAATGTCGGCGACGTCGTCGAGGCCGGGCCGGAGCGGCCGCTGCGTTTCGTCGACGAGAACGGGACTGGCGGGCTGAAGCCCTATGTGCTGGTGCGCGGCCGGCTGGAGGCCTTGGTGGCGCGGCCGGTGATGTATGAGTTGGTCGGCCATGGCGAGGAGGTCGAGATCGGCGGCAAGACCATGTTCGCGGTGCGCTCGAAAAAGGCTGTGTTCCCAATCATGCCGGCGGACCAGTTGAAGCGGCTGAGCGCGTGATGGACCAGGTGTCTCCGACGCCTTTCTCATCCGCGGATTTTCGCGCGCGATTTGCCGCGCAGCCGGATGCGCATGCCGGCGACGACTATGGCGACCATCGCTTCAACCCCGATCACCCACGCCTCAACCAGGGCAAGGCGCTGCGCGACGCCGCGGTGCTGATCCCGGTGGTCGATCATGAGGGCGATGCGACGGTTCTTTTGACCAAACGGGCCGAAAAGCTGCGCAACCATTCGGGGCAGGTGGCCTTTCCCGGCGGCACCATCGATCCGGCCGATCCAAGCCCGGAGGCGGCGGCGCTGCGCGAGACCTTCGAGGAGATCGGCCTTGGCCAGGATGGCATCGAGGTCATCGGCCGCATGCCAGACTATGTCGCCGGCAGCGGCTACCGCATCGCGCCGGTGCTCGGCATCGTGCGGCCGGGTTTCCAGCTGACGCTCAACGCCGACGAGGTCGATGCCGCCTTCGAAGTGCCGCTGCGCTTCCTGATGGACCCGGCCAATCACAAGCGCGACAGCCGCATATGGAACGATCTCGAATGGTTCTTCTACGACATGCCCTATGGCGACCGGCGCATCTGGGGCGTCACCGCCGGCATCATCCGTACCCTCTATGAAAGGCTCTATGCGTGAGTGTCACGATCGCGGGCAGGGCCGACTGGCTCGGCGACAAGCATCTGCAGCGCCTGTTGGCCGCACTGAGCGAGGGCGATGAAGAGGCGCGTGTCGCGGGCGGCGCCGTGCGCAACACGCTGATGGGCCAGCCGGTCGCCGACATCGACATCGCCACCACGTGTTTGCCTGGGGAAACCGTTCGTCGCGCCGAGGCGGCAGGTTTCAAGGCGGTGCCGACCGGCATCGAGCACGGCACGATCACGGTTGTCGCCGGCGGCAAGCCCTATGAGGTCACCACGTTGCGAGCCGACATCGAGACTGACGGGCGACGGGCCAAAGTGTCGTTCGGGCGCGACTGGAAGCTTGACGCCGAGCGGCGCGATTTCACCATCAACGCGCTCTATGCCGAAGCCGATGGCCGGGTTGTCGACCTGGTCGGCGGCATTGCCGACATCGAGGCACGCCGGCTGCGCTTCATCGGCGATGCGGAAGCGCGCATCCGTGAGGACTATCTGCGCATCCTTCGTTTCTTCCGCTTCTTCGCCTGGTATGGCGATGGCCGGCCCGATGCCGATGGGTTGAAAGCCTGTGCCCGGCTGAAGGAAGGTCTTGCACAGCTTTCGGCCGAGCGCATCTGGTCTGAATTGAAGAAGCTTTTGTCGGCGCCTGATCCCTCACGGGCGCTGCTCTGGATGCGGCAGGCTGGCGTCTTGACCGCCGCGCTGCCGGCGAGCGAGAAATGGGGCATCGATGCCATCCATGGGCTGACCAAGGCCGAGAAGGAACTGGGCTGGGCGCCCGACCCGCTGCTGCGGCTGGAAGCGATCGTGCCGCCGGATGCCGCACGCATGAAGACACTCGCCGAGCGGCTCAGATTTTCGATCGCCGAAGCGGATCGCCTGCGCCACTGGGCGCTTGCCACCGCTGTCGAGCCGAAGACGACCGAGGGCGAACTGGCGAAAAGGCTCTATCGCGGCCATCGGCAGGGATTTGTCGACCGCTTGCGCCTGTCGCTGGCTGCCGCCCGTGTGCGTGCTGTTGACGACAATGACGCGCTGCTTGAAGCCGGCGGCTTCTCGCGCCTGCTGGCCTTCGCGCTCAAATGGGAAAAACCGATGTTCCCGCTGAAAGGCGCCGATCTGACGGCGCGCGGCGCAACGCCAGGACCGAAGCTGGGCGAAATCCTCAAGAACCTCGAGGCGGAATGGATCGAAGCGGGATTTGCGCCCGATCGCGCCGCACTGCTTGATCGCGCCGCGAAGGCACTGGAGAGCTAGCCCGGATATCTCACACTGTCTTTTGGCGTAGGTCTGAAGCGGGGATTTTGCGAGCGCGTGAGTTGCAGGCAAGGGCTGTCG